>NZ_JBEZYN010000006.1:0-417616 GCF_040638605.1 Streptomyces sp. NPDC026092
TACGACACCCTCATGGCCGACCAACTCGACACCGCCATCGAACAGCACGGCAAGGGCGACCTCGGACAACTCCTCGCCGGAAACGACACCTGGACCGTCGTCGGCTGAATGCGGCAGATCTGAGGGGCGCGACCGGAACATCGGTCGCGCCCCTCGTCCGTCTTCCGTGCGCCCCTCATCCGTCCTCCGCCGCGCCCCTCAGTCGAACTTCCGCCGCTTCTTCTCGCCCTCCGCCGCCGCCTCGAAGGGGCCGAGGTAGCGCGGGGTGCCGCCCTCGATCCGGTAGAGGAACATCTCCTTGATGAACTTGAACGCCGTGACGTTCCGTTCGTCGAAGCCGTACTTCTTCGTGATCCCCTGGTACGGGAACAGCCGCAGCGCCCCGCGCACGGCGCTCCGCGCGATGTCCAGCTTCTGGTCCGACACGAGGTCGCTCATGCTCGCGGCGATGCCCGTCACGACGTCGTACGCCTCGGCGGCGAACGGCTCGATCACCGCTCGCTCCGACAGCCCCCAGCGCTTGCGGTAGGCGGCGGTGAAGGCCTTCGCGGCCGGTACGAGCGCCGGGTCGACGTACGTCGTGCCGAAGTACCACTCCTCGGCCGCCGTGCCCGCGACGGACAGGAACTCGGGGCCGAGCGCGTACTCGACGCCGCCGCACAGGCCGTTGTACCCCTGCGCGCGCAGGGCCTGGGCGCAGAGTCCGGCCCGGCGCGGGGAGACCCCGGCGTAGAGGACCGCGTGCGGGCGGGCGGCGAGGACCTCGCGCACGACGGGGCCGAAGTCCTCGCTGTCGGCGGCGATCCGATGGACCGTCACCGCTTCGGAGACCTGCGTCATCGTGCTCTGCGCGGAGTTGGCCGTCCGCCAGCTGAAGTCGCCCGCCGCGCGATCGTCGACCACGGCCGTCCGCTTGGCCTTCGTCATGATGGCGACGCTGGTGAAGGGGAGTTGCAGCATGTCGTGCGGGGCGCGCATCTCGCGGTAGACCGGGTTGACGGTCTGGATCGTCAGGTCGCCCGGGTCGATGCCGACGCCGACGGTCGCGAAGACGAGCTGGCTCCTGTCGTATGCCTGGGAGCCGGCGACGACGGTCTCCCTGTTCGTGGGGCCGATCACCGCCATGACGGACGCGTCCTTCACGAACTCCTCGGCCACGGCGGCGGCCCGGCGCGGGTCGCCGCCGTCGTCCCGTACCTTCACCGCCAGGTCGAAGGGCCGGTCGGCGCGGGCGTTGAAGGTCTCGGCGGCCAGCCGCACCCCGCGTTCCTGGGCGCGCCCGGACGCCTTGCCGGGGCCGGTCAGGTCGGTCTGGACGCCGATCGTGTAGGCGGGCCTGGGCCCGGACGGCCCGCCCGTGCCCGTACCCCCGTTCGTGCCGCCCGCCCCCGGCTCGCGGTTCACCAGCCAGGCCGTGAGGCCGCCCGCGCCGGCGACGGCGGCCGCGGAGCCGAGGGCGAGGAACCGTCGCCGGGACGGCGTGGTCGGGGTCGGGTCGGCGGAGGGCACGACGACGGTCGGTTCGGCGACGGGCAGGTCGAGGACGCGGGTGGAGCGTTCGGCGATGAGCGCGGGCAGTCCCGGCGGCAGCCAGTCCCCCGCCGGTTCGTCGGCCCGGCCGAGCCGCGCCCGTGTCTCCTCCGCCGTCGGCCGGTCGGCGGGGTCCTTGGCCAGGCAGACGGTCACCAGCGGCAGCAGCGCCTCCGGTACGCCGTCGAGGTCGGGCTCCTCGTGGACCGTGCGGTACACGATCGCGGCCACCGTGCCCGTACCGAAGGGGCGGCGGCCCGTCGTCGCGTACGCGAGCACGCAGCCGAGCGAGAAGACGTCGCTCGCCGGGCCGACCTCGCCCGCGCCGCTGACGCGGGCCTGCTCGGGGGCGAGGAAGCCGGGGGTGCCGATCATCGCGTCGGTGGCGGTCAGGGCGGTCGCCCCGGCCGACCGGGCGATGCCGAAGTCGATGAGGCGCGGCCCGTCGAGGGCGAGGAGGACGTTGCCGGGCTTGACGTCCCGGTGGACGAGCCCGGCCTCGTGCATGTCCGCGAGGGCGTCGGCGAGCCGGGCGCCCAGGGCCCGTACGGTCGCCTCGGGCAGGGCGCCGTGCAGGCCGACGGCCTCGGCGAGCGAAGGGCCCGGGACGAACTCGGTGGCGAGCCAGGGCTCCCGGGCCTCCGGGTCGGCGCCGAGGACCCGGACCACCCAGCGGCCGGTGATCCGCTGGGCGACCAGGGCCTCGCGCCGGAACCGCTCCCGGAATCCTGGGTCGGCGGCGTGCTCGGCCCTGATCAGCTTGAGCGCGGCGAGCGCGCCGCCGGCGGAGCGGGCGAGGTAGACCACGCCCATGCCGCCGGCGCCGAGCCGGCCGAGGAGGCGGTAGCCGGCGATCGCCGAGGGATCGGCGGGTCGGAGGGGCCGCACGCGTCAGGTCCGTCTGTTCTTGGGCGGGCCGGCGGGCGCGAACTCCAGGGGTGCGAAGCGGCCGTTGCGGACGGCGTACATGAAGGTGCCGATGCCCGTGAGGTTCCCGGACTCCGTGTCGAAGGTGTAGCCGCCCATGGCGCCCGTGTACGTGGCCTTGCGCAGCGCGGGCGTGAGGGTGGTGCGGTCGGGGCGCTGCCCGCCCTTGGCGGCCTTCTCCACCTCCTGGATCAGCAGGTTGACGACGTCGAAGGACTCGCCGGCGTAGTAGGCGGGGGGCGCGCCGTACCGGGTGCGGTGGGCGGCGACGAAGGCGGCCGCCTCCTTGCGGGTGGTCGGGTCGGTGACGGGCGCGCCGAGGATCCAGCCCTCGGCGGCGGCTCCGGCCTCGGTGAGGAAGCGGGACTCGAAGACGTGCTGGCCGGTGATCTTCATGCCGGTGAAGCCGAGTTCGTCGAGGGCGCGGGCGGCGAGGACGGCGCTGGGGGTGATGCCGCAGTGGACGTACGCGTCCATGCCCTCGGCGATCATCGAGCCGAGGATCCGCTTGTAGTCGGTGGTGGGGCCGGGGACGACACGGGGGACGGGCACGACCTTCCCGTCGCGGAAGGCGAAGTTGGCGCCGCCGATGTACTGCCAGGCGTAGGTGTCGTCGGTGCGTTCCTGGAGGATGCCCGGGCGGACGCTCGCGGTCTTGTTGAGGACGTAGTAGGCGAGGCAGCTGCCGGCGATGGGGTGCTGGGGGCAGGCGCGCAGCACGGAGAGGCCCTGGCTGCCCGTGAGGGTCAGCAGGTTGAGCCCGGCGGAGACCGTCATGAGGGGCAGCCGTGACTCGTCGTACGCGGGCAGCGCGTTGAGGCCGGTGTAGTCGGAGGTCGGGCCGAGGACGCCGAGGACGTCCGGGTCGCCGGTGAGGACGCGGGCGGCGGCGAGGGCCTTGTTCTTGTCGCCGGCGTCGTCGGAGACCTTGAGTTCGAGGGTGAAGGGCTTGTCCTTGCGGGCGTTGAACAGCTCGACCGCGAGGCGGGCGCCGCGTTCCTGGGCGCGGCCGATGTCCTTGGCGGGGCCGGTCAGGTCGGCTTGTACGCCGACGATCCAGCGCCGCTTCTTCGGCGGCGGGGCGGCGGTCCTGCCGTTCTTGCCGTTGTCGTCGTCGCGCAGCGCTGCGTAGGCGGCGATGCCGCCGCCGGCGGCGAGTGCGGCGGCGCCGCCGGAGGCCAGGAGCAGGAACTTCCGTCTGCCGGCCGCCGGTTGGCTGGGGGCGACCGGTGTTCCGTGTTCGGTGCGGTCGATCTCGGGGAGGGCGAGCATCGCGGCGGAGCGTTCGGCGATGGTCCGGACGACGGGGGCGGGCAGCCAGTCGGCGGCCGCGCCGGGGGTGTCCTCGGTGAGGCGTGCGACGACGTCCTCGGCGGTGGGCCGGTCGGCGGGGTCCTTGGCGAGGCAGGACCGTACGAGGTCCAGGAGAGGCCCCTCCGGTACGCCGGCGAGATCGGGCTCGTCGTGGACGGTGCGGTAGAGGAGGGCGTCGACCGCCCCCGTGCCGAAGGGCGGGCGGCCGGTCGCCGCGTGGGCGAGGAGGCAGCCGAGGGCGAAGACGTCGCTGGGCGGGCCGATCTCGGCGGCGCGGGCCTCGGCCTGTTCGGGGGCGAGGAAGCCGGGGGTGCCGACGACCATGTCGGTGGAGGTCAGCGCGGTCTCGCCGGTCGCCCGGGCGATGCCGAAGTCGATGAGGCGGGGGCCGTCGACGGCGAGGAGGACGTTGCCCGGCTTGACGTCCCGGTGGACGAGCCCGGCCGCGTGGACGGCGGCGAGCGCGCGGGCGACGGCGCCGCCGAGGATCCGTACGCTCCGCTCGGGCAGCGGGCCGTGCGCGGCGACGGCCTCGCCGAGGGAGGGCCCGGGGACGAAGGCGGTCGCCATCCACGGCTCGGGCGCGTCCGGGTCGGCCCCGGTCACGGGGACGGCCCAGGGGCTGACGACCCGGCGCGCGGCCTCGACCTCGCGCCGGAACCGCTCCCGGAAGTCCGCCTGTTCGGCCTGGTCGGCGTGGGTGACCTTCACGGCGGCGAGCTCACCGTGCTCCGTACGCCCGAGGTAGACGATGCCCATGCCACCGGCCCCGAGCCGGCCGAGGAGCCGGTACGCGGCGATGGTGGAGGGGTCGGAGGGGAGGAGCGGCTGGAGGGCGCCGGGCCGCGGCTGCGGGGTGGGGCCGGTCGGGCTGCTGGTGGGGCTGCTCATGACGTGACCTCCAGGGCGTCCTCGGCGCGGCCGACCATGGTGACGAGGGCCTGGATCTGGGCCCGGTCGACGTCCTTGCCGATGTGGCCGGGTGCGCCCTTGACGACGGCGGCGACGGTGATCTGGCCGACGCGGGACTGGTACCAGGAGTACGTCTGCTCGCCCTTCACGGCGTCGTTGACGTACGTCCCGGCCTCGCGGAGCGAGTCCGCGGCCGTGAAGTTGCCGCCGACGCCGAAGGGGCTGCCGAGGGACATCAGGCCGGTGATGCGCTCGCCGTCGCGCAGTTGCTGGGAGGGGCAGCGGAGCGCCTCCTCCAGCGTCTGGGCCATCTCCCAGTCGGCGTCGGTCTCCGTGCGGTGGACGGTGACGGTCGCGGAGACCTGCAGGAGCCCCTTCCCCGTCGACGCGGGGATCTGGCTGTAGGCGGTCACGTTGTGGAGCACGGTCGCCGGCCGGGTGCCGGCCTCCCAGGTGCAGCCGGTGTCGAGGACGGGCCAGTAGGAGTCGCCGCTGAGGTGCGGGGTGCGCTTGACGTAGTCGGAGCCCCAGGACTCGGGGCCGGCGACGATCGCGAGGGCGAGCTTCTTGGCGTCGGCCTCGTTCTTCGGGGCCCGCTTGGGGTCCGCCGTGAACTCGAGGCCGGTCGGTGTGGGCGCGGGTGCGGCCGAGCTCGGCTGCGCGGTCGAGGTTCCGGACGGCGCCGGGGACGCACTCGTACGCGCCTTGCCGTCCTCACCCCCCGCGTCCGAACAGGCGGTCAGGACCAGTCCGCAGGCCAGTGCACCCCCGCAGGCGCGCAGCACTCTTCCGTACGCGTACGTCACGAATCCCCCACACACGCTCACACTTGCCCCCAGTGGTGAGCAGATCGTACGACGTATGGGCACAACTGGCCCTGACTACCGCCTCATTGAGACGATCTCGTGGCCACCGCCGCGCTCCTCGCCACGTCGTAGCGCACGCGCGCCTCCTCGACCGCCGGGAGCCGGGCGTCGGTCCACCGGGCCAGCTCCCTGACGAGCCCGGCGGCCTCCTCGCCGAGCGGGGTGAGGCTGTAGTCGACGCGGGGCGGGATGACGGGCTTGGCGTCGCGGTGGACGAAGCCGTCGCGCTCCAGGGTCTGGAGCGTCTGCGTCAGCATCTTCTCGCTGACGCCACCGACCCGGCGGCGCAGCTCGCTGAAGCGGTACGAACGCTCGCTCAGCGCGATGAAGACGAGGACGCCCCACCGGCTGGTGACGTGCTCCAGGACGAGCCGGGACGGGCACATGGCGCCGTCGACGTCGGCCAGCAGACTCAGCGGCTCGCCTTCATCTCGTGGTCCCACACTTACTCCCATGCCAGTACCTTACTTCAAAGTGGGTACTTTCCGAAGGTTAGTGTCCGACGTACGGTGAGTGCATCGCCCACCCCAGGCGCCCACCCCAAGCCACTGGAGAAGGAACCCACCATGAGCATCGTCGTCACCGGAGCCACCGGACAGCTCGGCCGTCTCGTCGTCGACGAGCTCCTCGCCCGCGTCCCCGCCGAGTCCGTCGTCGCCGTCGTCCGCGACAAGGCGAAGGCCGCCCCCCTCGCCGAGCGCGGCGTGGAGCTGCGGATCGCGGACTACAGCAAGCCCGAGACCCTCGCGGACGCCTTCCAGGCGGGCGACCGGGTGCTGCTGATCTCCGGCAGCGAGGTCGGGCAGCGCGTGCCCCAGCACACCGCCGTCATCGACGCGGCCAAGGCCGCCGGCGTCGCGCAGCTCGCGTACACCGGCGTCCTCGGCGGCCCGGAGGCCGACTTCGACCTGGCCGCCGAGCACCGGGCGACGGAGACGCTGATCCTCGACTCGGGGCTGCCGTACACGTTCCTGCGCAACGGCTGGTACACCGAGAACTACACCGCCAACCTCGCCCCCGTCCTCGCCCACGGCGCCGTCGTCTCCAACGCCGGCGAGGGCCGCGTCGCCTCCGCCACCCGCGCCGACTACGCCGCCGCGGCCGCCGCCGTCCTGGCGGGCCCGGTCGAGGAGCACGTGAACACGGCGTACGAGCTGAGCGGCGACGTCGCCTGGTCGCTGGCCGAGTACGCGGCCGAGGTCGCCCGCCAGACCGGCAAGGAGATCGCGTACAACAACGTCCCGGCCGAGACGCACGAGGAGATCCTGACCGGCGCGGGCGTCCCGGCGTTCCTCGCCGCGATCCTCGTGGACGTCGACAAGGCCATCGCACGCGGCGCGCTCGCCCGGCAGACCGGCGACCTGTCCCGGCTCATCGGCCGCCCGACGACCCCGCTGGCCGAGACGGTCGCGACGGCGCTCGCCTGACCGACGGCGAGAGGTCATGACCGTATCGCGGTACGGACATGACAGCCTGCCCTGTGCGGCGCTACCTTCATCAGGACGGCGCGGCGCGGGCAGGAGGTTCGGTGAAGACGGACAACGAGGGACGAGCGGGTCTCCTCTACGGGATCGGTGCCTACGGAATGTGGGGACTGGTCCCGCTCTTCTGGCCGCTCCTGAAGCCGGCCGGGGCGGTCGAGATCCTCGCCCACCGGATGGTCTGGTCCCTGGCCTTCGTCGTCGTCGCGCTCCTCGTGGTGCGCCGCTGGGGCTGGATACGCGAGCTGGCGCGCAGCCCGCGCAAGTTGGGCCTGATCACGCTCGCGGCCTCGGTGATCACCGTCAACTGGGGCGTCTACATCTGGTCCGTCAACACCGGCCACGTCGTCGAGGCGTCCCTCGGCTACTTCATCAACCCGCTCGTCACCATCGCGCTCGGCGTCCTGCTCCTGAAGGAACGGCTGCGGCCCGCGCAGTGGGTCGCGGTGGGCGTGGCCGCCACGGCCGTCCTGGTCCTCTCGATCGGGTACGGGCAGCCGCCCTGGATCTCGCTGATCCTGGCCTTCTCGTTCGGCGTCTACGGCCTGGTGAAGAAGAAGGTCAACATCGGCGGCCTGGAGTCCCTGGCGGCCGAGACCGCCGTCCAGTTCCTGCCCGCCCTCGCGTACCTGCTCTGGCTCGGCTCGCAGGGCTCGGCCACCTTCGGCGCGGAGGGCACCGGGCACGCGGCGCTGCTCGCGGCGACGGGCATCGTGACCGCCGTCCCGCTGATCTGCTTCGGCGCGGCGGCGATCCGCGTCCCGCTGTCGACGCTGGGGCTGCTGCAGTACCTGGCGCCGATGTTCCAGTTCGTGCTGGGCATCGCGTACTTCCACGAGGCCATGCCGCCGGAGCGCTGGGCGGGCTTCTCGCTGGTCTGGCTCGCCCTGACCATCCTGACCTGGGACGCGCTGCGCACCGCCCGCCGCAGCCGCGCGGAGCTGGCGGCCGCGGAGCGGGCGGCGACGGACGCGGGAGCGGGTACGGGTACGGCGGCTGGGGCAGGTGCGGTGCCCACTGCGGCACCCCAGCCCGCCCAGCCCGCCCAGCCCGCCTAGGAGACGCCGGCCCTCGGGGCCTCCTCCAAGGAGGCGGCCTCCGCCTGCCCTCGCACGCCCGTCGCCGTGATCACGGCCCCGAGGGCCACCATCGCCACCGGTACGGCCAGGGCCGCGCGGAAACCGTCGAGGCCGCCGCCGACGATCCCGTAGACCGCCGTGACCAGCGAGATCCCGACCGCCGAGCCGAACTGCGTGGCCGTCGTGAGCAGCCCGCTCGCGAGCCCCTGCTCCTCCTCCGCGATGCCGTCGGTCGCGGCGATGGTCAGCGGACCGTACGCGAGCGAGAAGGCGAGCCCGGTCAGGAGCAGGGTCGGGAACATCGCCGCGTACGACCAGTCGGGGCCGACCGGCAGGAACAGCGCGTACGAGACGACCGCGAGCACGAACCCGCCGAGGATCACCCGGCCGTTGCCGAACCGCGCGACCAGCCTCGGCGTCAGCGTCGGGGCGAGGATCGCGTCGACGCCCATCACCATCAGCGCGAACGCCGTCTCCAGCGAGGACCAGCCGCGCAGCTCCTGCAGGTACAGCGTGGCGACGAACTGGAAGCCGAAGAAGGACCCCACGAAGAGCAGCGCCCCGAGGTCGGCCCGGACGGTCGAGGCCTTGCGCAGCAGCCCGAGGCGGACGAGCGGGGCGGCGGCCCGCCGCTCGACGGCGACGAACACCCCGGCGAGGGCCACGCCCACGGCGGCCACGAGTGCGGTCAGCGGCCAGCCGGTCAGGCCGTGTTCGAGCCGGACGATCGCGAAGGCGAGCAGCAGCATCGCGCCGGCCGCCGTCAGCGCGCCCGCCAGGTCGAAGCCGCCGGCCACCCGCTCCGGGCGGGGCTCCTTGGGGACCAGGCGCAGCGCGGCGAGCAGGATCGCGGCCGCGAGGAGGACGGGCGCGAAGAAGACCCAGCGCCAGCCGAGCTGGGTGAGCAGCCCGCCGATGACGAGGCCGAGGGAGAAGCCTCCGGCGGCGGTGCCGGCGAAGACGAGGAGCGCCTGGTTGCGCTGCGGACCTTCGGCGTACGAGGTGGTGATGATCGACAGCGCGGCGGGGGTCATGAACGCGGCGGCGACGCCCGTCACGAAGCGGGCCGTGATCAGCATCCAGCCCTCGGTCGCGAAGCCGCCGAGCCCGGAGAAGAGCAGGAAGACGACGAGCCAGCCGAGGAACATCCGGCGGCGGCCGAGCAGGTCTGCGGCGCGTCCGCCGAGGAGGGTGAAGCCGGCGTAGCCGAGGACGTACGCGGACATGACCCAGGCCGCGGTGCCGGTGGACAGGTCGAGATCGGATCTGATGCTCGGTACGGCGACGGCGAGCATGGCGACGTCGATGCCTTCGAGGAAGATCGTCCCGCAGAGGACGAGGAGGAGGGCCCAGGCACGCGCGGGGAGGGATGTGGATGTGGAGGTGGACGTGGACACGGCTGTCTCCAGGCAGGAAGAGGGGAAGGGGCGGTTACTGGACCGAGGGTCGGTTCCCTCTTGTAACCACCCCGATCCTGCGGCAGGATCGAGTGCCATGGAAGAAGGCACTTTGAAGTCACCGAGTCACTGCGAAGTCACCTACGCCGACGGCGAGTCCGGGGACACGGACCCCTTCCAGTGGGACACGCGGGAGGACTGCGAGGTACGGCAGATCCTCGACCGGGTCGCCGACAAGTGGTCCCTGCTCGTCATCGCCCTGCTCGACCGCCGCAAGCTGCGCTTCTCGGAGCTGAAGCGGGAGATCGACGGGGTCAGCCAGCGGATGCTGACCGTGACGCTGCGGCAGTTGGAGCGGGACGGCCTGGTGAAGCGCACGGTCCACCCGGTGGTCCCGCCGCGCGTGGACTACGAACTCACCGCGCTGGGCGGGACGTTGCACACGACGATCCGCTCGCTCGTGACCTGGACGGAGCGGCACCAGAACGAGATCGCGGCGGCCCGGGAGGCGTACGACGCCCGGGAGGCGGACACGGCAGCGGAGGCGACGGCGGGGACGGCGGCCGTGGCGGCCGGCGTCTGAACCTGGCGGCGTTCCCGTACGCGGCGCGTTCCGGTACCCGGCGCGTTCCCGCACCCGGCGCGTTCCCGTACGCGTGCCTGCTCGCCGCCCCCGCCGGTCGCGTCGAGACTGGTCGCATGACTCCACTGCACTGGAAGCTCGTGATCGACGCCGGCGACCCGCACGCCCAGGCCGCCTTCTGGGCCGCCGCCCTCGGCTATACGGACGAGGACCACACGGCCTTCATCGACGGACTCCTCGCCGCCGGCGCCGCCCCGGCCGACCTCACGCTGACGCTCGCGGACGGTCGCCGCGCCTGGCGCGATCTGGCCGCCGTCCGGCACCCGGACGACCCCTACGACGAGAAGTCGGGCGCCGGACGCGGCCGCCGGATCCTGTTCCAGCGGGTCCCGGAGAAGAAGACGGTCAAGAACCGCGTCCACATGGACCTCCACCCCGGCCAGGAGAAGCGCGACGCCGAGGTCGAGCGCCTGGAGACGCTGGGCGCGTCGGTGCAGCGCCGGGTGTCGGAGTACGGGATGACGTGGGTCGTCATGGCGGACCCGGAGGGCAACGAGTTCTGCGTGGAGTGACGTTCACGCGCCCGCGCGGCGGACCTCGAACTGGAAGCAGCCGTACTCCACGGCCCTGATGTGCACGAGCGCGACCCGGGTGTCGTCGAAGGCCTCCGCCAGGGCCTGGTCGAAGCCCTCGGTCGCCTCGGCCGGGATCTCCAGGAGCCGGCCGCCGACGATCCGTCCCTCGGCGTCGTACCGCCGCAGCGTGCGCAGCGCGCCGGGCCGGTCGAAGGGGTACGACTCCGCTCCCGGCACCGGCCCTTCGCACGCCTCGGCGTGGATGAAGACCGGCCCCTGCTCGTCGTACGCGCCCGGCCGGGCCCCGGTCGCGGCGGCCCAGCGGCGCAGGGGCGCGTAGGAGACGAGCGCGACCCGCTCCCCCGCGGCGACGGGCCGGAGGCAGCAGCGCAGGGGGTCGCCGCCGTCGGTGGCGGTGAACGGGACACAGGGCTGCCCGGCGTCGTCCACGTGCCGTAGTTCGGCGAGGGCGGCGGGGGCGATGGGGCGTGCGGTGTAAGTCGTCATGACCCCAGCCTCACGCGCCCGCGCCCCCGCGCGCTGGCGGAATTCGGACGCGGCGTTCGAGAGGTCGGCGGCCTCAGTCCCACTGCTCGTCGGCGAGGGTGGTGACCGGCTGCGGCTTGCCGATGACGGCCAGGGCGATGAAGAAGTTGATCTGACCGATGGCGATGGTGAGGGTGGCCAGCGCCTTCTCGTCGTAGTGCTCGGCGACCTCGGCGTACAGCTCGTCGGAGACGCGCTCCTCGCCGCGCGGGGCGGGCTGGAGGGTGGCCTCCACCAGGGCGAGGGCGGCGCGCTCGGCGTCGGTGAAGTACGGGGCGTCCTGCCAGGAGGAGACGGCGGTGATGCGCTCCTCGGACGCCCCGGCCTTCCGCAGGAAGGCGGTGTTGAGCACGGTCAGGTACGTGTTCCCGACGATCTGCCCGGCGCGCAGGTGCACAAGGCTCATCGTGGCCCGCGGCACGGACCGGTTCCCGGTGGCCCGGAACAGCGCGGCACTGACATCCGCCAACTCGGGCACGAACTGGCCGGGGTTGGGCATCCGGGAGAGGGAGGGGTTCGTCATGGCTGTTCTCCTCATTCTGCGTCGGTCCGCCTTCCGGCGTCTTCACAGCACTGACGGAGGCGCGCCCGGCGATGTGACCGGAACCGGGAAGGAAAATTTCGCGCGGCCGAACCGAGCCCCCATGGCCACCCCCGCACAAAGCGCTTGCGGCGGCCGGCCGACCCGGTGGACCGTGTCCCGCATGGCGACCTTCGTGCACCTCACCCGCGCGGCCAACGCCCCGCGGATCCGCCGCGCCGGGATACGGGCCCTCAGCCACGGTCGTGGCAGCGGGCTCGGGGCATCCGGGCCCGGGGTGTACCTGTTTCCCGTACTGCCGTCGTACACGCTCACCCACCAGTGGCTGCGTGAGCTGGCCCGCCGCCCCGGGCCGCGCGAGGTCGTCGCCGTGCACGTCAGGCTCGCGGACGACGAGCCCGTCACCGTCGGGCGGTACGGGGACCGGGAGCCGTCCGAGGTGACGGTCGCCGAGGCCGTGCGGGCCGTACGCGGGCTCGACGATCCGCGGGGGTGGGAGGTGTTTCTGCCCCGGGGCGTCGGGCGGGGCGAGGTCCGGAGCGTCCGGGCGGTGCGTGGGGTCAACGGGTGGCGGTACTTCCCCGATGCGCACGGCCGGACACCCTGCACCTGCCAGGGGTGCCTGGCGCGCGGGGAGTACGGGGCGCGGCGGCTGCGGGAGCGGCGGCCGCATCCGTTGGACGGGCCGCCTCCGCCGCCGCGCGTCCTGCTCGCGCGCGTCGAGGCGGCCGAGGCCGCGGGGGACGGCGTCGCGCTTGGCGAGGCGCTGCGCTGATTCGCGTACCGGCGGCGCGGCCCCCTGGAGCGACTGGCCCGGCTGGCCCGGCACCCCGATCCCGGCGTACGGGTCGCGCTCGCGGAGGCGGTCGCCTACTGGTCGACTCCTGGAGTCACCGACCTGCTGAGGGAGTTGGCGTCCGACCCGCACCCGGACGTCCGCGAAGCCGCTCGTTCGGTGAGCGAACAATCCTGACCGGTTTCCGCTCTTGACGGAGCGTCACCTTCTCCCCGAACATTCAGCCCACGAACCACCCGCACAGCTCCAGCGCCTCGTGGCACCCACGCCCCGGGGCGTCTCGCACGTTTCCGTCCCATCCCCGTTCGGAATCCGGAGCCCCCACATGAAGTTCTCCGTTCCCAGACGTGCCGCCGCGCTCTCCGCCGTAGCCGCACTCGCTCTCGCCGGCTTCACCGGCGCCTCCGCGACCGCGGCCCCGGCCGCGCCCGCAGCGCCCACCGCCGCGCCCGACATCCCGCTCGCCAACGTCAAGCAGCACCTCACCGACCTCCAGGCGATAGCCAACGCCAACGGCGGCAACCGCGCCCACGGCCGTACCGGCTACAAGGCCTCCATCGACTTCGTGAAGGCGAAGCTGGACGCGGCCGGATTCACCACCACCGTCCAGCAGTTCACCTCCAGCGGCGCCACCGGCTACAACCTGATAGCCGACTGGCCGGGCGGTGACCCGAACCAGGTCCTCATGGCCGGCGCGCACCTCGACTCCGTCTCCTCCGGCGCCGGGATCAACGACAACGGCTCCGGTTCCGCCGCCGTCCTGGAGACCGCGCTCGCCGTCTCCCGCGCCAACCTCCAGCCCACGAAGCACCTGCGGTTCGGCTGGTGGGGCGCCGAGGAGCTCGGCCTGGTCGGGTCGAAGTACTACGTCAACCAGCTTCCGTCCACGGAGCGTTCGAAGTTCTCCGGCTACCTGAACTTCGACATGATCGGCTCGCCCAACCCGGGCTACTTCGTCTACGACGACGACCCCACCATCGAGCAGACCTTCAAGAGCTACTTCGCCGGCATCGGCGTCCCCACCGAGATCGAGACCGAGGGCGACGGCCGCTCCGACCACGCCTCGTTCAAGAACGTCGGCATCCCCGTCGGCGGCCTGTTCACCGGCGCCAGCCGTGTGAAGAGCAGCGCGCAGGTCCAGAAGTGGGGCGGTACGGCCACGGCCTTCGACCGCTGCTACCACTCCTCCTGCGACACGACCTCGAACATCAACGACACGGCCCTCGACCGCAACAGCGACGCCGTCGCCCACGCGATCTGGACCCTGTCGGCCGGTACGACCACGCCCCCCGGCACGGTCTTCGAGAACGCCGCCGACGTGTCCATCCCGGACAACGGCGCCGCGGTGACCTCGACGGTCAACGTCACGGGCATCACCGGCAACGCGCCCGCCGCCCTCAAGGTGGACGTCAACATCGTCCACACCTACCGCGGTGACCTCGTCGTCGACCTCGTCGCCCCGGACGGGTCGGTCTACAACCTGCACAACCAGAGCGGCGGCAGCGCCGACAACATCGTGCAGGCCTACACCGTGAACGCCTCCTCGGAGGTCGCCAACGGCGCCTGGAAGCTCCGCGTCCAGGACCGGGCCGCGCAGGACACCGGGTACATCAACAGCGTCAAGCTGACGTTCCCGTAAGGGAGTACCCGTAAGGCAGTAGCCGTTCCGCACGAAAAACGCCCGGGTGGGTCGGTGACCATCGCCCCCGACCCACCCGGGGTCCCATTCCGTACGTACAGCTCGCTACGGCCTACTTCGCCGCGTTCGCCGCGTCCACGAGCGCCTGCTTCGTCACCGCGCCGACGTAGACCTTGCCGTCGTCCGTCATGAGCGCGTTCACGATCTTCGTCTTGAAGACCGTGCCGGAGCCGAACTTCCCCTTCACCTCGTCCCCGAGCGAGTCGAGGAAGCCCTGGACCTCCTTCGGGGCCTCGTCGGTCTTCGGGGCCTCGGCACCGGTGTCGAAGGTCGCGATCGCCGTCCAGCCCTCGCCGATGACGTTCATGCCCTCGCCGTCGCCGGCCGCACCGGGCACCGCGCCGCCGAAGAGGCCGCCCAGGCCGCCGGGGCCGCCGAACTCCTTCTCCAGGTCCTTCTCGACGTCCTCCGGCGACTTGCCGTGCTCCGCCGGGCCGCCCTCGCCCGTGCCCTCGGTCACCTTCGCGCCCTTGGGGGCCTTGAAGTCGAACGTCGAGGCCGCCGGCCTGCCGAAGTCGACCTTCGTGAAGCCCGCGTCGAGGACCGGCTTGCCGCCCTCGACCGACGCCAGCGTGAACTTCAGCGGCGTACCGGTCTTCGCGTCCACCGCGATCTTGATCGACTCGATCGTCGAGCCGCTCTGCTTGGGCTTGATCACGAGCTGGTAGGCGTCCCGGCCGGCCACCGTGGCCGTCCCGCCGACCGTGATCGACGTGGTGTCGCCCGCCTCCTTCAGGACCTCGTCCGCGAGCTCCTTGGGCGTGCCCGGGAGCCCGTCCTTCTCGCCCTTCTCGCCCTTCTCACCGGCGGGGCGGTCCGAAGCGTCGCCCTTCTCGTGGAAGACCTGGTTCGACTTGCTGTCGTACGCCCAGACGTCGTCGCCGTTGTGGATCAGGCTGTACTCGTCCGAGCCGTCCAGGATCGTCAGCTTCTGCTTGTCCGGGCCGTCCGCGGCCACGCGCAGGGTGTGCGTGCCCGAGACCAGCTTCGTCAGCATCTCGGTCGGGTCCGTGGACGGGGCGTCGCCGGATCCGCCGCGGGCCGCGTCGCCCGCGAAGCTGTCGGCGAGGCCGGCCACCGACGGCAGGCCCAGGTCGGTGCTCACCTTGAACGTGCCGGACAGCGTCTGCGTGTCCGACGCGGCGATCTTCTCGATCAGCTGCTGTGCCGTGATCTCCGGCAGATCGGGGTCGCCGGACGCCGCCAGCGCCGGTACGAGTCCGATCGTCGCCGCGGCCACTCCGGCCACCGCGAACGGGACGACGTAGCGGCTCGCCTTACGGGTCTCTGCCATGGTCTGTCCTAACCTCCGTGGTCGATGACTCCATCTGACCAAACCGGCGGCTCGGAATCGTCAGACTCCGGACTCAACCTCGCGTACTGCTATGGGATGACACACCCCTAGGTCGTGTCCGGAAAGTCTGGCCTGGCTCGCCCTTCGGGCGGACGACCATACTTCCGGACACTCCCTAGCCCGCGCGGTGGACCACCGCGTCGCAGAGCTCCATCAGGGCCGACTTCGCGTACCCCTCCGGGAGCGGCGCCAGCATCGCCCGCGCCTCCTCCGCGAACCGCACGGTGTCCCGGCGGGCCTGCTCCAGGGCCGGGTGGACGCGCAGCCGGCGCAGGACCTCGGCGTGCCGGTCGTCGTCGCTGAGGTCGCCGTCGATCAGCTCGACCAGCTCGACGTCCTCGGGGCGCCCGTGCGCCGCCGCGGCGGTGCGCAGGTGCAGGACCGGAAGGGTCGGGATGCCCTCGCGGAGGTCCGTGCCGGGGGTCTTGCCGGACTCGTGGGAGTCGGAGGCGATGTCGAGGACGTCGTCGGCGAGCTGGAAGGCGACGCCGAGCCGCTCGCCGTACTGGGTGAGGATGTCGACGACGCTCTCGTCCGCGCCGGACATCATCGCGCCGAAGCGGCAGGAGACGGCGACGAGCGAGCCGGTCTTGCCGCCGAGCACGTCGAGGTAGTGGTCGACCGGGTCGCGGTCGCCCTGCGGTCCGGCCGTCTCCAGGATCTGGCCGGTCACCAGACGTTCGAACGCCTCGGACTGGATCCGTACGGCCTCGGGGCCGAGGTCCGCCAGCGTGTGCGAGGCGCGGGCGAAGAGGAAGTCACCCGTCAGGACGGCGATGGAGTTCCCCCATCGGGTGTTCGCGCTGTCGACCCCGCGCCGCACGTCCGCCTCGTCCATGACGTCGTCGTGGTAGAGCGTCGCCAGGTGGGTGAGCTCGACGACGACGGCCGAGGGCACGACTCCCGGCGCGTACGGGTCGCCGAACTGGGCGGCGAGCATCACGAGCAGGGGCCTGAACCGCTTGCCACCTGCCAGGACGAGGTGCTGCGCGGCCTCCGTGATGAACGGGATCTCGCTCTTGGTGGCGTCGAGGAGCCCTGCCTCCACGGCCGCCAACCCGGCCTGGACATCGGCCTCAAGAGCCTGGTCCCGCACGCTAAGACCGAACGGCCCGACGACGGTCACGAGGGGGTCTCCTGTCTGCTGACGCCTGCTCCAACGCCTGCTTCTGCTGCCGGCAACCACACGGATTGTCGATGTGTCGCTGGATTCGCTCAAGTCAGCGTATCCGGTCGCGTTTCGATCACCATGGGCGCCTTCCCGCCACCCCCGGTATGTTCGTGATCAGCTCATACGACCAGGAGTAGCCCTTTTGTCCCGAACGGCGATCGATGAAGAAGCGAACGGCGAGCAGCCGCCACCCGAAGGCGATCATGCCTTCTTCGGGCACCCGAAGGGCCTTCTCACCCTCTCCGGCCTGGAGGTCTGGGAGCGGTTCTCCTTCCTCGGCATGCAGGCGATCCTCGGCACTGGTGCACGGCCCCGGCGCCGCTTCGCCCTCTACTACGTGACTCCACCCACCGCTGAAGCGGCGGGCTTCCTGCGTCGGCGGCTAAGCCTCCGCGCAGAGGACCAGCCCGGCCCTGCTGAGCACATTGAGTGCGCCGACGTGGTCGGCGTTGGCGATCAGCCCACAGCTGACGCACTCGAATCGTGCCTGGGTGACGCGATTCCTCCTCGCGACGTGCCCGCATTCGGAGCACGTGCGGGAGGTGTTACGGGCGTCCACCGCGATCACTCGGCGACCGGCACTCTCGGCCTTATTCGCCAGGATCGCGAGGAACTGGCCCCACCCCACGTCGAGGATGCTTCGGTTCAGCCCGGCCTTCGCGGCCCCACCGTTCGGCAGGAAGGCGCCGGGCTGCTCAGAGTCGGGCTTCGGCAGGGGGCTCCTGGTCATGCCCGCCGTGTTCAGCTCCTCGTACCCGATCACGTCGTGCGCCCGCACGAGTGCGAGGGCAGTCTTGTGATGGTGGTCGAGCCGCTGCCGCCGAATCCTGGCGTGCAGCTTGGCAACTTTTCGGGCAGCGGCCCGGTGCTGACTCGTCCGCCTCTTGGTACGCCGAGGGAAAGTGGAGAGGTGCTGCTGGGCTGTGGCCAGCTCCCCGGCCATCTTGCTAAGGAAGCGCGGGTTCGGCTCGTGGTTGCCGTTCGAGTCGGTGAAGAAGTGCACTGTGCCCACGTCGATACCGACGGTCGATCCGGTGACGGGAAGCGGTTCGGCCTCTACCTGGTCGCAGGTGAGGACGACGTACCAGCGGCGACCTTCCCGTTTGACCGCGATCGTCTTGACCCGGCCGCGCACGGCGCGGTGCTGGTGGACACGGACGTGCCCGATACCCTGCAGCCTGACGCGACTCTGTGCGTCGTGGGGTGTGGAGTCCCAGCGGCACCCGTCCCCGTCCCTGGGGAAGATCACGGTGTCGAATCTGCCGACACCTCTGAACCTGGGGTATCCGGGCGTCTGACCGGCCTTGACTCTGCGGAAGAACGCTTGGAATGCCTTGTCCAAACGGCGCAGGGTCGCCTGCTGCGACGAGAACGACCACCGGCCCTGACGCCCAGGACCGAATGCCCGAATCTCCTTGAGTTGGGCAGACCGGCCTCCGTAGGTGACGCTCGTCTTCGAGCTGTGCCGCCAGGCGTCCCGGCGCTCCTGCAATGCTCCGTTGTAGAGCGAGCAGTGATCACCAAGCATCTCGGCAAGGGCCTGCGCTTGCCGAGCAGTAGGCCGCATCAGGAACTTGTACGCACGCAGCACCGCGACCCACCCCCTCGACGAGTCTGCTGGTCAAAGCCGGTGAACTCACCCTATCGGCCCCCACTGACAACGCAGCTGGCTCCGCCGCGTCACGGCTCCGGTATAAGGATTCGCCCTGGCTGCGCCGCACCATGCACCCCGTCCACTGAGCTCCGCGGAGATCCGTCATGCGCATCCGTACCGAGTTCCCGTACGAGACGACCCGCGAGGACGTCCGGATCCCGCTCCCGGACGGGACGCGGCTCTACGCCCGGATCTGGCGCCCGGTCACCGAGGCGCCCGTCCCCGCCCTCCTGGAGTACCTCCCGTACCGCCTGAGCGACTGGACGGCGCCCCGGGACTGGCAGCGGCACCCCTGGTACGCCGGGCACGGCTACGCCTCCGTACGGGTCGACGTGCGCGGGCACGGGAACAGCGAGGGACTGCCGGGCGACGAGTACGACGCGGTCGAGCTGGCGGACGGCGTGGCGGTGGTGAACTGGCTCGCCGAGCAGCCCTGGTGCACGGGGAAGGTCGGCATGTTCGGGATCTCCTGGGGCGGCTTCAACTCGCTCCAGATCGCCGCGCTCGCGCCGGAGCCGCTGAAGGCCGTGGTGACGGTCTGCTCGACGGACGACCGCTACGACAACGACGTCCACTACATGGGCGGCTCCGTCCTCGCCGTGGACATGCACGCCTGGGCGGCAACCATGCTCGCCTTCGTGTGCCGGCCGCCGGACCCGCTGCACGTGGGCGAGGAGTGGCGGGAGATGTGGCTGCGGCGCCTGGAGGCCGTGGACCCGTTCATCCACACCTGGCTCGCCCACCAGACGCGGGACGCGTACTGGAGGCACGGCAGCGTCTGCGAGGACTACGGCGCGATCCGGGCGGCCGTCCTGGCGGTGGGCGGCTGGCACGACCCGTACCGGGACACGGTGCTGCGGCTCGTGGAGCACCTGCCGCAGGACCGGGTGCGCGGGATCATCGGCCCGTGGTCGCACCAGTACCCGGACAGGGGCTTGCCGCCGGGCCCGGCGATCGGCTTCCTCCAGGAGACCTTGAGGTGGTGGGACCACCACCTCAAGGGCACGGACAACGACGTGATGGCGGAACCACTCCTCCGCTCCTGGATCAGCGACTCACACCCGCCGGCCACGGTGTACGACGAGCTGCCGGGCCGCTGGGTCACGGACCCGGCCTGGCCGTCCCCGAACGTCACCCCGGTCACGTACGCCTTCCAGGGCGACCCGGTGGTGGTGGACTCCCCGCAGCACACGGGCCTGGACGCGGGCCGCTTCTTCCCGTTCGGGAACGAGGGCGACCTGCCGCCGGACCAGCGCGAGGAGGACGCGCACGGGGCCTGCTTCGACTTCGTGGTCCCGGAGGACGGCGAGCCGATCGAGATCCTGGGCCGCCCGAGGGTGAGCCTGACGTTGACGACCCCGGCGCCGACGGGCCAGGTGATCGCCCGCCTGTGCGACGTGGCGCCCGACGGCTCGTCCACGCTGGTCACCCGGGGCGCGCTGAACTTCTCCGCCCGCTACGGCCGGGACCGGTCGGTGGAGGCGCAGGTGGGCGAGCCGGAGGACCTCGTCCTCGACCTGAACGGCATCGGCCACACCTTCCCGCCCGGCCACCGGGTCCGGCTCGCGATCTCCTCCGCGTACTGGCCCTGGATCTGGCCGCAACCGGACGCGGCGGGCTTCACCCTCGCCCCGACCGCCTCGAACCTGACGCTCCCGATCCGCCGGCCCACGACCGACGCGGTCGAATGGCAGGAACCGGAACAGTCCGAACCGCTCGGCGTGAGCTTCCCGGCCACCCTGGAGGAACCCCGCCCGGAGCGCCTGGTCGTCCGGGACGTGGCCAAGGGCGAATGGCGCCTGGAGGTCGACCCCCGCTACGGCGGCACCCGGGTCTACCCGGACGGCCTCGAATTCACCGAGGACGCCCTGGAGACCTACACGATCACCGAGAACGACCCCTTGTCGGCCCGCACCCACTCGACCTGGACGATCCGCCTCCACCGCCCGGAACTGGCCTGGGACGTGACGATCGACTCCCGCTCGGAGATCACCTGCGACGCGGACGCGTTCATGACGACGAACGAGGTCATCTGCAAGGAGGCCGGCGAGGTCCTCTTCCACCGGACCTGGGAGAAACGCATTCCGCGCACGGCGGGCTGAGCGGAGGCTAAGCCCCGCGCTCAGGCGTCGGCGCCGGTCCTGCGGCGGCGGACGACGAACATCGCGCCGGCCCCGAGGACGACGGCCACGCCGCCCGCGAGAGCGATCTGCGGAACGGCCGAGGGGGAGCCGGTCTCGGCGAGCGGGCCGCCGCTGCCGGTCCTCACCGGAGCGGTGGACGCGCCACCCTGCGGGGTACCGGGATTGCCGGTCCCACCACCCGCCCCGCTGCCGGCCTCGGTGCCTGGGCCGGGGGTCGTGCCCTGGGGCTCCACGTGGACGGTGAGGAGCTCGGTGTCCGTGACGACACAGTCGTCCGCCGACTTGAACTTGCCGATCGCGCTCACGTACACGGGGCCGGCCTCCGCCCGGGCGTCCACGGTCAGGCGCATCTTGATGGTGGCGGGAACACCCTTCTTCGGCGTTCCCGCGGCCGGGTTCACGTTCTTGGACTTCTCCCACCGTCCGGTCGCCTCGTTGAACCAGCGAACCGTCAGATATTCGTCGTTGGGATTGTCGAATGCGCCGACCTTGTACCAGGCGGTGGACGAGAAGAGGTGGAAACTGTCGAAGGACGTCGGCATGTTGCTGGTCAGCCGGAGCGTGAGGTCGACGGTGTTCCCCGCTTTCACTTCCGCGGGCCCGCTCAGCTTCGCCGTGACGTCGTTGTCGCGCACCCCGTGGCATTGACCGTACTTCTGGGCCAAGGCGGTGTGGTAGGCGTAGCTGGCATCTTGGGACGCCTTCAGAGCGTCGCTCTCGGCCTTCCTTGCCTCCTTCTCCAGGCGGACGACTTCGACTCGCTCGTCGTCGCGCGCACTCACAGCCGTGACCAGTGCCGTGTCCGCCGCCGTCTTCGCGGTGGCTGCGTCCTCAGCGGCCTTCTGGGCGTCCGCGACGGCCTTCTCCGCGGCCGCGCGCTCCTGGGGCGTCGCCTCGGCGGGCAGAGCCGCCAGGTCGGCCTGTGCGGTGGTGAGCTTCCCGTCCGCGGCGTTCTTCCCCGCGGCGGCCGTCTCCGCCGCGGTCTTCGCCGCGACGGCCGCCCTGGCGAGATCGCTGTCACCCTTCATGACCGCCTCACGCCTGGCCGTGGCCCTGCCGGCGGCGTCCCTCGCCTCGTAGTACGCCTCGTTTGCCGCCTTGGTGGCCGCCAACAGCTCCTCCAGCGTCGGCTTTCCGGGCGTCGACGAGGAGGGGGACGGAGACGGAGAATGCGTACCGGCGGCGAGCACCGGATGTGCGGACAGCAGGGACAGCGACATCGTCACGGCGAGCGCCGCACAGGCTGCCAGAGTTCTGCTGGTCTTCATCGGGTGCACCTTGTTCCGTCGGTCCAGGCGTGGCATATGACGTCCGTTCGACTCACGGACCGTGTGAATGGTTGCCCCCGAAACGGAAGGGCCCGCGTTCCTCTCGGAACGCGGGCCCTTCACTTACCGCATATCGCCTACCGCTCGGATCAGGCGTTCGCGCCGGCCTTGCGGCGGCGGACGATGAACATCGCGCCGGCGCCGAGGGCGACGGCCGCGCCGCCCGCGAGGGCGATCTGCGGCATGGCGTCGTTCGAACCGGTCTTGGCGAGCTGGCCGGTCGTCACCGCGGTGGTGGAGGTGCCGCCCTGGGTGGTGGTGTTCTTGCCGCCCGGGGTGCCCTTGGCGTCCTCGACCTTGCCCGGGTTGCTGCCCTTGGCCAGGATGTCGAACTCGTACTCGGTCAGGTCCGGCGTACCGCCGCAGGTCCCGTCCTCGTTCCAGAAGTCACCCGCCGCGAAGGTCAGGCCCTGACCGGCCGGGGTGTTCGCGTCCACCTTCAGGCGGAGCTTGATCTCGGCGGAAGCCTTCGGCTTCAGGGTGCCGACGGACAGCTCCTCGGCGACGGGAACGTCGTTCCACGAGCCCCTGCCCTTGACGACCTCGTACCACTCCAGGTCCAGGTACTTGTCGAGCGGCTTCAGGCCCTTCTCGTCGAAGGCGTGAATCGCGACGAAGGCGTACGCGTCGTCCAGCGTGCGGTCGCTGCCGTTCGTCAGGCGCAGCTTGAAGTCGACGGTGGTGCCGGCGACGACCTTCGAGGGCAGACCGGTCACCACGGAGGTGAACTTGTCCTCGGGGAAGCAGTCCTCGTGCGGCGGCTCCTCGCCCTCTTCCTCCTCGGCCTTCTTCAGGGCCTCCTTGGCGGCGTCCAGCGCCTTGAGGGCCTCCTTCGTGGCATTCCTGGTCGTGGTGATCTTGGTCGAGGCCGCGACGTCCGCGTCGACGAGCTTCGTGTCGGCTTCCACGACCTTCGCGTCGGCGGCGGTCTTCGCCGTGGCGGCCTCGGCGGCGGCGGTCTTCGCGTCGGTGACCGCCTGCTCCGCAGCGGCCTTCTCCTCGGCGGTGGCCTCGGGCGAGAGCGCGGCGAGAGCAGCCTCGGCCTCCGCGACCTTGGTGTCCGCGGCGGTCTTCTTGGTGGCAGCCTCCGCGGCGGCCGTCTTCGCGGCGGTGAGGGCGACCTGAAGCTCGTGCTCGGGCTTCTCAAGGTCCTTCTTGGCCTTCATCGCGTCGGCCTCGGCCAGGACAGCCGCGTCGTACGCCTTCTGCGCGGCCGCGACGTCCTTCTTCAGCTGCTCGATGTCCGGCGCCTGGTCCTGCTTGTCGTTCTGCGTCTGCGCGGGCGCGGACGGCTTCGTGTCGGCGAAGGCCGGGGCGGCCGACAGGAAGACGACGGGGGTCGTCACAGCGGCGGCCACGGCCGTCGCGAGGATGCGGCGAATCTTCAAGATGGGCCCTTTGGTCAAAGCGCGGTCGGGTGAAGACAGAGCAAAGTGGGAGTCGCTCCTGCGGGAACCTCACGCGGCGCGACAGTGCCGTGATCGTATGACCCGGACAAGGCCCTGGAAAGTGAGAATTGAACGCGCTCAGTCATGTCTCTCACGCACAGCTCGCCCACAGGACGCATAAAGCGCGCATACATGGACAGTTGTGCACGGAGGCCGCACTTTCTCTGTGATCCATGTCATCCGCGCCCGGCCGCCCGGCCATTAACGTGTCCCCCACACCCTGGAAAGCGAGGCAGCACCGATGCCCGAGCAGTCCCCGCTCGACCTGGCCGAGGGCGATCCCTTCGGTCCGCACAACCTTCCGTACGGCGTCTTCTCCCCCGCCGACGAGCCCGACCGGCGGAGGGTCGGCGTCCGCATCGGCGGTCATGTGCTCGACGCGGGAGCCGCCGCGCAGGCGCTCGGTTCGCCGTACGCGACGCTGCTCGCCCAGCCCAGCCTCAACCCGCTGCTCGCCGCCGGCCGCACCGCCTGGCGCGACGTGCGCAGGGCCCTGACGGGCTGGGTGACCGTGCCCGCCCACCGGCCGGTCATAGAGCCGCTCCTGCACCCGCTCGACACCGTCACGCTGCACCTGCCGTTCGAGGTCGCGGACTACGTCGACTTCTACGCCAGCGAGCACCACGCCACCAACGTGGGCCGGATCTTCCGCCCCGACGGCGACGCGCTCACCCCCAACTGGAAGCACCTGCCCATCGGCTACCACGGCCGCGCGGGCACGGTCGTGGTGTCCGGCACCGACGTCGTACGCCCCGCAGGGCAGCGCAAGGCCCCCACCGACCCCGCGCCGGTCTTCGGGCCCTCGGTGAAGCTGGACATCGAGGCGGAGGTCGGCTTCGTCGTCGGGACCCCCTCGACCCTCGGCACCCCCGTCCCGCTGGCCGACTTCCGCGAGCACGTCTTCGGCCTGACGCTCCTCAACGACTGGTCGGCCCGCGACATCCAGGCCTGGGAGTACGTGCCGCTCGGCCCGTTCCTCGGCAAGTCCTTCACCACCTCCGTCTCCGCCTGGGTGACCCCCCTGGAGGCCCTGGACGCGGCCCGTACGGAGCCGCCGGCCCGCGACTTCGACCTGCTCCCCTACCTGGACGACTCCGCCGAGGAGGAGCACGGGGGCTTCGATCTGCGGATCACCGTCGAGATCAACGGCCAGGTCGTCTCCGAGCCGCCCTTCGCGACCATGTACTGGACCGCCGCCCAGCAGCTGGCCCACATGACGGTCAACGGCGCCTCGCTGCGCACCGGTGACCTGTACGGCTCCGGTACGGTCTCCGGCCCCGAGGTCCACCAGCGCGGCTCGCTCCTCGAACTGACCTGGAACGGCCGCGACGCGCTCGAACTCCCCACCGGCAAGCGGACGTTCCTGGAGGACGGCGACGAGGTCACCCTCACCGCCTGGGCCCCCGGCCCGGACGGGACACAGGTCGCGCTCGGCGAGGTCACCGGGCGGATCGTTCCGGCGTCCTGACCCCCGCCACGCAGCCGTAGATACGCGAAAGGGCCCGGCCCTCCGCCTGAGCGGAGACCGGGCCCTTTCGCAACCCAACACCTACCGGACGAACACGCTCGCCTGGCCCGCCAGGTCCAGGAAGTACTGCGGCGCGACGCCGAGCACCAGCGTGACCGCCACACCCACCGTGATCGTGGCCGCCGTGAAGACCGACGGCACGGCGACCGTGGGGCCGTCCGCCTTCGGCTCGCTGAAGAACATCAGCACGATCACCCGGATGTAGAAGAACGCCGCGATCGCCGACGAGACGACACCGACGACGACCAGCGCGCCCGCGCCGCCCTCCGCCGCCGCCGAGAAGACCGCGAACTTGCCCGAGAAGCCCGACGTCAGCGGAATGCCGGCGAAGGCGAGCAGGAACACCGCGAAGACCGCCGCGACGAGCGGCGAACGGCGGCCCAGACCGGCCCACTTGGACAGGTGCGTCGCCTCGCCGCCCGCGTCCCGCACCAGCGTGACGACCGCGAACGCGCCGATCGTCACGAAGGAGTACGCGCCCAGGTAGAACAGCACCGAGGAGATGCCGGTGGGCGTGGCCGCGATGACACCGGCGAGCAGGAAGCCCGCGTGCGCGATCGAGGAGTACGCGAGGAGCCGCTTGATGTCGGTCTGGGTGATCGCGACGATCGCGCCGCCCAGCATGGTGACGATGGCGACGCCCCACATGACCGGCCGCCAGTCCCAGGTGAGGCCCGGCAGCACCACGTACAGCAGGCGCAGGAGCGCGCCGAACGCGGCGACCTTCGTCGCGGCCGCCATGAAGCCGGTGACGGGGGTCGGCGCGCCCTGGTAGACGTCCGGGGTCCACATGTGGAACGGCACGGCGCCGACCTTGAAGAGCAGGCCCATGAGGACCAGCGCGAAGCCGATGAGCAGCAGCACGTCGTTGCCCATGGTCTGGGCGAGGGCCGGGTCGACCGAGGCGACCGAGCCGTCGACGACGTTCGCGATGGTGGCGTACGAGACGGAGCCCGCGTAGCCGTAGAGCAGGGCGATGCCGAAGAGCAGGAACGCCGAGGAGAAGGCGCCGAGCAGGAAGTACTTGACCGCGGCCTCCTGCGACATCAGCCGCTTGCGGCGGGCGACGGCGCAGAGCAGGTAGAGCGGCAGCGAGAAGACCTCGAGCGCGATGAAGAGCGTCAGAAGGTCGTTGGCGGCCGGGAAGACCAGCATGCCGGCGACGGCGAACAGCGCCAGCGGGAACACCTCGGTGGTGGTGAACCCGGCCTTGACCGCCGCCTTCTCCTGGTCGCTGCCGGGTACGGCGGCGGCCTCGGCGGCGAAGGAGTCGACCTTGTGGCCGTGGTCGGCCGGGTCGAGCCTGCGCTCGGCGAAGGTGAAGACGGCGACGAGCGAGGCCAGCAGGATCGTGCCCTGGAGGAAGAGCGCCGGGCCGTCGACGGCGATGGCGCCCATGGCCGCGATGTGCGCCTTGGTGGAGCCGTACCCGCCGGCGGCGAGGCCGACGATCGCCGCGAAGGCGGCGACCAGGGCGAGCACGGTCAGGAACACCTGGGCGTGGTAGCGGCCCTTGCGGGGCACGAAGGCCTCGGCGAGGACGCTGAGGACCGCGGCGCCGACCACGATGAGTACGGGCGAGAGCTGGACGTACTCGATGTGGGGTGCCGGGATCTTGGTCAACGGCTCGGCGGCCGTCGTCCACAGGCTGTGGACGGCGGGCGCGGCCCCGGACGCGACGGCGGATGCACTCACTTGGCCGCCTCCACTTCAGGCTGGGGGTCCTTTTGCTGGACGTCGGACATGGTGTGCGAGACGGCGGGGTTCACGATGTCCGTCAGCGGCTTCGGGAACACCCCGAGGAGGATCAGCAGGGCGATCAGCGGGGCGACCACGACCAGCTCGCGCACCCGCAGGTCCGGCATCGTCCGGACCTCCTCCGTCTTCACCGGGCCCGTCATCGTCCGCTGGTAGAGGACGAGGGTGTAGAGCGCGGCGAGGACGATGCCGGTGGTGGCGATGATGCCGGCCACCGGGTAGCGGGCGAACGTGCCGACCAGGACCAGGAATTCACTGACGAAGGGCGCGAGCCCCGGCAGCGAGAGGGTGGCCAGACCGCCGATCAGGAAGGTGCCGGCGAGCACCGGGGCGACCTTCTGCACACCGCCGTAGTCCGCGATGAGCCGCGAGCCGCGCCGGGTGATCAGGAAGCCGGCCACCAGCATCAGGGCGGCCGTCGAGATGCCGTGGTTGACCATGTACAGCGTCGCGCCGCTCTGGCCCTGGGTGGTCATCGCGAAGATGCCCATGATGATGAAGCCGAAGTGCGAGATCGAGGCGTACGCGACCAGCCGCTTGATGTCCCGCTGGCCGACCGCGAGCAGCGCGCCGTAGACGATGCTGATCAGGGCGAGCGCGATGATCACCGGGGTCGCCCACTTCGAGGCCTCCGGGAAGAGCTGGAGGCAGAAGCGGAGCATCGCGAACGTGCCGACCTTGTCGACGACCGCGGTGATGAGCACGGCGACCGGAGCGGTCGCCTCCCCCATCGCGTTCGGCAGCCAGGTGTGCAGCGGCCAGAGCGGCGCCTTCACCGCGAAGGCGAAGAAGAAGCCGAGGAACAGCAGCCGTTCGGTGTTGGTCGCCATCTCCAGCTGGCCGGAGGCCCGCGCCTCGGCGATCTCGGTCAGCGAGAAGTTCCCCGCGACCACGTAGAGCCCGATGACGGCGGCCAGCATGATGAGCCCGCCGACCAGGTTGTACAGCAGGAACTTGACGGCCGCGTACGAGCGTTGGGCCGCCGCGTTCTCGTCGGAGCCCGCGTGGGCCCGGTCGCCGAAGCCGCCGATGAGGAAGTACATCGGGATGAGCATGGCTTCGAACAGGATGTAGAAGAGGAAGACGTCGGTGGCCTCGAAGGAGAGGATCACCATCGCCTCGACCATCAGGATCAGGGCGAAGAAGCCCTGCGTCGGCCGCCAGCGCGAGGACTTCGTCTCCAGGGGGTCGGCGTCGTGCCAGCCGGCCAGGATGACGAAGGGGATCAGCAGCGCGGTGAGCGCGATCAGCGCCACCCCGATGCCGTCCACGCCCAGTTCGTAGCGGACGCCGAAGTCCTTGATCCAGGAGTGGGACTCGACGAGCTGGTAGCGGTCGCCGCCGGGCTCGAAGCGGATCATGACGATCGCCGCGAGCACCAGCGTGACCAGGGAGACCAGCAGGGCCAGCCACTTGGCCGCGGTACGGCGGGCGGCGGGCACGGCGGCGGTGAGGATCGCACCGACCGCCGGCACCGCTGCCGTCACCGTAAGGAGCGGGAAAGACATGGCAGTTACACCGCCCTCATCAGCAGGGTCGCGGCGATCAGCACCGCCGTACCTCCGAACATGGAGACCGCATAGGTGCGGGCGTAGCCGTTCTGCAGCTTGCGCAGCCGGCCGGACAGACCGCCGACCGAGGCGGCGGTGCCGTTGACGACCCCGTCGACCAGGGTGTGGTCGACGTAGACGAGCGAGCGGGTGAGGTGCGTGCCGCCCGTCACGAAGACGGCGTGGTTGAAGTCGTCCTGGAGCAGGTCGCGGCGGGCGGCCCGGGTGAGCAGCGAGCCGCGCGGGGCGGTGACCGGGACGGGCCTGCGTCCGTACTGGAGGTAGGCGAGCCCGACGCCGAGCACCATGACGGCGACGGTGGCCGTGGTGATGGCCCCGGCGCTGATCGGCGGGTGACCGTGCTCGAACTCGGTCACCGGCTTCAGCCAGTTGATGAACCGGTCGCCGAGGGAGAAGAAGCCACCCGCGGCCACCGAGCCGACGGCCAGCAGGATCATCGGGACGGTCATGGACCGCGGCGACTCGTGCGGGTGCGGCAGCTCGCCCTTCTCGTCGGGCTGCCAGCGCTTCTCGCCGAAGAAGGTCATCAGCATCACGCGGGTCATGTAGAACGCGGTGATGGCCGCGCCCAGCAGGGTGACCGCGCCGAGGATCCAGCCCTCGGTGCCGCCCTTGGCGAAGGCCGCCTCGATGATCTTGTCCTTGGAGAAGAAGCCGGACAGACCGGGGAAGCCGATGATCGCCAGATAGCCGAGGCCGAAGGTGATGAAGGTGACCGGCATGTACGTCCGCAGGCCGCCGTAACGCCGCATGTCGACCTCGTCGTTCATGCCGTGCATGACCGAACCGGCGCCGAGGAAGAGCCCGGCCTTGAAGAAGCCGTGCGTGACCAGGTGCATGATCGCGAAGACGTAGCCGATCGGGCCGAGGCCCGCCGCCAGGATCATGTAGCCGATCTGCGACATCGTCGAGCCGGCCAGGGCCTTCTTGATGTCGTCCTTCGCGCAACCGACGATCGCACCGAAGAGGAGCGTGACCGCGCCGACCACGACGACCACGAGCTGGGCGTCCGGGGCGGCGTTGAAGATGTCGGCGGAGCGGACGATCAGATAGACACCGGCGGTGACCATGGTGGCCGCGTGGATGAGGGCCGAGACCGGGGTCGGGCCCTCCATGGCGTCCCCGAGCCAGGACTGCAGCGGCACCTGGGCCGACTTGCCGCAGGCGGCGAGCAGCAGCATCAGGCCGATCGCCGTCAGCGTGCCCTCGCTCGTCTCACCGGTCGCCTCCAGGACCGGCCCGAAGGCGAAGGTCCCGAAGGTGGTGAACATGATCATGATGGCGATCGAAAGGCCCATGTCGCCGACCCGGTTGACCAGGAAGGCCTTCTTCGCGGCGGTGGCCGCGCTGGGCTTGTGCTGCCAGAAGCCGATCAGGAGGTACGAGGCGAGGCCGACGCCCTCCCAGCCGAAGTAGAGCAGCAGGTAGTTGTCGGCGAGGACCAGCAGGAGCATCGCCGCGAGGAACAGGTTCAGATAGCCGAAGAAGCGGCGCTTGCGCTCGTCGTGCTCCATGTACCCGATCGAGTACACGTGGATCAGCGAGCCGACGCCGGTGATCAGCAGCACGAACGTCATCGACAGCTGGTCGAGCTGGAAGGCGATGTCCGCCTGGAAGCCCTCGACCGGGATCCAGGTCCACAGGTTCTGGTACAGGGCCCGGTCGTCGGCGCTCTTGCCGAGCATGTCGGCGAAGAGGACGGCGCCGATGACGAAGGAGGTCGCCGCGAGCGCCGTGCCGAGCAGCGGCCCGACCTTGTCCAGGCGGCGCCCGCCGCACAGCAGGACGGCCGCTCCGAGCAGGGGCGCCGCGATGAGCAGAGCGATCAGGTTGTCCACAATTCAGCCCCTTACAGCTTCATCAGGCTGGCGTCGTCGACCGAGGCCGAGTGGCGGGAACGGAACAGCGACACGATGATCGCGAGCCCGACCACGACCTCCGCGGCGGCGACGACCATCGTGAAGAAGGCGATGATCTGGCCGTCGAGGTTGCCGTGCATCCGGGAGAAGGCGACGAACGCGAGGTTGCAGGCGTTGAGCATCAGCTCGACGCACATGAAGACCACGATCGCGTTCCGCCGGATCAGCACACCGGCCGCGCCGATGGTGAACAACAGGGCGGCGAGGTACAGGTAGTTCACGGGGTTCATCGGGAGGCCTCCTCATCGGCCCGGTCGCGCTCGGCCCGGTCGAGCTCGTCCCGCGTGCGCCCGAGCCGCTCCTCCGAGCGCTGCTCCAGCGCCTTCAGGTCGGCCAGCGCCTCGCCGGACACGTCGCGGACCTGGCCGCGCTTGCGCAGCGTCTGCATCACGGTCAGCTCGGACGGGGTGCCGTCGGGCAGGAGACCGGCGATGTCCACCGCGTTGTGCCGGGCGTAGACACCCGGCGCGGGCAGCGGCGGCACGTGCTTGCCTTCCCGTACGCGCTGCTCCGACAGCTCCCGCTGGGTGCGGGCCCGTTCGGTGCGCTCGCGGTGGGTGAGGACCATGGCGCCGACGGCCGCGGTGATGAGCAGCGCGCCGGTGATCTCGAAGGCGAAGACGTACTTGGTGAAGATCAGGGCCGCGAGACCCTCCACGTTCCCGCCGTACGCGCCGTTGGCCGCGCCCAGGCCGTTGAACTCGGTCAGGGAGGCCTGGCCGATGCCGGCGATCAGCAGGATGCCGAAGCCGAGCCCGCAGGCGGCGGCCCACCAGCGCTGGCCCTTGATGGTCTCCTTCAGCGAGTCCGCGGCGGTGACGCCGACGAGCATGACGATGAAGAGGAAGAGCATCATGATCGCGCCGGTGTAGACGACGATCTGGACGATGCCGAGGAAGTACGCGCCGTTGGCGAGGTAGAAGACCGCCAGGATGATCATCGTGCCGGCCAGCGACAGCGCGCTGTGCATGGCCTTCTTCATCAGGACGGTGGCGAGGGCGCCGATCACGGCGACGGTGCCGAGGACCCAGAACTGGAAGGCCTCGCCGCCGGACGTCTCGTACGCCGCGAGGGTGGCGTTCACGCGTCCACCTCTTCCGGCTCGCCCTTCTCCCCCTTGGACGTGGCGACCTGCTGGACCGTGCCCGGGGCGGCCTCGGTGACCAGGCCCCGGTAGTAGTCCTGCTCGTCCATGCCCGGGAAGATCGAGTGCGGCGAGTCGACCATGCCCTCCTCAAGGCCCGCGAGGAGCTGCTCCTTGGTGTAGATCAGGTTCTCGCGGGAGGAGTCGGCCAGTTCGAACTCGTTCGTCATCGTCAGCGCCCGCGTGGGGCAGGCCTCGATGCACAGTCCGCACAGGATGCAGCGGGCGTAGTTGATCTGGTAGACGCGGCCGTAGCGCTCGCCCGGGGAGTAGCGCTCCTCCTCGGTGTTGTCCGCGCCCTCCACGTAGATGGCGTCCGCGGGGCAGGCCCAGGCGCACAGCTCGCAGCCCACGCACTTCTCAAGTCCGTCCGGATGACGGTTGAGCTGGTGCCGGCCGTGGAAGCGCGGCGCCGTCGTCTTGCGCTCCTCCGGGTACTGCTCGGTGAGCCGCTTCTTGAACATGGCCTTGAAGGTCACGCCGAAGCCGGCCACCGGATTCTGGAAATCAGACACCGTCCGTCTCCTTTCCCTCACTCGCAGTAGCAGTATCCGGGGCACCACTGACAACCAGGTCGCGGTCCTGGCGCGACCTGCGCCGCGGCACGGGCGGCAGGGACTGTCCGGGCTTCGGCGGTACGGGGAACCCGCCGGCCATCGGGTCGAACGGCGGCTCGTCCTCGGCCCCCACCTCGCCGCCGCCCGCCCGCCGGTCGCGGAACATGTCGGCGACGAAGGAGAGCAGCAGGACGGCGATCACGGCTCCGGCGACGTAGAGCACGATCGTCTGGAACGCGAAGTTCTCGTTGCGCAGGGCCCGCACGGTGGCGACCAGCATCAGCCAGAGCACCGAGACCGGGATGAGGACCTTCCAGCCGAGCTTCATCAGCTGGTCGTAGCGGACGCGGGGCAGCGTGCCGCGCAGCCAGATGAAGAAGAAGAGCAGCAGCTGCACCTTGAGGATGAACCAGAGCATCGGCCACCAGCCGTGGTTCGCGCCCTCCCAGAAGGTGGAGATCGGGTACGGGGCGCGCCAGCCGCCGAGGAAGAGCGTCACGGAGACGGCGGAGACCGTCACCATGTTCACGTACTCGGCGAGCATGAACATCGCGAACTTGATGGAGGAGTACTCGGTGTTGAAGCCGCCGACGAGGTCGCCCTCGGACTCCGGCATGTCGAAGGGGGCGCGGTTGGTCTCGCCGACCATCGTGACGATGTAGATGATGAACGAGACCGGCAGCAGGATGACGAACCAGCGGTCCGCCTGCGCCTCGACGATCGCCGAGGTCGACATCGACCCGGAGTAGAGGAAGACGGAGGCGAACGCGGCGCCCATGGCGATCTCGTAGGAGATCATCTGGGCGCAGGAGCGCAGGCCGCCGAGGAGCGGGTACGTGGAGCCGGAGGACCAGCCGGCGAGCACGATGCCGTAGATGCCGACGGAGGCGATCGCGAGGACGTACAGCATCGCGATCGGCAGGTCGGTGAGCTGCATCGTGGTGCGGTGGCCGAAGATCGAGACCTCGTTGCCGGCCGGGCCGAACGGGATCACGGCGATCGCCATGAACGCGGGGGCGGCGGCGATGATCGGCGCGAGGATGTAGACGACCTTGTCGGCGCGCTTGACGACGACGTCCTCCTTCAGCATCAGCTTGATGCCGTCCGCGAGGGACTGGAGGAAACCCCAGGGGCCGTGCCGGTTGGGCCCGATGCGCAGCTGCATCCAGGCGACGACCTTGCGCTCCCACACGATGGAGAAGAGCACGGTGACCATGAGGAAGGCGAAGCAGAAGACCGCCTTGATCGCGACGAGCCACCAGGGGTCCGTCCCGAACATGGAGAGGTCTTCCGCGGCGAGCAGCGTGGTCATGCCTGCACCTCCGTCGTCGCTGCGCCGATGCGGACCAGGTCGCCCGGGTGGGCGCCCGTGTCGGAGAGGACGCCGCCCGCCTCGGAGTTGAGCGGGAGCCAGACCACGCGGTCGGGCATCTCGGTCACCTGGAGCGGGAAGTGCGTGGAGCCCGCCGGTCCGGTGACCGCGAGGAGGTCGCCGTCCTTGACGCCGGTCTCCTCCGCGGTCGTGGCCGAGAGCCGGGCGACCGCCGCGTGGCGGGTGCCCGCGAGCGCGGTGTCGCCCTCCTGGAGGCGGCCGAGGTCGAGCAGGAGCCGGTGTCCGGCGAGGACCGCCTCGCCCTCGCCCGGGCGGGGCGCGGGCTGTGCGGGCTCGGTGGGCTCGGAGGCCCGCCGGCCGTCCCAGCCGCCGAGCCGGTCCAGCTCACGGCGGACCGAGCGCAGGTCGGGCAGGGCCAGGTGGGCGTCGAGGGCGTCGGCGAGCATGTGGAGCACGCGCACGTCGGCCGGCGGCAGCGTCCGGGTCATCTGCTCGGGCTTGAGCGCGGCCTCGAAGAGCCGTGCCCTGCCCTCCCAGTTGAGGAAGGTGCCGGGCTTCTCGGCGACCGCGGCGACCGGCAGGACCACGTCGGCCCGCTCGGTGACCTCGCTCGGCCGCAGCTCCAGGGAGACCACGAACGCCGCGTCGAGCGCCTCACGCGCGCGTGCCGGGTCCGGCAGGTCGCGGAGTTCGACGGCGCCGACGAGCAGCGCGCCCAGTTCGCCGGTGGCCGCGGCCTCGACGATCTGACCGGTGTCGCGGCCGTAGCCGTGCGGCAGGTCGCGTACGCCCCAGGCGGCCGCGACCTCCTCACGCGCGCGGGGGTCGGTCGCGGGGCGGCCGCCGGGCAGCAGCGTGGGGATCGCGCCGGCTTCGAGAGCGCCGCGCTCGCCGGCCCTGCGCGGGATCCACACCAGCTTCGCACCGGTCGCCGTCGCCGTCCGTACGGCGGCGGTGAGCCCGCCCGGTACGGCGGCGAGCCGCTCGCCGACCACGAGGACCGCGCCGTCCTGGCGGAGCGCCTCCGCCGCGCGCGTACCGGCCTCGTCGAGGCCGACCCGCGAGGTGAGCGCGTCCAGCCACTCGGTCTCGGTGCCGGGCGCGGCGGGAAGCAGCGTGCCGCCCGCCTTCTCCAGGCCCCGGGTCGCGAACGCGGCCACCGCGTAGGTCTTCTGGCCGTGCTTGCGCCAGGCCTTGCGCAGCCGCAGGAAGACGCCGGGCGCCTCCTCCTCGGACTCGAAGCCGACGAGCAGCACCGCCGGGGCGGCTTCGAGCGAGGTGTACGTGACCCCTGTGCCGTCCAGGTCCCGGCCACGTCCCGCGACCTGCGAGGCCAGGAAGTCGGCCTCCTCGCTGGAGTGGACCCGGGCCCGGAAGTCGACGTCGTTGGTGTCGAGGGCGACCCGGGCGAACTTGGCGTACGCGTAGGAGTCCTCGACGGTCAGCCGGCCGCCGGCCAGGACGCCGGTACGGCCCCGGACGAGTCCGCGCGCCGCCGCCTCGAGGGCCTCCGGCCAGGAGGCGGGTTCGAGAGCGCCCGTCTCCGCGTTCCGTACCAGCGGAGTGGTCAGCCGGTCACGCTGCTGGGCGTACCGGAACGCGAAGCGCCCCTTGTCGCACACCCACTCCTCGTTGACCTCCGGGTCGTCCGCCGCGAGCCGCCGCATGACCTTGCCGCGCCGGTGGTCCGTGCGCGTGGCGCAGCCGCCCGCGCAGTGCTCGCAGACGCTCGGCGAGGAGACGAGGTCGAAGGGGCGGGAGCGGAACCGGTACGCGGCCGAGGTCAGCGCGCCGACCGGGCAGATCTGGATGGTGTTCCCGGAGAAGTACGACTCGAACGGGTCGCCCTCGCCCGTGCCGACCTGCTGGAGCGCGCCGCGCTCGATCAGCTCGATCATCGGGTCGCCCGCGACCTGGTTGGAGAACCGGGTGCAGCGCGCGCAGAGCACGCACCGCTCGCGGTCGAGCAGCACCTGCGTGGAGATCGGTACCGGCTTCTCGTAGGTCCGCTTGTGGCCCTCGAAGCGGGACTCGGACTGTCCGTGGGACATCGCCTGGTTCTGCAGCGGGCACTCGCCGCCCTTGTCGCAGACCGGGCAGTCCAGCGGGTGGTTGATGAGCAGCAGCTCCATCACACCGTGCTGGGCCTTCTCGGCGACCGGGGAGGTCAGCTGGGACTTCACCACCATGCCGTCCGTGCAGGTGATGGTGCAGGAGGCCATCGGCTTGCGCTGGCCCTCGACCTCGACGATGCACTGCCGGCAGGCGCCGGCCGGGTCGAGGAGCGGGTGGTCGCAGAACCGCGGGATCTCGATGCCGAGCTGCTCGGCGGCGCGGATGACCAGGGTCCCCTTGGGGACGGAGATCTCGGCGCCGTCGATGGTCAGCGTGACGAGGTCCTCGGGCGGTACGGGAGCCGAACCGCCTCCGGCGGGGCCGGCCGTGGTGACCGTCATGCCGTCACCTCCTTGTGGTTGTCCGCCCAGGCGGTCGACTTGGCCGGGTCGAAGGGGCAGCCCCGGCCGGTGATGTGCTGCTCGTACTCCTCGCGGAAGTACTTCAGCGAGGAGAAGATCGGGGAGGCGGCGCCGTCACCGAGCGCGCAGAACGACTTGCCGTTGATGTTGTCGGCGATGTCGTTCAGCTTGTCGAGGTCGGACATCACGCCCTTGCCGGCCTCGATGTCGCGGAGCAACTGCACGAGCCAGTACGTGCCTTCACGGCACGGCGTGCACTTGCCACAGGACTCGTGGGCGTAGAACTCGGTCCAGCGGGTCACCGCGCGGACCACGCACGTGGTCTCGTCGAAGCACTGGAGCGCCTTGGTGCCGAGCATCGAGCCGGCCGCGCCCACGCCCTCGTAGTCGAGCGGGACGTCGAGGTGCTCGTCGGTGAACATCGGGGTGGAGGAGCCGCCCGGGGTCCAGAACTTCAGCCGGTGGCCCGCCCGCATCCCGCCGCTCATGTCGAGGAGCTGGCGCAGCGTGATCCCGAGCGGGGCCTCGTACTGGCCCGGCGTGGTGACGTGCCCGCTGAGCGAGTAGAGCGTGAAGCCCGGGGACTTCTCGCTGCCCATCGACTTGAACCAGTCCTTGCCCCGGTTCATGATCGCGGGAACGGACGCGATGGACTCGACGTTGTTCACCACAGTGGGGCACGCGTACAGACCGGCGACCGCGGGGAAGGGGGGACGCAGCCGGGGCTGGCCGCGCCGTCCTTCGAGCGAGTCGAGCAGGGCGGTCTCCTCGCCGCAGATGTACGCGCCGGCGCCCGCGTGCACGGTGAGTTCGAGGTTCAGGCCGCTGCCGAGGACGTCCTGGCCGAGGTAGCCGGCCTCGTACGCCTCGCGCACCGCCTCGTGCAGGCGGCGCAGGACGGGCACGACCTCGCCGCGCAGATAGATGAACGCGTGCTCGGAGCGGATCGCGTAGCAGGCGATGATCATTCCCTCGATGAGGGAGTGCGGGTTGGCGAAGAGGAGCGGGATGTCCTTGCAGGTGCCCGGCTCGGACTCGTCTGCGTTGACGACGAGGTAGTGCGGCTTGCCGTCGCCCTGCGGGATGAACTGCCACTTCATCCCGGTGGGGAAGCCGGCGCCGCCGCGGCCGCGCAGACCGGAGTCCTTGACGTACGCGATGACCTCGTCGGGCGTCATCGCGAGGGCCTTGCGCAGGCCCTCGTACCCCTCGTGCCTCTTGTACGTCTCCAGGGTCCAGGAGTCGGGCTGGTCCCAGAACGCCGAAAGGACCGGCGCGAGAAGCTTCTCGGGGCTGCTGTTGTTGATCTCGGCTGCCAAGGTCATCACTCCCCCTCCCCACTGGCCGATTCGCCGCGCGGGTGGACGATCTTGTGGTGCGGGGCTTCGCCCTTGGCAAGCCGCAGCCCGACGAGCGAGGCCGGGCCGGCCCCTCCGGTGGCCTCGACGGCCCCCTCGCGCTCGTCGGGGAAGCCGGCCAGGATGCGGGCGGTCTCCTTGTACGTGCACAGGGGCGCGCCGCGCGTCGGTTCGACGGGGCGTCCGGCCCTCAGGTCGTCGACGATCCTCTTCGCGGAGTCGGGTGTCTGGTTGTCGAAGAACTCCCAGTTGACCATCATCACGGGCGCGAAGTCGCAGGCCGCGTTGCACTCGATGTGCTCCAGCGTGACCTTGCCGTCCTCGGTCGTCTCGTTGTTGCCGACGCCGAGGTGCTCCTTGAGCTCCTCGAAGATGGCGTCGCCGCCCATGACCGCGCAGAGCGTGTTGGTGCAGACCCCGACCTGGTAGTCGCCGGAGGGCTTGCGCCGGTACATCGTGTAGAAGGTGGCGACCGCGGTGACCTCGGCGGTGGTCAGGCCGAGGATCTCGGCGCAGAACTTCATGCCGGTGCGGGTGACATGGCCCTCCTCCGCCTGCACGAGGTGCAGCAGCGGCAGGAGCGCGGAGCGGGACCCCGGGTAGCGGGCGATGATCTCCTTGGCGTCCGCCTCCAGCCGGGCGCGTACCTCGGCCGGGTAGTCGGGGGCGGGGAGCTGGGGCATCCCGAGACTGGTCTGTCCGTCCGTCATCGGTCGACGCCTCCCATCACGGGGTCGATGGACGCGACGGCGACGATGACGTCGGCGACCTGGCCGCCTTCGCACATGGCCGCCATGGCCTGCAGGTTGGTGAAGGACGGGTCGCGGAAGTGGACCCGGTAGGGGCGGGTGCCGCCGTCGGAGACGACGTGCACGCCCAGTTCGCCCTTGGGCGACTCGACGGCCGCGTAGGCCTGTCCGGCCGGGACCCGGAAGCCCTCGGTGACCAGCTTGAAGTGGTGGATCAGGGCCTCCATGGAGGTGCCCATGATCTTCTTGATGTGGTCGAGGGAGTTGCCGAGTCCGTCCGGGCCGAGCGCGAGCTGCGCGGGCCAGGCGATCTTCTTGTCGCCGACCATGACCGGGTCCGGCTCCTGACCGGCGGGCCGGAGACGGTCCAGGCACTGCTCGACGATCCTGAGCGACTGCCGCATCTCCTCCAGGCGGACGAGGAAGCGTCCGTAGGAGTCGCAGGTGTCGGCGGTCGGGACGTCGAACTCGTAGGTCTCGTAGCCGCAGTACGGGTCGGTCTTGCGCAGGTCGTGCGGGAGGCCCGCGGAGCGCAGGATCGGTCCGGTGGCGCCGAGCGCCATGCAGCCGGTGAGGTCGAGGTAGCCGACGTCCTGCATGCGGGCCTTGAAGATGGGGTTGCCGGTGGCGAGCTTGTCGTACTCCGGCAGGTTCTTCTTCATGGTCTTCACGAACTCGCGCACGGCGTCGACGGCGCCGGGCGGGAGGTCCTGGGCGAGGCCACCGGGGCGGATGAACGCGTGGTTCATGCGCAGTCCGGTGATCAGCTCGTACAGGTCCAGGATCATCTCGCGGTCCCGGAAGCCGTAGATCATGATCGTGGTGGCGCCCAGCTCCATGCCGCCGGTGGCGATGCACACCAGGTGGGAGGAGAGCCGGTTGAGCTCCATGAGGAGCACGCGGATGACGCTGGCGCGGTCCGGGATCTGGTCGGTGATGCCGAGCAGCTTCTCGACGCCCAGGCAGTACGCCGTCTCGTTGTAGAACGAGGTGAGGTAGTCCATGCGCGTGACGAAGGTGGTGCCCTGCGTCCAGTTCCGGAACTCGAGGTTCTTCTCGATGCCGGTGTGGAGGTAGCCGATGCCGCAGCGGGCCTCGGTGACGGTCTCGCCGTCGATCTCCAGGATCAGCCGGAGCACACCGTGCGTGGACGGGTGCTGGGGGCCCATGTTGACGATGATGCGCTCGTCGTCCGCCTTGGCGGCGGACTCGACGACCTCTTCCCAGTCGCCGCCGGTGACGGTGTAGACGGTGCCTTCGGTCGTCTCGCGGGGGGATGCAGAGGGGGTGTTCACGAGTACGACCTCCGCTGGTCAGGAGCCGGGATCTGGGCGCCCTTGTACTCGACGGCGATGCCGCCGAGGGGGTAGTCCTTGCGCTGCGGGAAGCCCTGCCAGTCGTCCGGCATCATGATCCGGGTGAGGGCGGGGTGGCCGTCGAAGACGATGCCGAAGAAGTCGTACGTCTCGCGCTCGTGCCAGTCGTTCGTCGGGTAGACCGCGACGAGCGACGGGATGTGCGGGTCGGCGTCCGGGGCGGACACCTCCAGGCGGATCAGCCGGCCGTGGGTGAGCGAGCGCAGGTGGTAGACGGCGTGCAGCTCGCGGCCCTTGTCACCGAGGTAGTGGACGCCGGAGACGCCCGTACAGAGCTCGAAGCGCAGGGCCGGGTCGTCGCGCAGCGTGCGGGCGACGCGGACGAGGTGCTCGCGGGCGATGTGGAAGGTCAGCTCGTCGCGGTCGACGACCGTCTTCTCGATCGCGTTCTCCGGCAGGAGCCCCTGCTCGTCGAGCGCGCCCTCCAGTTCGTCGGCGACCTCGTCGAACCAGCCGCCGTAGGGGCGGGTGGCCGCGCCGGGCAGGCGTACGGAGCGGACGAGGCCGCCGTAGCCGGAGGTGTCGCCGCCGTTGTTGGCGCCGAACATCCCGCGCTGGACGCGGACCTCCTCACCGTGCTCCCCGCGCTGGCCCGGAAGGTTCTGCCCGGAGAGCTCCTTCTCGGGGTTGGGAGTCTCGTCGCTCAACGGAGGAGCCCCTTCATCTCGATGGTCGGCAGCGCCTTGAGCGCCGCTTCCTCCGCCTCGCGGGCCGCCTCCTCGGCGTTCACGCCGAGCTTGGAGGTCTGGATCTTCTGGTGGAGCTTGAGGATCGCGTCCATCAGCATCTCCGGGCGCGGCGGGCAACCCGGCAAATAGATGTCAACCGGCACAATGTGGTCAACGCCCTGCACAATCGCGTAATTGTTGAACATTCCGCCCGAAGACGCGCAAACCCCCATGGAGATGACCCACTTGGGGTTGGGCATCTGGTCGTAGACCTGCCGCAGGACCGGCGCCATCTTCTGGCTGACCCGGCCCGCGACGATCATCAGATCGGCCTGGCGCGGCGAGCCGCGGAAGACCTCCATGCCGAAGCGCGCCAGGTCGTAGCGGCCGGCGCCGGTCGTCATCATCTCGATGGCGCAGCACGCGAGGCCGAAGGTGGCGGGGAAGACGGATGACTTGCGCACCCAGCCCGCGGCCTGTTCGACCGTCGTCAGCAGAAAGCCGCTCGGCAGCTTCTCTTCGAGTCCCATAGGTGCCCCTCAGCCCCTCAGTCCCATTCCAGGCCGCCGCGCCGCCACACATAGGCGTAGGCGACGAAGACGGTGAGCACGAAGAGCAGCATCTCCACGAGCCCGAAAAGCCCCAGGGCGTCGAAGGTGACGGCCCAGGGGTAGAGGAAGACGATCTCGATGTCGAAGACGATGAAGAGCATCGCCGTCAGGTAGTACTTGATGGGGAAGCGGCCGCCTCCGGCCGGAGTGGGCGTCGGTTCGATACCGCACTCGTACGCCTCAAGTTTTGCCCTGTTGTACCGCTTTGGGCCGATTAGCGTGGCCATGACCACGGAGAAGATCGCAAACCCCGCACCCAGGGCACCGAGCACGAGGATGGGCGCGTACGCATTCACGCTCCTCGCTCCTTCCAGTCGTCCTTGACCGTTGGACCGCACTACCGGGCCGCGAAGATCGCCCCCATGTGAGGCAGTTCACAAGCCTGGCTGCCCCGCATCTTATGCCCGCCCCTCTGTGATCTGCGACACGGGGTACGCCAAGGACTTTGTGATCTCCACCACCTGACGAAGGATCATGAAGTCGGATGAGCGGTGATCTTGGCACTCGAAGCACCCAGGTGATCACCAGATGTGACATCCGGACCGGAAACCCCTGGTCGGGGACGTGCCGCACTACCAAGAGGTGGCATCTACAGGCAAATTGGCGATGGACTCCGGCCGGGTGATAAAGGAGCGGCCCGTCGCCCGGTCGAGGGGTCGGCGGGAGCGAAGTGGACGTGTGCACCGATTCACGAGCCGACCGCCCGCCTCGTGGACCCGGGATGTGACCTGCACCACACTGAAAAGCCCCGGAGAAATCGGGGCTTGGCCAACGGTGTGAAGAGGTGGTAAGCGGCGGTCAATTCGGACGTTTCGCGGAAAACCCGTGATCAAGGGCCGGATGACGCATGCCCGTATTGTCCGTTACGGCGTCAATAAGGCCGCCAGATAAGCGGATTAGGTGGTTCCGAACGTAACTGTGGCGCAACCCACGTTTCTTGAAGGGAACCGTGAAGCCCTGATAGCGGTTGTACTCATGTCCCAGACCGCTCACATACCCAGCCACCGGAAGCCCCGCCGCAGCGCCTCGAAGCTCGCGCTCCGTGCCGGAGTTGCCGGTGGCGTCCTCAGCACCATCGCGGTGGCCGGTGCTGCCGGGCCGGCGAATGCCGAGCCGGTGACCGAGACCATCGAGATGCCCACGCTCGGATCCCTCGACACCGACCTGGCGAGCGCCGTCTCCGCCTCGGCCGAGGCGTCCCAGCAGGAGGCCCTGGACCTCAGCCTGCAGACGCAGGAGAGGATCGCCCTCGAGAAGGCCGCCAAGGACGCGAAGAAGGCCAAGGCCGACGCCGACCGCAAGGCCGCCGCCGAGAAGGCGGAGAAGGCCCGTGCGGAGGAGCGCGAGCGCGCCTCCCGCACCCAGACGCGCACCCAGCTCTCCGACTCGGGCTCCTCGGCGTCCTCGGACAGCGGCTCCTCGTCCAGCAGCAACACCCAGGCGCCCACCGGCTCCGCCGCCGCGATCGTGGCCTTCGCCCGCGCCCAGGTCGGCGACGCCTACGTCCGTGGCGGCACCGGCCCCAACTCGTGGGACTGCTCGGGCCTCGTCCAGGCCGCGTACCGCCAGGCCGGCATCGACCTGCCCCGGATCTCCGGCGACCAGTCGTCCATGGGCACGTCCGTCTCGCTGAGCAACCTCCAGCCGGGCGACATCCTGTACTGGGGCTCCCGCAGCGGCTCGTACCACGTGGCCATCTACGTGGGCGGCGGCAAGTACGTCGGCGCGCAGAACCCGTCGACCGGTGTCGTCGAGCGCTCCCTCGACTGGGACACCCCGTCGGGCGCGGTCCGCATCCTCTGATCAGCCCCTGATCGTCCACGCGTCGAAAAGCCGTCACTCCTCGGGGGAGTGACGGCTTTCGCGTGCACGTGACGTTTCGCCCTACCTGCCCCGGAACACCTCGATGATCCGGGCGTAGCTGTCCCCGCCGTGCCCCGCGTCGACCGCGCGCCGCATCAGCTCCAGATGCAGCTCGGGCAGCCGGTTGTCGACGCCGCGCGCCTCCGCCGCGTGCAGCAGGTGCCCGATCGCCGCCACCTGGACGTCGATCGTGGCGTCGGCCCCCGGGTACTCCCCCGCGTCGATCTGCTCGGCGTACCCCGTCATGAACCAGGAGACGGTCTTCAGCCAGCGGTTGGCGAGCGCGGTGAAGTCCTTGGCCGCGACCCCGTCCGCGCCGGCGAGGGCCGTGGCGTGCAGCCAGCCGCCGAAGACCGACCACATGAGCCCGAGCAGCCCGGCGTCGTACAGCGAGGCGAGCCCCGCGTCCTGGCCGAGGTCGACCGGGTCGCCGAGCACCTCCAGGGTCGCCCGGTGCTCGGCGAGCAGGGCGGGCGAGCCCGCGTACAGGATCATGTTGGCGCTGTCGCCGACCCCCGGCGGGGTCGTCATGATGCCGCCGTCCAGGTAGCCGATGCCGTGCTCCGCCGCCCATTCCGCCTCCCCCCGGGCCTGCTCCGGGGAGCCGCTCGTGAGGTTGACCAGGGCCCGGCCGCGGAGCGATCCGGCCACGGGGGCGAGGAGTTCGCGGACGGCCGCGTAGTCGAGGACGCAGACCACGACGAGATCGCTCGCCTCGGCCGCCTCGGCGACGGTGGCGGCGCGGGTGGCGCCCCGGGCGACGAGGGCGTCGGCCTTGCCCTCCGTACGGTTCCAGACGGTGGTGGGGTGGCCCGCGGTGAGGAAGGCGTCGGCGAGGGCGAAGCCCATCTGCCCGAGGCCGACGACGGTGACGTTCGGCTTGTTCATGACGTCCACGCTCGCAGCGGCGGAATCCGGCCGACAGTGGCAGGACCGACGATGCCCGCAAAATTCCTGCCGTAGGGTCGGCGCCATGACCACAGGGGCCGTCGCCATCGCCGTCGTACCGGACCAGCGGGTCGGCACCTCGCTCTGGGAGCTGTACGAACTCTCCATCGCCGCCACGGTCTTCGGCGTCCCCCACCCCGACCTCGCCGACCCCTGGTACACGCTGCGGCTGTGCGGGGAGGCGGGCGGCGCGGGCGTCTTCTCCGTCCGTACGGACCACGGCCTCGACGGGCTCGTCGGCGCGGACACGGTCATCGTGCCGTCCGTGCCCGAAGCCGTCGTGGACGACGGCGAGGACGTGCCGGCCGACCTCGTCGAGGCGCTGCGCGCGGCCGCCGCGTCCGGGGCGCGGATGGTCTCCCTGTGCACCGGCGCGTTCGCGCTCGCCGCCGCCGGGCTGCTCGACGGCCGCCGTGCCACCGCCCATTGGCAGCACACCGCGCAGCTCGCCGCCCGGTACCCCGAGGTGATCGTGGACGACTCGGTCCTCTACACCGACGAGGGAACGGTCCTGACGAGCGCCGGGGCCACCGCCGCGCTCGACCTCTGCCTGCACCTCGCCCGCAAGGACCTCGGCGCGACCGTCGCCGGCCAGCTCGCCCGGCGGCTGGTCGTCCCGGCCCACCGCACCGGCGGCCAGGCCCAGTTCATCGAGGCCCCGGTGCCGCCCGCCGACGGCGACAGCCTGGGACCCGTACTGCAGTGGGCGACCGAGCACCTGGCCGAGCCGCTGACCGTGGAGGGGCTCGCGCTGCGCGCCCGGATGTCACCGCGCACCTTCCACCGCCGGGTGCGGGAGGCGTACGGGACCACGCCGCTGCAGTGGCTGCTCCAGCAGCGGGTCGCGCGCGCCCAGACGCTCCTGGAGTCGACCGATCTGCCGGTGGAGCAGATCGGCGACCACAGCGGGCTCGGTACGGCGGCGAACCTGCGCCACCACTTCACCCGTACCGTCGGGGTCTCCCCGTCGGACTACCGGCGGGCGTTCAGGCCTTCGGGGCCACCTTCGAGAGACCGTTGATGATGCGGTCCATCGCGTCGCCGCCGGTCGGGTCGGTCAGGTTCGCGAGCATCTTCAGCGTGAACTTCATCAGGACCGGGTGGGACAGACCGCGCTGGGTCGCGATCTTCATGATCTTCGGGTTGCCGATGATCTTCACGAAGGCGCGGCCGAGCGTGTAGTACCCGCCGTAGGTGTCCTTGAGGATCTTCGGGTAGTTGTGCAGGGCCAGTTCGCGCTGGGCCGGGGTCGCGCGGGCGTGCGCCTGGACGATGACGTCGGCCGCGATCTGGCCGGACTCCATGGCGTACGCGATGCCCTCGCCGTTGAACGGGTTGACCAGGCCGCCCGCGTCACCGACGAGCAGCAGGCCCTTGGTGTAGTGCGGCTGGCGGTTGAAGGCCATCGGCAGCGCGGCCCCGCGGATCGGGGTCGTCATGTTCTCCGGGGTGTAGCCCCAGTCCTCCGGCATCGAGGCGCACCAGGCCTTGAGGACCTCGCGCCAGTCCAGCTCACGGAAGGCGGAGGAGGAGTTGAGGATGCCGAGGCCGACGTTGGACGTGCCGTCGCCCATGCCGAAGATCCAGCCGTAGCCGGGAAGCAGCCGGTCCTGCGGGCCGCGCCGGTCCCACAGCTCCAGCCAGGACTCCAGGTAGTCGTCGTCGTGGCGGGGACTGGTGAAGTACGTCCGTACCGCCACGCCCATCGGCCGGTCCTCGCGCCGGTGCAGGCCCATCGCGAGCGAGAGCCGGGTCGAGTTGCCGTCGGCGGCGACGACGAGCGGCGCGTGGAAGGTGACCTCGCGCTTCTCCTCGCCGAGCTTGGCGGTGACGCCGGTGATGCGGCCGGTGCGGTCGTCGATGATCGGCGCGCCGACGTTGCAGCGCTCGTACAGCCGCGCGCCGGCCTTCTGCGCCTGGCGCGCGAGCTGCTCGTCGAAGTCGTCGCGCTTGCGGACGAGTCCGTAGTCCGGGTACGAGGCGAGGTCGGGCCAGTCGAGCTGGAGCCGGACGCCGCCGCCGATGATGCGCAGGCCCTTGTTACGCAGCCAGCCGGCCTCCTCGGAGATGTCGATCCCCATGGAGACGAGCTGCTTGGTGGCACGGGGCGTGAGCCCGTCGCCGCAGACCTTCTCGCGGGGGAACGCGGTCTTCTCCAGGAGCAGGACGTCGAGTCCGGCCTTGGCGAGGTAGTACGCGGTCGTCGAACCGGCCGGGCCCGCCCCGACGACGATCACATCAGCGCTGTGCTCGGAGAGGGGCTGCTCGGTCACGGCGGGGTCTCCCGAAGGTCGAGGTGGAGGCAGTCGGTTGCAGTCTATTGGGGGCGGTTCAGGGCATCCGGGCCCGGACACCCCTACGGCTTGAAGCCCCGGTGGAGGGCGACGATGCCGCCCGAGAGGTTGCGCCAGGCGACCTTCGACCAGCCCGCCTTCCGGAGCAGGCCGGCGAGGGTCGGCTGGTCGGGCCAGGACCGGATGGACTCGGCGAGGTAGACGTACGCGTCCGGGTTGGAGGAGATCGCGCGGGCCACCGGCGGGAGGGCGCGCATCAGGTATTCCTCGTACACCGTGCGGAACGGCGCCCAGGTGGCGTGCGAGAACTCGCAGATCACGACCCGGCCGCCGGGCTTCGTCACGCGGTACAGCTCGCGCAGCGCGGCCTCGGTGTCCTGGATGTTGCGCAGCCCGAAGGAGATGGTGACGGCGTCGAACACGTCGTCGCGGAAGGGGAGGTTCATGCCGTCGCCGGCGGTGAACGGCATCCACGGGTGCTTCTTCTTGCCGACCTGGAGCATGCCGAGCGAGAAGTCGCAGGGGACGACGTACGCGCCCGCGCGGGCGAAGGGCTGCGAGGAGGTCGCGGTGCCGGCCGCGAGGTCCAGGACGCGCTGCGCGGGGCGGGCGTCGACCGCCTTGGCGACCTCCTTGCGCCAGCGCCGGTCCTGGCCGAGCGAGAGCACGTCGTTGGTGAGGTCGTAGTTCGCCGCGACGTCGTCGAACATCGAGGCGACTTCGTGCGGCTGCTTGTCCAGGGATGCGCGGGTCACTGGCGTTCGGCCTCGCAGACTCGGGTACGGCTTCGTTTGGGACGGACCGGCCCATTCTCGCAGGCGCCCCGCCCGATCCACGGGCGGGCCCGGCCCGTGCGCCGCTCGTCGTTACCGGCGGCGGTGGACCAGGCGGCCCTCGATGACCGTGGCCACGCAGGTCGAGGCTCCTCGGCGGACGAGGGTGGCCGGGTCGGGGACGTCGAAGACGGCGAAGCGGGCCGGGGCGCCCGGGGCCAGGCGCGGGAGGAGGACGAGCGGGACCGGCGAGAAGGACGGCGGGCCCGGGAGGACCTCGGGGCGCCGGCCGACGGCGAGGCCGGCCCGGCGGACCGCGTCCACGGCGGCCCGGCCGCGCAGTTCACCCGCGACGGCGACCGTGCCGTGCGCCAGCATCCGCTGCACGCCGCGCCGCGCGGAGGCGCCCCGGCGCGCGGGGTCGGCGCTGAAGATCGCCCGTGCCCGCTCCCCCGTGATCGGCTCGGTGCCGAACTCCTCGGCCTCCCGCGGGTCCGGGTGGTAGGTGCCTTCGAGCAGCTCGGGGGCGTACGGGTTCAGCAGCCCGGGCGTGAGGATGCCCGGCCAGTGCCGTACCCGTGCCTCGGGCCGGACGGCGACGAGGTCCTCGTACGGGCCGACGGCGGCGAGGCGCGCGCCGTCGACCAGGACGGCGATCTCGGGCGACGCCTCGGCGACGTGGATCGTCAGCACGGGCACATCAGTTGGCGTCCAGGAGCTTCAGCTCCGGGTGGGCCGTACCGCCCGCGATCGCGGTGGAGGAGATGTGCGAGGCGACCCGCTCGTCGACCGGGTCGTTGGCCGGGTCGTCGTGGACGACGAGGTGCTCGTACGTCGTGGAGCGCTGCGCCGGCACGCGGTCCGCCGTACGGATCATGTCGATCATCTCGCGCAGGTTGGAGCGGTGCTTGGCGCCCGCCGAGGAGACGACGTTCTCCTCCAGCATGATCGAGCCGAGGTCGTCCGCGCCGTAGTGCAGCGTCAGCTGGCCGATCTCCTTGCCCGTGGTCAGCCACGAGCCCTGGATGTGCGCGACGTTGTCGAGGAAGAGACGGGCGATCGCGATCATCCGCAGGTACTCGAAGAGCGTGGCCTGCGTCTGGCCGCGCAGCTTGTTGTTCTGCGGCTGGTACGTGTACGGGATGAAGGCCCGGAAGCCACCCGTCCGGTCCTGCGTGTCACGGATCATCCGCAGGTGCTCGATCCGCTCGGCGTTCGTCTCGCCCGTGCCCATCAGCATCGTGGACGTCGACTCGACACCGAGCTTGTGCGCGATCTCCATGATCTCCAGCCACCGCTCGCCGCTCTCCTTGAGCGGGGCGATCGCCTTGCGCGGCCGCTCCGGGAGCAGCTCGGCGCCGGCGCCCGCGAAGGAGTCGAGACCGGCGGCGTGGATCCGGGTGATCGCCTCCTCGACGGAGACGCCGGAGATCCGGGCCATGTGCTCGACCTCGGACGCGCCGAGGGAGTGGATGACCAGCTGCGGGAAGTCCTTCTTGATGGCCGCGAAGTGCTTCTCGTAGTACTCGACGCCGAAGTCCGGGTGGTGCCCGCCCTGGAACATGATCTGCGTGCCGCCGAGCTCCACTGTCTCCGCGCAGCGGCGCAGGATGTCGTCGAGGTCGCGGGTCCAGCCCTTGGCGGTGTCCTTGGGCGGCGCGTAGAAGGCGCAGAACTTGCACGCCGTCACGCAGACGTTCGTGTAGTTGATGTTCCGCTCGATGATGTACGTCGCGATGTGCTCGGTCCCCGCGTACCGGCGGCGGCGCACCGCGTCGGCCGCCGCGCCCAGCGCGTGCAGCGGCGCGGAGCGGTAGAGGTCGAGCGCCTCCTCGGGGGTGATCCGGCCGCCCTCGGCGGCGCGGTCGAGCACGGACTGGAGGTCGGCCTTCTCGGTCACCGGGTGCGTCCCTTTCGGAGGGGTTCTAGGGCCTGTCCGACCCTGATCCGCCGGACAGGCCCTAGGGCTGCTTCTTGGCGGGCCGAACCAGCCTACGCCAGCACTTCTCAGGACTTCCGCAGGGTGCCGGTCGGTCGGCCTGCGGCCTCCTCGTCGGAGCGGTAGGCCAGGGTCCCGTCGGCGCCGAGGGTGAGCGTGAAGGAGGACGTGCCGGTGGTGCAGAGGCCCTCGGTGCCGGGGCGGTCGGGGTCGGTGCGGTCGGCGATCTTGAGTTCGGCGGCCGTGGCGGAGCTGAGTCTGCCGATGCCGTGGCAGCTGACGGTGGTGCCCAGGAGGCTGATGGTGTGGCTGGTACGGACGATGTCCTCGCCGGTACGCCCCTTGGTCACGACGGCGGTGAAGTCGCCGTGCGGGGAGCCGTTGCGCTCGGTGGTGGGCCCGGTCCAGGTACCGAGGAAGGCGGCCGGGACGGAGGCCACGGGGGACGCGTCGGTGGGGGTGGGGCTGGGACTGGGGGTGCGGCTCTCCGTGGGGTTCGTCGGGGCCTTGGTCGTCGGTTCCGTCGCCGCCGGGGGCTTCGAGCTGGTCCCGGTCCCGCCGTTCCTGCCCGCGTCGTCGCCCCTGGTGCCGCCGGGCAGCAGGTCGTAGAGGAACCCGGCCCCGAGCGTCACGGCCGCGAGTGCGCCCGCGACGGCGAGAGCGAGCGTGCAGCTCACCCGCCGCCCCGCCACGGCGAAGGTCGCCCGCCGCTCGCCGGGGGCGGTGGGTACGGCGTCGGCCGGGTGGCCTGTGGCAGGCGTGGCCGGTGTGGCGGGTGTGACCGGCGGGGGGCCGTAGACGCCGTGGTGCGGCGGCGGGGTGGTCGGAGGGCCGAAGACGCCCGACGGCGGGCCGGTCAGGCCCCCGTCCACGGAGGGGGCGGTGAACGGCACCGGGCCCGACGGGTGCTCGGGGGCGGGCGCTTCGTCGAGGGCCGCGTCGATGTCCAGGAGGCGTACGGCGGTTCGGCTGATCTCCTCCAGGAGGCGGGGCGGCAGCCAGCCGGACGCCACCAGGGCCGCCGCCCCGGCCGGGGCGAGCGCGGCGGCGAGGGCGGTCGGGGTCGGGCGGTCCTCCGGGGTCTTCGCGAGACACGCCGTCACCAGGTCGCGCAGCTCCCCCGAGAGCGCGCCCAGTTCGGGCTCCTCGTGGACCACCTTGTAGAGCAGGGCCGCCGAGGTGTCGCCGGGGAAGGGCGGGGCGCCGTTCGCCGCGAACGCCAGGACGGCGCCGAGCGAGAAGACGTCGGACGCACCGGTCGCGCCGTGGCCCAGGATCTGCTCGGGCGCCATGTAGCCGGGCGAGCCGATGGAGACCCCGCTCGCGGTGAGCGAGGCCGTGCCGTCGGTGGCCCGCGCGATGCCGAAGTCGATGAGGCGGGGGCCCTCCAGGGTGGCGAGCACGTTGGACGGCTTCACGTCCCGGTGGACGAGGCCGAGCCCGTGCACGCCCGCGAGCGCCTCGGCGAGGCCGGCGCCCAGGGCCCGTACCGAGTGCTCGGGCAGCGGCCCGGCCGTCTCCACGGCGCGGGTGAGCGTCGGCCCGGCGACGTACCCGGTCGCGACCCACGGGACGGGCGCGTCGGGGTCCGCGTCCAGGACGGGCGCCGTCCACCGGCCGCCGACCCGGCGTGCGGCCGCCACCTCGCGCCGGAACCGCTCCCGGAACTGCTCGTCCAGGGCGAAGTGCGGGTGCACGATCTTGACGGCGACGGTCCTGCCGCCCTCCGTACGGGCCAGATAGACGCGCCCCATCCCGCCGGCACCGAGCCGGCCGAGGATCCGGTACGCGCCGATGGTCCTGGGCTCCCCCGCGTCGAGCGGCTGCATGTCTCCCCCTAGATGGCCGTACCTCTGATGGCCGTACCCCGATGCGGAGCCCGAACCGCGGGCCGAGCCGTTGGCCGAAGCGTGAGCCGAGCCGCGGGCCGAGCCGTTGGCCGAGCCATGGGTTGAACCATGGGCCGAGCCGTGGGCCGGATCACCACGATTCGGAACGGTACCCAGCCAACCGATCGCCCACCACGCCCCTCCTCCCTTCCGTAGCCCGTTCCGTAATCGACCTTCGCGTCCGAAACATCCGGAGTCGCCCTATGAACCGCCTCCCCAGGTTCCTCGCCACCGCCCTCGCTCTCGGCACCGCGGCCGCCCTGGTGACCGGCTGCTCCGACGAGGGCGCGCCACTCACGTTCGACACCCCCACGGGTGACACGAACACGAGCCAACAGGCGAAGGACCCAGGCCGGGGCGCGGGCAAGGACGGCGCGGGCAAGGGCACCGGCGGCGGGCCCGAAACGGTTCTCCCCACCGGCCCCAAGGCGAGTTTCACGACGGCCAACACCCTGGACGACGGCACCAAGATCGGCGTCACCACGCTCTCCGGCGCGAAGTCCGGTTTCACGGGCAAGGTGTGGGTGTGGGCGCCGAAGCAGTATTTCGACCCGAAGTACGCGAAGAGCGGCTTCCCGGTCCTCGTGGCGCTGCCGGGCGGAAACGGCTACCCGATGAATTACTGGATGGGCACGGACCTCAAACTCCAGTCGAGCATCAGCTCGTGGTCGCAGGAGGGAAAGAGCCTTCCGTTCATTGTGGTGATGCCTGTGCTCAACCCGGACGACAAGTACTACTACGACGGAAGCGATATTCCGGGGCAGCCGAAAATGGGCACCTGGCTCACGGAGGACGTCCCCGATTTCGTCCGGGCGAATTTCCGTACGTTCGCGTCCCGTGACGGCTGGGCATTCATGGGCTCGTCCTCGGGCGGCTTCGCCGGACTCAAGGCCGTGCTGCAGCGCCCGGACCGGTTCAAGGCCGTGATCGCCTCCGGCCCCGACACGGTGCCCGACTCGCCGCTGTGGGCGGGGCACGAGGCGGCGCGGCAGGCGAACAACCCGGAGAAGCTGGCCAAGGCGCTCGGCACGAAGCCGGACACCGAGAAGAACCGGGTCTACCTCGCCTTCCAGATCGGAACGAAGGAGTCCGGCCTGGGCAGCCTGAAGAAGTTCGTGAAGGACTACACGAAGGGCCCGGTGAAGACCCGGCTCCAGGTCATCCAGGACGGCACGCACAACGCGAAGACGTACGTCCGGGGCATGGGGGACGGCTCGATCGCCTGGATCAGCGAGCAGATGCAGGGCCCGGTCCCGTCCCCCTGACGCGCACGCAGCCGCTTGAGTCCCGGTGGGCGCTCAGTCTCGATGGGCGCCGAGCAGCTCCACGCGTACGTCCGCCGGGAAGCCGGTCGTCGGACCGGTCCTGCGGGCGAACTCACGTACCCCCGCCAGCTGCTCCGGGCCGAACCGGAAGTCCAGGGTCCGGAAGTACCGCTCGAGCAGCTCGGCGTCGAAGGACTCCCAGCGCGCCGCCTGCTCCGCGACCTTGGTGACCTCGACGAGCGACAGGTCCCGCGAGGCGAGGAACGCCTCGTGGACCTCGCGCACGGTCTCCGGCTCGCGGACCAGGAAGTCCTTGCGCGCCGCCCAGACCGCGAAGACGAACGGCAGGCCCGTCCAGTCCTTCCACATCAGCCCCAGGTCGTGGACCTGGAGCCCGAGGCGCGGGGCGTCGTGCAGGGAGGCCCGCAGGGCCGCGTCGCCGATGAGCACGGCCGCGTCGGCCTCCTGCATCATCAGCCCGAGGTCGGGCGGGCACGTGTAGTAGTCGGGCTGGACGCCGTACTGCTCGGCGAGCAGCAGCTGGGCGAGCCGTACAGAGGTACGGGAGGTGGAGCCGAGGGCCACCCGCGCCCCGTCTAGCCGCTCCAGCGGCCCCTGGGAGACGATCACGCAGGACATCACGGGCCCGTCGCAGCCCACGGCGATGTCGGGCAGGGCGACGAGCTCGTCGGCGTGGCGGAGGTACTCGACGAGGGTGATGGGCCCGATGTCGAGGTCGCCGCGCACGAGCCGCTCGCTGAGCTTCTCCGGGGTGTCCTTGGTCAGCTCCAGGTCGAGGAGCGTTCCCGTGCGGGCCAGGCCCCAGTAGAGGGGCAGACAGTTCAGGAACTGGATGTGTCCGACGCGGGGCCGGCTGCGCTGGTGGTCGTCGGTTGCATTGTCCACATCGCGAGGCTAGACCCGTCCCGTACGGTGGACATCGCCGGGGCGCGCGTGGCGCCGAAGGTCGGCGCGCGTGGCCCTGAACGTCAGCGCGCGTGGGCCCTGAACGTCGGCACGTCAGGGCTCCGAACGTCAGCACGTCAGAAGGTCGTCAAACGTGTGGGTGACGTGATCTTTCCCTCTAGTGCGTCGCAGACCCTGCGTGCTACGCTCATCGCAAGTTGCAGTTTGGTTTCCCTTGCAGTACAGAGCCTGCGGAGCATGTGACCCGCAGGCTTTTGTAGTTTTCAGACTTGTTTGCAGGTTCTGGAGCAGGGCAACCCTTTGGCCCAAGGAGGGCTTATGGCTACCGGAACCGTCAAGTGGTTCAACGCTGAAAAGGGCTTCGGCTTCATCGCCCAGGACGGCGGCGGCCCGGATGTCTTCGTCCACTACTCCGCGATCAACGCGTCCGGGTTCCGCTCCCTCGAGGAGAACCAGGTCGTGAACTTCGACGTCACGCAGGGTCCGAAGGGCCCGCAGGCGGAGAACGTCACCCCGGCCTAAGTTGCCCGGGTCGGCGATCGCGCACGGCTAGAGAAGTACCCAAGGAGCCCCGCTCCGTGCCTTCGGGCACGAGCGGGGCTCCTGCCTTTGGTCCGGACCGCCTTTTACTCCGTGCGGCTTTTAGTCTGGTCGTATGACCGAACGGAAACCGCCCGGAGTCAGCTTCGAGTCGTTCGTGGACAAGCAGATCCGCGAGGCCGCCGAGCGCGGCGAGTTCCGGAAGCTGGCCGGCTTCGGCAGACCCCTGGCCGACGACACCGCGCCGTACGACGAGCTGTGGTGGATCAAGCAGAAGATGCACCGCGAGGGCGCGTCGGTCCTCCCACCGGCGCTGGCGCTCCGCAAGGATGCCGAGGACGCGCGGGAGGCGATCGACGAGGCCGTCTCGGAGACGCAGGTGCGGCGGATCCTCGGCGAGATCAACACCAGGATCGCGGAGGCCCTCCACCGCCCGCCCCCGGGCCCGCCGCTGAACCTGAAGCCGTTCGACGTGGAGACGGTGGTGGCGGAATGGCGAGCCGGACGAGGAGCTGGGTGACATGAGAAGCGCCGACCTGCTCGTGGACGCGTTCGGTCGCGTCCAGGAGGCCGTGCACGGGGCCGTCGAGGGGCTGTCGGAGGAGGAGTTGGCGGCCAGGGTCGACGAGGACGCGAACTCGATCGCCTGGCTGGTCTGGCACCTCACCCGGATCCAGGACGACCACATCGCGGGCGTGTTCGAGACCGAGCAGGTCTGGACGGCCGACGGCTGGAAGACCCGCTTCGGGCTCCCCTTCTCCGCCCGCGCCACCGGCTACGGCCACTCCAGCACCCAGGTCGCCGCCGTCCGCGCCCCGGCGGACCTCCTGCTCGGCTACTACGACGCCGTGCACACCCGAAGCCTGGACCACCTCGCCACCCTGACCGACACGGACCTCGACCGCGTCGTGGACGACGCCTGGGACCCACCGGTCACCCTCGGCGTCCGCCTGGTGAGCGTGATCGCGGAGGACAACCAGCACGCGGGGCAGGCGGCGTACGTACGGGGGTTGGTGGAGCGGGGGGCGGGGGTGTGACGTGACGCCTGCCCCGTTCCGGGCGCGAGCCGATCACCGTGCACTCCGACTCTGAGCGCGCCCGAAGACTCTGAGGGTGCCTACAACCTTTCCTCCTCCTCATCAGTCCCACCCGTCACGCGGCCCACCGCGCCTGGTCGGACTCCGAGGAGAATCACACCTTGATGCACGCACGCCCCTCCGCCCGTCGCCGGCTGGTCGCGGCCGTCACCACCGTTCTGGCCGTGACCGTCGGCGCGACCGCCTTCACCGGTCCGGCGACCGCCACCCCTGCCACCGAAGGCACGACGGTGGGCAGGACGGACGCGCAGGACGTCATCGCGTTCCCGCGCGGCGACAAGATCTTCGGGGCCACCTCCTCGGGCTTCCTGACCTCCAACTTCCCCAAGGAGGGCACGCTCGTCGAGCGACGCTGGGTACCGGTGGACGGATCCGCTCCGCAGAGCCTGTCGTCGAGCGACCCCCTCCAGGGCACCGGATCGGGAAACCTCGTGGGCACGCGGGTGGGCTCCGACGCGAAACTCCTGGACATCTCCACCGGCCGGGAAGTCACGCGCGTGTTCCTCGGCCCGCGCGAGACGCTCGCCCAGTACGTCGGTGCGGCCGGCGAGGCCCTCTTCACCACCTCGCAGAACGCGACCGGGGGCAGAGACCTCCACATGCACCGGTCCGCCGGACAGACCCTGGTGACGGGCCTCCCCGCCGGGGCGGCGGGCATGTCCGTCAGGGCCGGCACCCCCGACCACGGCCTGCTGACCTACTCCACCGGCACGGGGGCGGAGGCCAAGCGGTTCCTGGGCCTCGTCGACGTGTCCACCGGCGTGGTGACGGAGACCTACGCCCTCCCCTCGGCGGCCGCGAACGGGGACATCGCCGTCTCCGCGACGCACGTGGCCTGGGTAGAGACCACCCCCACGGACCGGGCGGTGGTGGTCGTCCTCGCCCGCTCCACTGGCCTGGACCAGCGCTTCCCCCTCGACGACGGGTGGGCGGGCAACATCGAGGTGGGCCTGGTCGGCGACTGGGTGACGTACGGAGAGCGGGGCGCGCTCGCGAACGGCGCCCCTGGCCCCACCAACGCGCTGACCGCCCGGAGCCTCGGCGACGGGAAGACCACCGTCAAGCTCCTCGACCACCTGACGTCGGCCGCCGCCGCGCCCGACGGCACGCAGGCCGTGCGCGGCGGAACGATCGCCCAGGGCGAAGGCGTCTACCGGATCGCGCCCGGCTCCGACGGCGTCCCGACCGCGACCCTCGTGGCGAGCACCGGCGAACCGACCAGGCTCGCGCTCCTCAGCCACAACGTCCCGAGCACGATCGACCTCGACGCCAACGGCGGCCGGGTTCCGCTCGCTTGGAACCTCTCCCGGGGCCACGCCGAGGTGCAGGTCACGCTGCGCCACACCCGGACCGGGAAGGCGAGCGTCGCGTACCTCTACGACGAGCCGGACTCGCCGTCGTACGGGTTCGACTGGGACGGCGCCCTCGACTGGCGCAGCGCCTACAACGGCGACTACACCTGGCAGCTCAGTGCCAAGCCGCTCAACGGCATCGGCCCGGACCTGACCGCTTCCGGCACCTTCAAGGTCGTCCGGAAGCCCGCACCGCACGACTACGACGACAACGGCTCGCCGGACGTCCTCCTGCGGGACGCGTCGGGCCGGCTGATCCGCGTCGACAGCTACTACGCCCCGGGCGTCAACATCACCGGCCAGCTGCTGGAGGCGGAGAAGAAGGTCATCGGCTCGGGCTGGAACATCTACGACCAGATCGAGGCCGCGGGCAACGTCGCCGGTGCCCCCGCCGGGGACCTCGTCGCCCGCGACAAGGCCGGAGTCCTCTGGCTCTACCTCGGCAAGGGCGATGGCACCTTCGCCACCCGTACGAGGGTCGGCTCCGGCTGGCAGATCTACGACAAGATCACCGCCGGCTCCGACCTGAACAACGACGGGAAGGCCGACCTTCTCGCCACCGACACCGCCGGCGGGCTCTACCTCTACAAGGGCACCGGTGACTGGCGCGCGCCGTACTCCGCCCGGGTGAAGGTCGGCCAAGGCTGGAGCATCTACAACCAGATCACGGCCGTCGGCAACTTCGCCGGCGCCCCGGCCGGGGATCTTGTCGCCCGCGACAGGAACGGCGTCCTCTGGAGCTACCTCGGCAAGGGCGACGGCACCTTCACCGCTCGCACGAAGATCGGCGGCGGCTGGAACACGTACAGCCACCTCGTCGGCGTCGGCGACGCGAACCGCGACGGCCGCAACGACCTGTACGCGTACACCCCGGGCGACCTCTACAGCATCGGCACCGGATACCTCTACAAGGGCACCGGCAGCTGGAGCGCCCCCTTCCGGGGGCGGGAAGTGACCGCCGTGGACGGCGCATTGACGCAGAGCCCCACTGTCTCCTGACCCACACCCACCGATGCGGCCGGGCATGGCGTGACGCCTGGCCGCCCACTCAAGGAACGCGTCTTGTCCCTCACGCGTACGGCGCCGACGGCGCGTTCCTGTACAAGGGCACCGGCGACTGGCGGGCACCCTTCACCGGGCGCGCGTACGCGAACGTGGCCGACGCCGCCCCGCGGTACAACCACCTGGCGTGACCCCGGCCGAACAGACGTACAACCCTCCCCCGCGATCAAGAGTCTCACCGGGTGTGGCGCATGGTGCGCCCGGTGACTCTGGGGGACTTCCGTCGTGATCCACAATCGAGTGCCGCGCCGCCGGCTCGCCGCTGCCGTGACCGTCGTCCTCGCCCTCACCGCCGGTACGGCCATGGTGGCGGCGCCCGCGACCGCCGCGGCTCCGGCCGTGGCCCCGACGGGTGTCGCCCCGGCGGGTGTTGCCCCGACGGGTGTCGCCCCGGCGGGTGTCGCCCCGGCGGGTGTTGCCGCACCCGCCGATGCCACGGACGGTGTCCTCGCCATCCCTCGGACGTACGAGATCCTCGGAGCCGGTCCGACCGGGTTCCTCTCCTCCGAGCGCAGGGCCGACGGCACGGTCGTCCACCACTGGACGAGCACCACGACCGGCGTCACCACGGAGCTGCCGCGGCAGAGCACCGACGGGTACCGCGCCGGGGGGTCCGACACGGTCGTGGCGAAGGAGCCCCTCAAGACCCGCTACCTGCTGCACGACATGTCGTCGCCGGGCGACGCTCCCGTGGTCGTCGAGCAGCCGGACAGCCGCCTCCTGTGGCGGGGTGTGGTCGGCAGGACCCTGGTCTTCTCCTCCTTCGACGAGGCCTCCCGTACGGGCGTGCTCCGCCTCGTCGGCGAGGGCAACCAGGAGGGCCACGACCGGCGGGTGACGGGTCTTCCGGAGAACGCCCGGGTGCTCAGGGTGGAGGCCGCGTCGGCCTCCACCCTGCTCGTCCGCTACACGACGAACGACGCCGGGACCGTCGTGCAGCACCTCGCCGTCGTGGACGTCGCGACCGCCGCGGTCGTCGACGATCGGGTGACGGGCAACGCCGTGCACTCCGTGGACTTCGCCGCGTCCGGTCCTCGATGGGCCTGGATCGAGAGCCCGACCACCATGACCGCCAAGCTGATGTACGCCGATCGCGGTGGGAACGGCAGTGCCCCGGCCACAGAGGCCGTCGACCTGGGCGCGGGCGGGCGAACCCATCTCGGCGTTCTCGGCGCCGACTGGCTGACGTACGCCCTGCCGGGCGGTGACATCACCGTCGAACCGAGCCCGCACCACGCCCTGACCGCGTTCCACGTCACCGACGGGACCAAGGTCGAGCTGCTCGACCACGCCACCTCCTCCGTCTCCGCTCCGGACGGCAGCCTGCTCGTGCGCGGCGGCACGGTCGCCCGGGGCGAGGGGGTCTACCGGGTGGCGCTCGGGGCGGACGGGAAGCCCGCCGCCACGCTCGTCGCGAGCACCGGTCGGCCCACCGCGCTCGCGGTGGTCGGCAAGGACGTTCCGGCGGTCGTCGACCTCGACCAGAACCTCGGCCGCGCGACGCTCGGCTGGACGCTGTCCCGGACCAACGCCAAGGGGTCCGTGACCCTGCGCCATGTCGGCACGGGCCGGACCGCGCGGCTCGACTTCGACGGCGGGACGAACCTCGGCGACCTCCCCGTCACCATGGACTGGGACGGGATGGTCGAAACCGAGGACGACCGCGGCGCGTTCGCACCCAGCGGCGACTACACCTGGGAGCTCACCGCCACCCCGCGCAACGGCGTCGGCCCGGACCTCAAGGAGACCGGCACGTTCAAGGTCACCCGCAAGGCGGGCGCGCACGACTACACCGACAACAGCACCCCGGACCTGCTGTCCCGCGACGCCTCGGGCGTGCTGTGGCGCGACGACACCGCCAAGGTGGCGTCCTCGTCGGAGATGTACTCGACCGAGCGGGTACGGCTCGGCGGCGGCTGGCAGATCTACAACCAGCTGGAGGCCGTCGGCAACATCGCCGGAGCCGGCGCGGCCGACCTGGTCGCCCGCGACGCGGCCGGTGTCCTCTGGCTGTACCAGGGCAAGGGCGACGGCGCCTTCACCCCCCGTACGAAGATCGGCGGGGGCTGGAACACGTACACCCACCTCACCGGCGGCAGCGACCTCGACGGGGACGGGAAGTCCGACCTGCTCGGCATCGACACCACCGGCGCCCTGTGGTTCTACAAGGGCACGGGGAACGCGGGCGCGCCCTTCGGCGGCCGCACCAAGGTCGGCGGCGGCTGGGACATCTACAACCAGATCACCGCCACCGGCGACGTCGCCGGTTCGGCCCGGGGCGACCTCGTGGCCCGCGACAAGGCCGGCGTCCTCTGGCTGTACCAGGGCTCCGGCCCCGGCGCGTTCTCCACGCGGGTGCGGCTCGGCGCGGGCTGGAACACGTTCACCCAGCTCGTCGGCGTCGGCGACGCCGACCGCGACGGCCGCGCCGACCTCTACGCCGTCGGCGCGGGCGGCTCGTTCCTCTACCCGGGCACGGGCAGCGCGAGCACCCCGTTCGGTCCGCGCGTCGCCAACTCGGTGAACGTGAACGCCCACCGGTTCAACCACACGGTGTTCTAGCAACACCTTGTTCCAGGAACCCGGTCGTCCGGCAGGACGGTGTTCCAGCAGGACGACGAACGGCTCGGGCCGGCCACGCGAAGACCGACGAATCCTCGCGCGGTCGGCCCGACCGACCAACCCCCACCGGAATCTCCACTGCCGGTGCGCGGTCGGCCCGACCGACCCCCACTGGAATCTCCACTTCCGGTACAACCCTTCACCCACCTCACGGGTCCCACCCGCAACGGCGGATCACCGCCGCACCTGTACTTTCTGGGGGAGGGACCCCTTTGATCCACGTTCGTACGCCCCGTCGACGTCTCGCCGCCGCCGTCACGGCCGTACTCGCCGTCACGGCAGCGGGTCTGGCCACTCCGGCCATGGCGACGACACCCCTGCCCGACGCCGGCACGACGGCGACCGCTACTGCGGCGGAGGACGGCGTCATCTCGTTCCCGAGCGGAGCGGCCTCCGTCGTCACCTCCGGCCGGCACGGCTTCCTGAGCTCCGAAACCGGCGCCACGGGCACGGTGCACCGATGGACGCGGTACGCGGACGGCGTCACGACGGTGCTGCCCGAGGGCTCCTACACCGGCAGTGTCCAAACAGACTTCGTCGTCAAGACGGAGGGACGTACCTACAAGCTGTACGACATGGCGACGGGCGCCGACCCGATCCAGATCGACGCCAGTGGCCCCCGGGAGTCCTACCAGCTCGGCAGGGTGGCGGGGTCCACCCTCGTCATGACGGCCGCCAACGCGACCGGCGGCAAAGACATCCACCTGGTCGGCAGGGCGGACGACACCATCATCGACCGCAAGGTTCCCGGGCTGCCCGCGAACACCGTGATCCACCGTCTCGACCAGGCGTCCGCCGACACGGTGATCGTCCTGTACTCGGGAACCGTGGCGGGGGTGCACAAGAACCGAGTGGCCATGGTGGACATCGCCACCGGCACGATCGTCGAGGACCGCGACGTGCTCACGGTCGACTGGCTCTCCGACACCACCTCGTCGGCAACCCACCTTGCCTGGGTCGAGAAGCCGACCACGAACGCCCTCACCCTCGCGGTGGCCCGGCGGGGGGCCGCCGAGTCCGAGCGCATCCCCCTCGGCTACGGACAACGCCTCCGGATCGAGCTGCTGGGCGACTGGGTGACGTACGGGCAGCCGGGGGGCCTCACCGCCAACTTCAGCGATCCTCTCTTCGCGCTGACCGCTCGTTCCCTGGAAACCGGGGAAACCGTCCGCCTCCTGGACCACCTGACGTCCTCCACCACCACGCCCGACGGGGGGCAGCTCGTGCGGGGCGGCACGGTCGCCCAGGGCGAGGGTTTCTACCGGATCGCCCCCGGCCAGGACGGAGGCCCCCCGGTCGCCGAGCTCGTGGCAAGCACCGGTGAGCAGACGGTCCTCACGCTGAAGGACGAGGCCGACCTCCCAAGTGGCGTGATCGACTTCGATCGCACCCGCGCCCTGCAGCCGACCTGGACCTTCAGCCACCACAATGCCTACGTGAGCCTGACGGTGGAGCACATCGCCTCCGGGCAGAAGGGGAGCGCCTCCAACCAGCCGCGCGCGAACGACGAGCCCTTCGTGCTCGCCTGGAACGGGTGGCTCACCAACCAAACCGCTGCCTACAACGGTGAGTACACCTGGCGGATGCGGGCGCAACCCGCCAACGGCATCGGGCCTGCGATCGAGCGATCCGGCACGTTCACGCTGGTCCGCACCCCGAAGCCGCACGACTTCAACGACAACGGCTCCCCCGACCTGCTCGTACGCGAGGGCACGGGACGCCTGCTCACCTACGAAGGCGGGCAGATCCTGAACGATGGAGCCATGCTCCGCGATCCGGAACCGGCGACAATCGGTACCGGGTGGAACACATACGACCGGGTCACGGCACCGGGGAACATCGCCGGCTCCGTCCACGCCGACGTCCTCGGCCGGGACCGGACAGGCACTCTGTGGCTCCACACGGGCAACGGCAAGGGTCTGGCGCCCCGCACGAAGATCGGCGGCGGCTGGGAGACGTACGACAAGATCACCGGCGGCAGCGACCTGACCGGCGACGGCCGCCCCGACCTGGTCGCCGCCGACAAGACCGGTGCCCTGTGGTTCTACAAGGCCACGGGGGACGCGAGCGCGCCCTTCGCGCCGCGCAAGAAGGTCGGCGGAGGCTGGGGGATCTACAACCAACTCACCGCCGTGGGCAACATCGCCGGCGCTCCGGCGGGTGACCTCGTCGCCCGCGACAAGGACGGCGTCCTCTGGCTCTACCTCGGCAAGGGGGACGGAACCTTCGCAGCCCGTACGAAGATCGGCGGAGGCTGGAACCAGTACACCCACGTCGCCGGAATCGGCGACACGAACAACGACGGCCGACCGGACCTGGTCGCCTACAACGCTACGAGCGGCGACTACGCCAGGAGCCTGTACATCTACCAGAGCACGGGAGAATGGCGTGCACCGTTCAAGCCTCGTGACTCGAACTACAACCCGGGACTGGGCGAGGGTTCCCTCACCCTGTTCTGACGTGACGTCGGTGACGTCGGCACGGTCGCCCAGACCGTCTTGCCGACGCAGCGGTCCTTGACGCCCCAGGCACTGGTGAGGGCGGATACGAGCAACAGCCCGTATCCGCCCTCGTCGGGTCTACGGACCGGCGAGGGCCGCCGCTCGCCCCGGGCGTCGGACAGCTCGATCCGTACGTGGTCGTCATCCCGCGCCATCCGCACCTCGAAGTCCCGACCGGGCACCCGGCCATGGCGGACGGCGTTGGTGGCGAGCTCGGCGACGACCAGTTCGGCCGCGTCGTCGTGGAGCTGCTGCACGGCGAGTAACCGCGCGAGACGTGCGCCCCGGCGCGTGGCCGAGAGCCACGTCCGCGACTCCAAGAACCCCCACGGCCCCCAGCTCGCCGTCGCCCCCGGTGCCTGGGCGGCGTTCGTCGGGTTCGCGTACCGGGGCTAGCGGGCGGCGGCACCTCCCCGTCACCGGGATGTCGTTTCCCGTACAACCGAACGGCATCCTCGGCGGTCGAACCGGGCGTGGGCGCAGTCTGCGCCCGGTACCTCTGGGGGAGGAACACATCTTGACCCACGCACGTCGTACGAACCGTCGGCGGCTCGGCGCGGCGATCACCGCCGTGCTGGCCGTCACCGTCGGCATGCCGGCCGTTCCGGCCGTCGCATCACCGGCCGCCGGTCCGGCGGCGACCGCGGCGGCCGCACGGGAACAGGCCGTCGTGCCGTTCCCGGCCGGCTCCGAGATCGCCGGTGCGGGGACCACCGGCTTTCTGAGCAAGAAGGCCGACGGGTACCGCTGGACGCGTTACGCGGACGGCAGGTCGACCCTCGTGTCGAAGGGCGCCACGCTCGGCGCCGTCTCGGACGTGGTCGCGACCCGTACCGGTGATGTCGTCAAGCTCCAGGACATGTCCACGAGCGCGACGCCCGTCGAGATCGACCTGAAGGGGCTGGGGGGCACCTACAGCGAGTTCGGCGCGGTCGGTTCGACGCTGCTTGCGACGACCGTGAACGAGAAGGGCGTCAAGGAGGTCCACCTCCTCGGCTCCGCCGACGGCACGGTCTCCAACCGCACGGTCACCGGTCTGCCCGCCGAGGCCGACGGGTTCACGCTGTCGTCCGCGCTGCCGGGCAGCGCGCTGCTGACGTACACCATCGGCCCGGAGGTGGGCTGGAAGAAGGTCTTCGTCGCCGTGGTGGATCTCGCCACGGGCGCCGTCACCGACACCTACGAGAAGACCAGGCCGATCCCCTGGGAGGCGTCCGCCGCCCTCTCGCCCACCCACCTGGCGTGGGTGGAGCACAACATGGACGCGACGCAGCCCCGAGAAGTGGTCGTCACCGACCGGAAGACCGGCGAGGAGAAGCGTTACCTCGTGGGCCCGGCGGACGGCCTCAAGGTCGGCCTGGTCGGAGGCTGGGTGACGTACGGCGAGGATGCCACCGACCCGTACGACCGCCGGATCCCGTTCACCGCGCGGCCCGTGGCGTCCGGAGCCGAGAAAGTGCTGCTGGACCACGTCACGAGCGTCACGACCGCGCCCGACGGCAGCCTGCTGGTGCGCGGCGGCTCGGTGGCGGACGGCGAGGGCCTCTACCGCGTCACCGCGGGCAGCGGCGGCGCCCCCACCACGGAGCTGGTGGCGAGCACCGGCGAGGAGACCGGGCTCACGCTGCTCGGTGAGAGCATCCCCGACGTCATCGACCTCGACCAGAACCGTGGCATCGTCCCGCTGGAAATGAAGCTGAACCGGCGCAACGTCCACCTCTACTTCGAACTTGCCCGGCCTGGATCCCTCGGCCAGATGATGTTCGAGTGGAGGTCGTGGACGACCGTCAAGGACGGCTTCACCGGCCCTGGAACCGTCGGCCTCACCTGGGACGGAAGCCGTGACGACGGGTACGGGGAGGCCACCTCCCGGGGCGCCGCGTACAACGGCGACTACGAATGGGTCATGCGCGCCACCCCGGCCGACGGCGTCGGCCCCGTGGTGGAGGTGACCGGCAAGCTCACGGTGGTCCGTAAGCCCGCCCCGCACGACTTCACCAACAACGGTTCGCCCGACCTGGCAGCCGTCGACGCCGACGGCGATCTGGTCATGTACGACAGCGACTACCGTGACGGGAGCACATGGCCCGTCGGCTGGCCCGGGTACCCGACAGAAGGCGGTACCGGCTGGAACATCTACGACCGGGTCGTCGCCCCCGGCAACCTGGGCGGCTCGCCGGACGCCGACCTCGTGGCCCGGGACAGGAGTGGCGGGCTCTGGCTCTACCCGAAGAACGACAAGAGATACCCCAACTTCCTGCCTCGCGTGAAGATCGGCACCGGCTGGGGCATCTACGACAAGATCGTCGGCGGCAGCGAGCTGACCGGTGACGGCAAGCCCGATCTGCTGGCCACCGACAAGGCGGGCGACCTGTGGCTCTACCCGGGCACCGGCAACGTCAGCGCACCGCTCGGGCCCCGCAAGAAGGTCGGCGGCGGCTGGGGGATCTACAACCAGATCGCCGCCGTGGGGAACATCGCCGGCGCTCCGGCGGGCGACCTCGTCGCCCGTGACGCGGCCGGTGTCCTCTGGCTCTACCTCGGCAAGGGCGACGGCACGTTCGCGTCGCGCGCGAGGATCGGCGGCGGCTGGAACGCGTACAAGCAGGTCGTCGGGGTCGGCGACGCCACGCGGGACGGGCGTCCCGACCTGATCGCGTACGTCCCCGGGGTGGACGACAAGAACCCGATGACGACGGACCCGAAGGGGCAGCTGTACGTCTACGAGAGCACAGGTGACTGGCGCGCTCCCTTCCGCCCGCGTTCCGCGTCCTGGGACCCCGTCGACTGGGGGAACGCCACCGTCTTCTGACCGGCACCCCCGCTCCGACGCCCCACCCCGGTGCCCGGCGCTCCTCGCGAGTCCGGGCATCGGGCGTTCCCCGGGAAGTTCGCTCCGAAAGCGCCCGCCCCACGCCAACTATCCGTACGATTCTGTGACTTGAAGAGTGGTGCGGAGCGCAGGATAGCCTCGCTATCCTGTTGATCATGCAGGGGGATGCAGACTTCAACGCGCGCTTGGACGGCAGCGGCGCCATACCGCTCGAACCGGGGGACCCCCGGCAGATCGGCGCCTTCAAGCTACTCGGCGTACTCGGCTCCGGAGGCATGGGGCGGGTCTATCTCGGCGCCGTGCCCGGGAAGTTCGCGGCGGTCAAGCGCGTCCTGCCCGTGCTCGCCGAGGACGCCGACTTCCTCAACCACTTCGGGCACGAGCTCGACAACCTGGCCCGGCTGCCCGGCGGGGCCAGTGTGCGGCTGCTCGCGAGCGACCGGACGGCGAAGCCGCCGTGGTTCGCGACCGAGTACATCCCCGGCGTCACCCTCAACGAAGCCCTCAGGCTGAACGGCGGGCCGCTGCCCACCGAGGCTCTGTGGCGGCTGCTGCGGGAGGCCGCGGCCGGGCTGCGGGCGGTGCACGCCGCCGACATGGTGCACCGGGACCTCAAGCCGTCCAACGTGATGCTCACCTCCGACGGTCTCTCGCTCATCGACTTCGGCGTCGCGCGCGCGGCGGACCAGAGCCGCCTCACCAGGACCGGCATGGTCATCGGAACGCCCGCGTACATGGCCCCCGAACAGGCGGTCGCCGACCCCCAGTTGACCGGTCAGGCGGACGTCTTCGCCCTCGGCAGCCTGCTGCTGTACGCGGCGACCGGCCGCCCTCCCTTCGGCGACGGCTCCGGGCCCGGCATGCTCTACCGCGTCGTCCACGCGGACCCCGACTTCGGGCGGCTCGCGGAGACCGCCCCCGCCCTGGCCCACCTCGTCCGCTCCTGCCTCGCCAAGGACCCCGCCGCCCGGCCGACCGCCGCCGAGGTCGTCGAGCTGACGGAGGACTACGCCGACGACACCCCCTGGCCGGCCGCCGTCATGGCGCCCGTCGAGGCACGGGACGCGTTCGCCGCGACCGCGCCCACGGCCGAGGAGCTCGCCGAACTCGCGGACCCCACAGCCGGCGAGGAGGCCGGGGGCGCCGATTCCGTCCAGGACATCGGGACCGTGGCGCTCGTGCAGCGCGACTCGAAGGAGCCGTCGACCGCGGGCGCCGACGCGGCGGCCGTCACCGGCCCCAGCGCCGCCGGCCGGCGGCCGGAGCGACGCAATCGGTTCGTCATGCTCGCCGTCCCCGTCTTCGTGGCCACCAGCACCACCCTGGTCGTCGCCCTCGGCCCGTACCAGATCGGCCGGCAGGGCGGCGGGCCCGATTCCTCGGCGGCGGGGCCGTCCGCCACCTCCTCGCAACCGGCGCCCGGCAACTCCGCGCCGACGAACGTGAACCCGTCCTCCTCCACGTCGCCCTCCGCGTCGGGGTCGTCCGCGCCGGGGTCGCCCTCGGGGCAGCCGTCGGGGCCGGGCGGTTCCGGTGCCGCCGCCGGTGGTGCGGCGGCCGGCGGTGGGGCCGGCGGCGCGGCGGCGGGTGGCACCGGCACCGTACCGGGCGACGGCGGAGGGGGCGCCGCATCGGGCGGCGGCTCCAACCCCTCGGGCGGCGGGGGCTCCGACCCGTCCGCCCCGAAGACCACGCGCCCCGCGCCCCCGCCCTCCGGCGGCGGCTCGACGCCCTCGGGGACGTACTCCCTGGAGAACGTCTCGAGCGGCGAGTGCGTGGTCGAGTACAACCCGGGGTACGGCATCTTCGCCAACACCCACGAGTGCGGTTCCGTGCCCAACAACAGTGGCACCGCCTCGTACGCCTGGACCTACTCGGCGGGGGCGAACGGCACCTTCCGGCTGGTCAACAAGAAGACCGGGCGCTGCCTCCAGGCGGGCGGGAACCCCGGCGGCGTCGGCGTCGAGACCTGCAACGGCACCAGCAAGCAGTCGTGGAAGATCCACACCACGACGTCCTCCGGCCGGACGATCATGAACGTGAGCAACGGGGAGTGCATGATCGTCGGACCGCCGTTCCTGACCACGTACGCCTGCGATTCGGGCGACCGGGCTCAGCTCTGGCGGAACATCTCAGCGCTCTGAGGACGCGCGGAAGACGGGGACTCGGGTCTCACCCTCCGTACGGAACGTGACCTCCAGGGCCATCCCGATCCGGAGTCCCCCCTCCGCCACCCCCACCACCTCGGTCATCATCCGCGGGCCCTCGGCGAGGTCGACCACCGCCGCCACGTACGGGACGCGTGCGCCGAAGGGGGGCAGGTCGTTGCGGTGGACGACCGACCAGGTGTAGAGCGTCGCCCGGCCGCTCGCGGGCTCCCAGCTCACGTCCTCGCTCCAGCAGTGCGGGCAGAACTCGCGCGGGTAGTGGTGCGCCCGGGCGCAGCCGGCGCAGCGCCTGAGCAGCAGGCGGCCTTCGCCCGCGGCCTCCCAGTAGGGGCGGGTGAAGGCGTCGATGTCGGGGTCGGCGGCCGTCATCAGAAGAGTCCGATCGCGTGGTCGAGGGACCAGGTCTGCCAGGACAGGGCGAAGAGCGCGACGAGCGAGATCAGCGCCATCATCGCGTTCTGCCCCTGCTCGGCCCAGTCGTGGATCATGAGGACGAGGTAGAGGAGGTTGAGGAGCAGGCCGCCGACCAGGGCGATCGGGGTGAGGAAGCCGAAGATCAGGCCGAGGGCCAGGGCGAGTTCGGCGTAGACGACGACGTACGCCATCAGCTTGGGGCGCGGGGCGACGATCGACTCGAAGCCGCGCTTCACGAACGGCCAGCGGTGCTTCCCGGCGACGTCGGCCGCCCAGGCTATGCCGGTGCCGCGCTCGAACCAGCCCTTCTTGTCCTTGTGGCGCCAGCTCTCCAGCCACCACAGGCCGAGGCCGATGCGGAGGACGGCGAGCCATTCGGCGCCGGTGAGCCAGACGGTCTGCATCGGCGATACCTGCCCCTCCCGAGATCCGACCGATTCCGTTGAATCTGACGGTACGTCAGTTGTGGACGCCAGTTCAGCGGATGGGACTCCGGCCGCGCAAGACCCCCGCACGCCTTCATGGATTCCACCCAGGCGTGACCGTTTCGCAACCGAACCCCCTCTTGACCGAGACCCAACAAGTGAGCAGCTCGTTACGCTGAGCACTCATGGCCAACACCCCCCAATCCAGACCCGATCACCCGGTATACGTCATCGGGGGCGGGCCCGGCGGGCTCGCCGTCGCCGCCTCGCTGCGCGCGCAGGGCGTCCGGGCCGTCGTCCTGGAGAAGTCCGACGCGGTCGGCGCCTCCTGGCGCTCGCACTACGACCGGCTGCGGCTGCACACGACCCGCCGGCTCTCCGCGCTCCCGGGCCTCCCGATGCCCCGCTCCTTCGGACGCTGGGTCGCCCGCGCGGACGTCGTGCGGTACCTGGAGAAGTACGCCGACGTGCACGAGCTGGAGATCGTGACCGGCGTCGAGGTCGACCGCGTCGAGCGGGCCGGCGAGGACTGGCTCCTGCACGCGACCGGCGGGCGCCGGCTGACCGGGCGGGCCGTGGTCGTCGCCACCGGCTACAACCACACCCCGCGCCTGCCCGAGTGGCCGGGCCTGGACTCGTACGGCGGCGAGCTCGCCCACGCGAGCGCGTACCGCAACCCCGCCCCGTACGCCGGCCGTGACGTCCTCGTCGTCGGCGCCGGGAACACGGGCGCCGAGATCGCGGCCGACCTCGTCGAGGGCGGGGCGGCGCGGGTACGGCTCGCGGTGCGCACGGTCCCGCACATCGTGCGCCGCTCGACGGCAGGCTGGCCCGCCCAGCGCACCGGCATCCTGGTGCGACGCCTTCCGGTACGCCTGGTGGACAAGGCGGGCGAGCTGATGGCGCGCGTCGCCGTACCGGACCTCTCCGACCACGGACTGCCCCGCCCCGACACCGGGCTGTACTCGCGGGTGCGCGAGGGGGCGATCCCGGTGCAGGACGTGGGCCTGATCGACGCGGTGCGGCAGGGCAAGGTGGAGATCGTGAGCGCGGTCGCCTCCTTCGACGGCGACAAGGTCGTCCTCGCGGACGGCTCGGCGATCACCCCGGACGCGGTGATCGCGGCGACGGGCTACCGCCGCGCCCTGGAGCCGCTCGTCGGCCACCTCGGCGTCCTGGACGAGCGGGGCCGCCCGACGGCGCACGGGGCGCGGACGCCGCGCGAGGCGCCGGGGCTCTACTTCACCGGGTTCACGAACCCGATCAGCGGGATGCTCCGCGAGATGGCGATCGACGCGGAGCGGATCGCGCGGGCGATCGGGAAGGCGTCCGCCCGGTCCGCCGGGTAGTCGGCGCGGGCGATCGGGGTGGCACCCGCGCCCGCCCGCACCCTCCCGCGTCCACCCTCGCCCGCCCGCACCCTCCCGCGCCCGCCCGTCGGCGGCGCGTCCGCACGGTGGGCGACGCCGGCGATCAGGAAGGCGCGCAAGGCGACAAGCGCTTCCTCTCCCGAGATCCTCACGTCCCGACCATTCCTGACTTGCCGTCAGTTCTGTAATCTGACTGAGCGTCAGGTAATCGTGATGGGCGGAAGGGTGGAGCGGAACGATGCTCGGATCGACTCACGGCACCTTCACCACCGATCTCCGCGCCCGCGTGGTCGCCTGCGGCGAGCACCCCGGGCCGAGCGGTCACGTCGTGCACGGCGTGACCGCCGTCCAGGGCGACGTGGACGTCAGCGGGCGGCCGTTGCACGCGGCCGTGCCGGACCTCGACCGGTTCTTCCGGCCCGGGTCCGTCGCCGTCGTCGGGGCCTCCGACGCCGAGGGGCGGCCCAACACCGGGATCACGCGGCAGCTGATCGCCTGGGCCGAGCGGGTCGGCGCCCGGCTCGTACCGGTGCACCCGACCCGTACGACCGTGTTCGGGATCGACTGCGTACCGTCCGTCGGCGAGCTCGCCGAACCCGTCGACCTCGCCGTCCTGCTGGTCGCCGACCCGCTCCCCGTGATCGAGGAGCTCGCCGAGGCCAAGGTGAGGTTCGCGGTCGCCTTCGCCTCCGGGTTCGCCGAGACCGGCGACGCGGGGGCCGCCGCGCAGGAACGTCTCACCGACGCCGTACGGCGCTCCGGCATCCGCCTCCTCGGCCCGAACACCAACCTCAACGCCTTCGAGCGGTTCAGGGGCGACCTCGACGGGCCCGCGATCGCACTCATCACGCAGTCGGGCCACCAGGGACGGCCCGTCCACACTCTCCAGGAGCTGGGGATACGGCTCTCCCACTGGGCGCCGACCGGCAACGAGGCCGATCTGGAGACCGCCGACTTCATCTCGTACTTCGCGACCCGGCCGGAGGTGGGGGCCATCGCCTGTTACGTCGAGGGGCTCAAGGACGGCCGCTCCTTCCTCCTCGCCGCCGACCGCGCGGCCCGCGAGGGCGTGCCCGTGGTCGCCGTGAAGGTCGGGCGGACCGAGACCGGCGCGCGGATGGCCGCGTCGCACACCGGCAAGCTCACCGGTGCGGACCAGGTCGTGGACGCGGCGATGCGCCAGTACGGCGTGATCCGGGTCGACGGGCTCGACCAACTCCAGGACACCTCCGCCCTGTTGGCCCGCGCGCGCAAGCCGGTCGCGGACGGCGTCGTCGTGTACTCGATCTCCGGCGGCACCGGCGCGCACTTCTCCGACCTGGCCACGGCGGCCGGACTCCACCTGCCCACCCTCCCCGAGGCCAAGCAGGACGAGCTGCACCAGTGGATACCGGAGTACCTGAACGTCGCGAACCCCGTCGACAACGGCGGCCACCCGGTCGGCGACTGGCGCGGCCGGAAGATCATCGACGCGATCCTCGCCGACCCGTCCGTCGGCGTCCTGATCTGCCCCATCACCGGCCCCTTCCCGCCCATGAGCGACAAGCTCGCGCAGGACCTCGTGGAGGCGGCCGAGACCACCGACAAGCTGGTGTGCGTGGTGTGGGGGTCGCCGGTCGGAACGGAGGCGGCCTACCGGGAGACCCTGCTCGGCTCCTCGCGCGTCGCCACCTTCCGTACGTTCGCCAACTGCATCGGGGCCGTCAAGGCCTACCTCGACCACCACCGCTTCACCACCGCCTACCGCTCCCCCTTCGACGAGGCCCCGCGCACCCCGTCCCCGTCCTTCCGCAAGGCGCAGGCCCTGATGCGGCCGGGCCGGCAGCTCAGCGAGCACGCGGCGAAGCAGCTGCTCCGGGCGTACGGGATCCGGGTGCCGCGCGAGCAGCTGGTGACGAGCGCGGCGGCGGCGGTCCGGGCGGCCGGGCTCGTCGGCTACCCGGTGGTGATGAAGGCCTCGGGCGCGCAGCTCGCCCACAAGACCGAACTCGGCCTGGTGAAGGTCGGCTTGACCTCGGCGAGCCAGGTCCGGGACGCGTACCGGGAGCTCACCGACATCGCGCGCTACGAAGGGGTGGACCTCGACGGGATCCTGGTCTGCCAGTTGGTGGGGCGCGGGGTCGAGATGGTGGTGGGCGTGACCCGCGACCCGCTCTTCGGCCCGACGGTCACGGTGGGGCTCGGGGGCGTCCTGGTGGAGGTCCTGAACGACGCGGCCGTGCGCGTGCCGCCGTTCGGCGAGGACCAGGCCAGGGACATGCTCGGGGAGCTGCGCGGGCAGGCTCTGCTGAAGGGCGTACGGGGAGCTCCGCCGGCGGACGTGGACGCGCTGGTCGAGGTCGTGCTGCGGGTGCAGCGGATGGCCCTCGAGCTGGACGGCGACCTCGCCGAACTGGACATCAACCCGCTGATGGTGCTGCCCCGGGGCCAGGGCGCGGTGGCGCTCGACGCGCTCGCGGTGTGCCGCTGAGGAGACCCTTGAGGAGACCTTCATGACCGACGTCCTGCACACCGTCGAGAACGGCGTCTCGTGGATCACGCTCAACCGGCCCGAGGCGATGAACGCGGTCACCTGGGACCAGCGGGAGCGGATCATCGCGCTGCTCGGGGAGGCCTCGGCCGACCCGGACGTACGGGCGGTGGTCCTGACGGCCACGGGCCGGGGCTTCTGCGCGGGCGCGGACCTGCGGGGCACGCCCGCGTCCGGGGACCGTGTCCCGGGGGACGTGGCGCGGACGATCCGGCTGGGGGCGCAACGGTTCATCGCGGCGGTCATGGACTGCGAGAAGCCGGTGATCGCGGCGGTCAACGGGACGGCGGCCGGGATCGGGGCGCACCTGGCGTTCGCGTGCGACCTGGTGCTCGCGGCGGAACCGGCCAGGTTCATCGAGGTGTTCGTACGCCGTGGCCTCGTACCGGACGGCGGCGGGGCGTACCTGCTGCCCCGGCTGATCGGGCCGCAGCGGGCGAAGGAGCTGATGTTCTTCGGCGACGCGGTGACGGCGCCCGAGGCCAGGGAACTGGGCCTGGTGAACCGGGTGGTGCCGGCCGAGGAGCTGGAGAAGACCGCGCGGGAATGGGCCGAACGCCTGGCCCAGGGCCCGACGCGGGCGCTCGCGCTCACGAAGCAGCTGGTGAACGCCTCCCTGGACTCCGACCGCACCGCCGCCTTCGCGGCGGAGGCGGCGGCGCAGGAGATCAACATGACGACCCGGGACGCGAACGAGGGCGTGGCGAGCTTCGTGGAGCGGAGGACGGCTCGGTACGAGGGGCGTTGAGCCGTCCCCGAGTCAGGGCCCGGAGGTCGTCGGCAACGCGGCACGTGGCGGCCGGATCACGGGCGCCTCGACCGGTTCACCCGATCAACACGGCCCTGTACCCGCCATGCGGTGGACGGGGCCCCCTCGGCACACGGGTTCCTATCTGACGGATCGTCAGCTTCAATGGGGGACATGATGGGACACGCTGGGATGGCGGCCACCGCCGTCCGATACCTCAGGTCGGCCGGATCGCCGACGGCCGTCGAAGCGCTCCCGCGGCCCCGGCTGCGGGCGGTCGGGGAGGACGAGCGGCTGCTCGTGGACCCCGCCGAGTTCCGGCGCGTCCTCGGGCACTTCGCGAGCGGGGTCACCGTCGTGACGGCCCTCGATCCCGACGGCCCGACCGGCTTCGCCTGCCAGTCCTTCGCGTCGCTCTCCCTCGACCCGCCCCTGGTGGCCTTCATGGTCGCCCGTACGTCGACGACCTGGCCCCGGCTCGCCCGGGCGGGGGTCTTCTGCGTGAACGTCCTGGGCGCGGACCAGCGGGAGCTGTGCCTGGGCTTCGCGAAGAGCGGCGCGGACAAGTTCGCGGGGGTGCCCTACGACGCCGCCCCGGCGACGGGCTCCCCCCGCCTGGCCGGCGCCCCGGCCTGGATCGACTGCACGATCGCCACCGTCCACACGGGCGGCGACCACCTGATCGTGGTGGGCCGGGTGGAGGCCCTGGGCGCGGGCGAGGGCGAGCCGTTGCTGTTCCACCGGGGGCGGTTCGGGCGGTTCAGCGGCTAGAACCTCAGGCCGCGGGCCGGCGGCGGGAGCGGAGCAGGAGCACGCCCTTCACGGCGTAGCCGACGCCGATGACCGCGGCGCCGACGAGGGTGAGCCAGAACCAGCGGTCCCCCACCAGCAGGGCCAGCATCACGCCGGCGAAGAGCACCATGCCGCCGACGGTGTCCAGCAGATCGAGCCGTGCCCCGGTGCGCGCCGCGGCGTCGGCTCCGCGCAGCCGGCGGACGACGGTGACGAGGCCGAGGGCCTGGAAGACGGCCAGGCCGAGGGCGATCCATACAGCCCAGTCGGGTATGTCCATGGCGCGAACCATATCTTCCGCCCTGGCCCGGGCCGAGCATCGGCAAGACGAACTCCTGGTGGCTGCGCGGCGATCGGAGCCCTGGCTAGGGTCGGCGTCCATGACCGAGAACACGACCGAAGCCATGACCGAGCCCACGACCGAGACCTGGCCCGAACCCCCGCTCGCCGGCAGTGAGGCGGCTGCCGTCCTCGGTGCGCTCGAACGCCAGCGGGCCACGCTGGCCTGGAAGTGCTCCGGCCTGGACTCCGCCGGCCTGCGCGCCACCGTCGGCGCGTCCGCCGTCACGCTGGGCGGCCTGCTCAAGCACCTGGCGCACATCGAGGACAGTCACTTCGCCCGGCTGTGGCTCGGCACGCCCGTCGGCGCGCCCTGGGACGCCGTCGACTGGGAGACCACGCCCGACTGGGACTACCGTTCCGCCGCCGACGACTCCCCCGGGCAGCTGCTCACCCTCTGGCGGGAGTCGGTCGCCCGTTCCCGTGCCGTCGTCGACGAGGCGCTCAGCACGGGCGGCCTCGACCAGCTCGGCGCCTTCACCACCCGGAGCGGCGAACGCCCCAACCTCCGCCGCATCCTCCTGGACCTCGTCGAGGAGTACGCCCGCCACGCCGGTCACGCCGACCTCATCCGCGAATCCGTCGACGGGCTCACGGGCGAGGACCCGCCTCGGTGACCAAAGTGGGCCGGCGGCGGATGACCAGGGCCATCAGGGCCGCTGCCGCGCAGAGGGCGCCCGAGGCGTACCAGACGACGTCGTAGGAGCCGAAGACGTCACGGGCCACGCCGCCCGCGAAGGCGACGGCCGCGGCGCCGACCTGGTGGGAGGCGAGGACCCAGCCGAAGACGATCGCGCTGTCCTCGCCGTAGTGCTCGCGGCACAGGGCGATCGTCGGCGGGACGGTGGCCACCCAGTCAAGGCCGTAGAAGACGATGAAGAAGAGCATCGGCGGGTGGACCGTCGGCGCGAGCAGCATCGGCAGGAAGAGCAGGGACACGCCCCGCAGCGCGTAGTACACCGCCAGCAGGCGGCGCGCTTCGAAGCGGTCCGTGAACCAGCCCGAGGCGATCGTGCCGACGACGTCGAAGACCCCGATCACGGCGAGCAGCCCGGCCGCCGCGGTGATCGGCATGCCGTGGTCGTGGGCGGCCGGTACGAAGTGGGTCTTCACCAGGCCGTTCGTCGAGGCCCCGCAGATCGCGAACGTACCGGCGAGGAGCCAGAACGGGCCCGTACGGGCCGCCTTGAGGAGGACGGTCACGGCCCGCCGCGCCGCGCCCGTGACCGGGGCGGGCTTCGGGACGTACTCCCCGCCGTACGGGGCGAGGCCCACGTCCGCGGGGTGGTCACGGAGCAGCAGCCAGACGAAGGGGACGACCGCGAGGGCGGAGAGCGCGACGGTCACGGCCGCCGGGCGCCAGCCCTCGTTCTCGACCAGCCAGGAGAGCAGCGGCAGGAAGACCAGCTGGCCCGACGCGCCGGCCGCCGTCAGGATCCCGGTCACCAGACCGCGCCGCGCCACGAACCACCGGTTCGTCACCGTCGCCGCGAACGCGAGCGCCATGGAGCCGCTGCCGAGACCGACCAGGATGCCCCAGTACAGGACGAGTTGCCACGGTTCCGTCATCCACACCGTGAGCACCGAGCCGAGCGCGATCACGCTCAGCGCGACCGCGACGACCTTGCGGATGCCGAAGCGGTCCATCAGCGCGGCGGCGAACGGTGCCGTCAGGCCGTAGAGCGCGAGGTTCACCGACACCGCGAAGCCGATCGTGCCGCGCGACCAGTCGAACTCGCCGTGCAGCGGCTCGATCAGCAGCCCCGGCAGCGAGGCGAAGGCCGCCGCCCCGATGATCGTGACGAAGGTGACGACCGCGACGAACCACGCGCGGTGGATGCGGGGTGTGCGGGAGGACTTGGAGGTGGGGGTGGGGGCGGGGGCGGGGGTGAGCGGCGCGTTGGTGTTGGTTGTCTGGGGCACGTCACACAGCTTCCTGGGACGCACCCCTCCCCACCATTGGCCCGAATGACAGCTTTCGCAAGGATCGGGACATCAGGCCGCCCGTTCGGCCGTTGCCCGTCCCCACAGCATCCTGCCCGTCACCCCGGTCACCAGCAGGCCCGCGAGCAGCACCACCAGTGAGAGCCCCGGGCCCGACGACCACCGCACGTCCGGCGCGTGGACGGCGAGGACCGCGCCCGCCGCGAGCGCCACGGAGGGGACGGCGAGCAGGGCCGGGCGGAGGCGGGCCAGGTCGTCCTCGGCCAGCGCGCCGAGCACGCCGACTCCGAGCGAGAGCGCCCACACCCCCAGGCCCTGCGCGTCGGCGCGGTTCACCGGCCACGGCACGAAGGCGGACCAGAAGCCCGGAAGGACCAGCAGGCCCGCGCCGATGCCCGACCACCCCGAGCCGAGGACCGCGAGCGCCGGCTTCGACCAGCCGGGGAGCGGGGCCGCGCGCTCCGGTGGCCCGGACCGCGGGCGCCGGTACTGGAGTACGAGACACAGCACCGCCCAGGCGGCGAGCGCCCCGAGCGTCGCGACCCAGCCGAGGCTGAAGAGGACGAGGAAGAGCGAGCCGCCCCGCGCCACCCACAGCGCCTCGCCGTTGACCACGCTCACCACGAACAGGCCCACGAGCACGACCGCCAGGGGCAGGACGAGCGTCCGCGCCTCCTCCCAGACGCGCGCCCGGCCGACCGTGAACAGCGCGGGCGCCACGCCCACCATCGCCGCCCCGACGAGCCCGGGGCTGAGCGCCTCGGGAGAGGTCCAGGCACCGGCCGCGTACCCGACCATGCTCGCGACGGCGAGAAGCGCGCCCGCCATGAGGCTCACGACGGCCACGACGTTCGCCAACAGCACGATGCCCGGGGCCAGTTCGCGCCCCGCACTCCCCGCTCGGGTCATGCCTTCACCGCACCCTCCGCCGCCTCCGCCGTACCCGCCGCCTCCGCCGCCTCCGCCGTCCCCGCCGTCCCCGCGTCCTCCCCCGCCCGCGGCCGCTTCCGCCGCGCGAGCACCTCGCGGCCGTGCATCACCCGCAGGCTCACCATCCAGGTCGCCGCGAACGCCATGACCCCGCAGCCGATGGCCACGCCCGCGACGAGGGACGTCCACGCGTCGAGGTGGACGAGCCGTTCCAGTACGAGGGTCGCGCCCGCCGAGAACACCGGGGCCAGGCAGAGCGCGGCGAGGTGCAGCCGCCACTCCTCGCGCGGCCACGCGGCGCCCCGCCGCCCCGCGCGCACGTGCCGGGCGGCCATGACCGCGTACGTCACGGCGTACGGGACCAGGTACCCGAGGAGCAGCCGAGGCCCCTCCGGCCCCGGGCCGTCCAGGAGGGCGAAGGTGATCCAGGCGAGCCCCGCCGCGCCCGCCACGTGCGCGGCGACGAGGACGGGCGTCGGGCACCAGGTGCCCTCGACGCCGGGGACGGTGGTCCGCCGGTCGAGGGCGCGCGAGGCGAGCAGCGCCCCGAACACGACCACGGAGCCCAGGTGCATGACCGCGATCCGGTTGATCTCGGCCATGGAGAGACCGGGGAACAGCCAGGGCAGGCCGCCCCATTCGAGCCGGAGCAGGGGCGCGGTCATCAGGTAGCCGTAGCAGAGCAGCATCCACCGCTGGTGCAGGTCCGGGAAGCGGGCGAGGGCCGCGAGGACGCCGAGGGTCACGCTGCCCACGGTGCCGACGAGGATCGTGGCGAGGACGACCCAGAACGCGGCGCCGCTGAACGCGTCCTCAGGTGCCGTACGGGCCAGATAGAGCGCGGCGCCCGCCATCGAGGCGTACACGGTGACCGCGAACACGGTCCCGGCGACCCGGTGCAGCCGGCGCCTGCGGCGGACGGCCGAGAGGTACTGGACCGGGCCGAGCAGCATGAGCAGGCCGCCCAGGACCGAGTGGACGATCAGCGGGACGAGGCTGCGGCCGTACGGTCCGATCCGGTCCTTCACGACCTCGGCGACGTACTCCGGCGACACCATCCGGCCCATGATCCACTCGCCGAAGGCGGGCGCCCCGGGCGAGGCGTACGGCCACAACTGGGTCATGGCGACCGGCGCGTACGCCACACAGCTCACGGTCACCGCGACGACGGCGACCCTCCCCCACCGCACATCCATCAGCCGCTCCCTCGCGCCTTCGCGGATAGTCCTTTCTGGACTATGGAGGAAGGTAGAGGCGGGTGTTACCGGCGGTCAACGGTCTGCACAGAGGTCAGGACACGAAGGTCACGACTCGCGCTCTTCCACCCACTGCCAGAAATCGACCATCATCCGCTCGTACCGGATGCCGAACTCCAGCGCCTCCCGCTGCCCGCGCGTCAGCAGCTCCCCCACGCTCGCCGCGAGCCCCTCGTACTCGTCCAGGGTCCGCCGGTGCTCCTCGACCTGGACCGGGGCGTGCACGCGCGGGCTCGCCCCGAACCAGAGCTTGAGGATGCCCCGTTCGCGCGCCTCGACCGGGACGAACGCGGGGTCGGCGAGCCAGCCGGCCAGGGCCTCCGCACCCGCCTCCGTGAGCCGCATCAGGCGCCGGTTCCGCCCGCCCGGCTGCCGCGCCTCGGAGAGCAGACCGGCCTCCACGAGGCGGTCGCACTGGGCGTAGACCTGCGCGTGCGGCATCGACCAGAAGGGCGCCACCGTGCGCGCCGCCTCCACCTTCACGTCGTACGGGCTGGCCTCGCCGAGCTTGTCGATGATGCCGAGCACGAGGTACGAGGGCGTGGTCAACCGGACTTCAGACATGCGGGGACCGTACCGGCAGTCGCGGGGGCCACGCCCTGGCTACGCCCGGGGCAGCGTCCGGCTACGCCCGGGGCAGCGTCCTGATCGGCCGGACCACCAGCAGGGCCACGACCACCAGGACCGCGATCACCGCCCCCGCCAGCAGAACCTGCTCCGTGCCGACCGCCTCCGCGACCGGGCCCGCGAGCGCCCGGCCCGCGGCCATCATCAGGAGCGAGCCCGCCACTTCGTACGCGTGCATCCGGTTCAGCGCGTCCTGCGGAACGTGCGTCTGGACCGAGGTCGACCACATCACCAGCCAGAACGCGAAGGCCGCGCCGCCCAGGACCTGCCCGAGCGCGAGTACGGCGACGGGCGCGCCGAAGCCGAGCAGGGCGAGGTTGACCGGCAGGCCGAGCAGGGCGACCGCGCCCGCAGCGAGCGGGCGGCGGGGCCGCAGCCGCAGGGCGAGCAGCCCGCCGGCCGCGTTGCCCGCGCCCGCGACGGCCATCAGCCAGCCGTACGTGGCCGAGCCGTGGTCGCCGGTCACCAGGGTCGCGGTCAGCGGCACCATCGGCCCGGCGACCGTGAACCCGTACACCGTCCAGATCGCGATCACGCCCCACAGCCACCTCCGGGCCGTGAACTCCCGCCAGCCGACGGCCATCTCGGCCCGCAGCGAGCCGCGCCGGACCGAGTCGGCGGGCAGGGCGGGGAGCCGCATCAGGGTGAGACAGACCGCGCTGACGGCGAAGGTCGCGCCGTTGAGACCGAAGGCGGCGCCCGCGCCGCCGGTGAGCGCGACGAGGACGCCCGCGACGGCCGGGCCCGCCATGGTCATCAGCGACTCGACGACCCGCAGCACGGCGTTGGCGCGCTGCACGTCGGGGGCGATGCGCGGGATCGTGGACGCGACTCCGGGCTGGAAGAGCGCGGCGCCGATGCCGCTGAGGGCGCTCAGCGCGTACACCGCCCAGAGGGGCGGGCTGCCGAGGGCGAAGGCGACGGCGAGGACTGCCGCGCCGGGCAGCCGCATCAGGTCGGCGAGGACCATCATCCGGCGGGCTGTGAACCGGTCGGCAAGGACCCCGCCGACGATGACGAACAGCGCGAAGGGCCCGATCCAGGCGCCGAGGGCGTAGCCGACGGAGGAGCCGGGGTACCCGGCGCCGAGCAGTCCGGCGGCGAGGGCGACGGGCACCATGCCCTCGCCGAAGACGGCGGCGGCGCGGGCCACGAAGAAGAGCCGGAAGTCGCGATTCCATAGGGCGGGGGCCTCGACAGGAACGGTGCCGGGAATGGCACCCCGACCGCCGGACTTGTACTCGTCGAAGTGGTCGCGGCTGTCGGTCTGCTTGTCCGTCGTCACGGCTCCGACTTCTAGCAGCAAATGGTCTGGACCACCAAGGGATTTTCTGTGCCGCACCGTATCGCCGTCCTGGCCCTGCCCGGCCTCCTCCCCTTCGAGCTGGGGATTCCCCACCGGATCTTCGGCCGCGCCAAGGACGCCGGGGGCCGGCCGCTGTACGAGATCGTCACCTGTGCGCCGGTCGCGGGCCCGGTCCCGACGGACGCGGACTTCGCGATCCAGGTGGAGCACGGCCCGGAGGCGCTCGCCACCGCGGACACGGTCGTCGTGCCCGCCTCGTACGAACTGGGCCCGGTGTACGACGAGGGCCGGCTGACCGACGAGCTCGCGGCCGCGCTCGCGCACATCCGGCCCGGGACCCGGCTCGTCTCCATCTGCACGGGCGGGTACGTCCTCGCCGCCGCCGGATACCTCGACGGGCGGCCCGCCACCACGCACTGGGCCTCGGCCGCGCACTTCCAGCGGCTCTTCCCGAAGGTGCGGGTCGACGCGGACGTCCTCTTCGTCGACGACGGGGACGTGCTGACCTCGGCGGGCGTCGCGGCCGGGATCGACCTGTGCCTGCACATCGTGCGCCGGGACCACGGGAGCGCCGTCGCCAACGAGGTCGCCCGCAGGACCGTCGTACCGCCGCACCGGGACGGCGGGCAGGCCCAGTACATCGAGCGGCCGCTCCCCGAGGCCGGGGCGTCGACGACGACCTCGGCGCGGGCCTGGGCGCTCGCGCATCTGCACGAGCCGATCGTGCTGCGGGACCTGGCGGTGCGGGAGTCGATGAGCGTACGGACGTTCACGCGCCGCTTCCGCGAGGAGGTCGGCATCAGCCCCGGTCAGTGGCTGACCCAGCAGCGCGTCGAACGGGCCCGCCACCTCCTGGAGTCCACGGACCTGCCGGTCGACCAGGTCGCCCGCGACGCCGGCTTCGGTACACCGCAGTCGCTGCGGTCCCACCTCCAGTCGGCGATCGGCGTCACACCGACGACGTACCGGCGGACATTCCGGACGGGTGCGGCGGCGAGCCCGGCCTGATCGACGAGACACCCCCTCCGGACACGACCTAGGCACCGGCGGTACGCGCGGAGTCGGCACCGGAGCGGTCCGGGCATGCCGCGTCGTGGGCGCCTTCATCCGCCGCACGCGCGTCCAGGCGGGCCCTGCGCCACTCGCCCGCCGCGCCGATGGCGGTCAGGAGCAGGGTCAGGGCGACGCCGCAGAGGATCGCCGTGGAGGGGGCGACGACCTTCAGGAGGCCGCCGGCGAGGGTGCCGCTCGCGGCGTAACCGGCGCCGACGGCCGCGTACATCACCGAGTAGCCGGCGGCCAGGGCGTTCGGCGGCAGGATCTGGCGGAGGGCCAGGTTGCGGGAGAGCATCGCCGGGGCCTGGAGCAGGCCGGCGAGGACGAGCGCGGTCGCGATGGCGCCCGCCCAGGGCAGGACGGCGACGAGCGCGACTCCCGTGGAGACGCCCAGGATGAGGAGCGCGCTCTGTACCGGCAGCGAGCCGGGCCAGCCGCTGCGGAGCCCGTACACGAACGCGCCGACCGCCGAGCCGATCGAGAACCCGGCCAGCAGGGGCCCCGCCCAGCCGATCCCGATCGCCCGCTGTTCGAGGAGCGCGGGGAGGATCAGTTCGGCGAGGGCGAGCAGGGTCAGGCCGGCCGCGCCGGTGACGTAGACGGGCCAGGCGCGGGTGAGGACGCGGCGCATCGGCTCGCCGGGGCCGCCCTTCGACTCGACGTGCCAGCCGGCGGGCAGCGCCCAGAGCCCGGCGACGGCGGCGGCCATCAACCCGCCCTGGAGCAGCAGCGGTACGCCCGGGCCGACGCCGAGGGCGAGGCCGGTCGCGAGGGCGGGGGCGGCGGCCCAGATGCCGAAGGTGAGGACGGACTCCATGGAGAGGGCCTGGGTGACGGCCTTCTCCGGGACCATGCCGGTGAGCAGGGCGCGCAGCCCGCCGGGGGCGGCGCCGGGGCCTGCGCCCGCGAGGAAGGCGAGGGCGCCGAGGACGGCGGGGTGCGCGGTCCCGGCGAGCCCGAGGCCGAGGCCGGTGAAGGCGAGGGCGCCGACCGCGAGGCCGACGGCGAGGTGCGGCCGGGCCCGTTCGGCGTCGAGGCGGATGCCGAGGACGGGCGCGGCGACGATCTCGCCGAGGACGTACGCGGCGGCCAGTACGGCTCCGAGGGTGTAGCCGCCGGGCCGCTCGCGGACCAGGAACACGAGCGCGAGCGGCGCCATCGCGACCGGCAGCCGGGCCGCGACGGCGACGGCCGACCAGACGAGGACGGGGCGGGTGACGATGTCGCGGTAGGCCATGACCCTGACCGTAGTGAAGACCTCGCCGCCTTAGAAGGTCAGCACCCCCCGGGCGACCTTGCCCTGCTCGGCGTCCTCCGCGGCCCGCGCGAACTCCTCCACGGGGTACGTGGCGGTGACGAGTTCGTCGAGGAGGAGGCGGCCCTCGCGGTAGAGGTCGGCGTAGAGCGCGATGTCCTTCTGCGGGCGGGAGGAGCCGTAGCGGCAGCCGAGGATGGACTTGTCGAGGAACATCGCGGCGGGCGGGAAGCTCGCCTCGGCGGTGGGCGCGGTCATGCCGAGGAGGATCGCCTGGCCGTGCCGGTCGAGCAGGTCGATCGCCTGCCGGACGAGGCCGACGTGGCCGACGCACTCGAAGACGTGGTCGGCGCCGGTGGGGAGGATGTCCCGTACGCCGTCTCCGTCGGCCGAGGTCAGGAAGTGGGTGGCGCCGAAGCGGCGGGCGGTCTCCTCCTTGGCGGGGTTGGTGTCGACGGCCACGATCGTGAGCGCGCCGGCTATCCGGGCGCCCTGGAGGACGTTGAGCCCGATGCCGCCGGTGCCGATGACGACGACGGTCTCGCCGCGGTCGACCTTGGCGCGGTTGAGGACGGCGCCGACGCCGGTGAGGACGCCGCAGCCCATGAGGGCGGCGGAGGTGAGCGGGATGTCCTTGGGGATCTTCACGGCCTGGACGGCCTTGACGACGGTCCGTTCGGCGAAGGAGGAGTTGGAGGCGAACTGGTAGAGCGGCTGGCCGGTGCCGCTGCGGGAGAAGGGCTGCTTGGGCATCCCGATGGCCTTGCGGCACATGGTGGGCCGGCCGCGGTCGCAGTCGGCGCAGGCGCCGCAGTTGGCGAGCGTGGAGAGCGCGACGTGGTCGCCTTCGGCGACATGGGTGACGCCGGGGCCGACGGCCTCGACGACTCCGGCGCCTTCGTGTCCGAGGACGACGGGGGCGGGGAAGGGGATGGTGCCGTCGATGACGGCGAGATCGCTGTGGCAGAGGCCGGCGGCGGCGACGCGCACGAGCACGTCCCCGGGACCGGGCTCCCGAACCTCCAGGTCGTGCACGACCTGAACCTGCTTACCGTCGTAGACGACACCTCTCATGACCGTGCTCCTCCCATGTGCGTGGGGAGGGGGACCTCCCCTCTCCCGCTTCGCCCGTTGCGGGCATGCGTTCCGCCGGGGCGGCACCCACCCCGCCCCACCGCTACCCGTTGGGCCTGGCCCCCTCCGCTGCCGCCCTCGCCATCTCCTCCAGGCGGGCCAGCATCGGCATCGGGTCCACGCCCACCGTCCCCGGGAGGAAGTCCGCGATGCGTTCCGGGGTCCAGGCGCCGGACTCCGCGTAGCCGGCGCGCAGTTCCCGCGGCTGGGCCCAGACCGCGATCTTCGGGCCCGCGATCGTGTAGACCTGGCCCGTGATCCGTTCCTCGCGGGCCCGGTCCGAGAGCAGGTAGACGACCAGTGCCGCCACGTCCTCCGGTTCGCCGATCTCCTTCAGCTCCATCGGGACGTTCGCCGACATCCGCGTCCGCGCCACCGGCGCCACCGCGTTCGCCGTGACCCCGTACTTGTGCAGGCCGAGCGCAGCGCTCCGCACCAGCGAGATGATGCCGCCCTTCGCCGCCGAGTAGTTCGCCTGCGCGACGGACCCCTGGTGGTTGCCGCTCGTGAAGCCGATCAGCGTTCCGGCGCCCTGCTTGCGCATCACCGCCGACGCCGCCCGGAAGACCGTGAACGTCCCTTTCAGGTGCGTCGCGACGACCGGGTCCCACTCCTCCTCGGACATGTTGAAGAGCATCCGCTCGCGCAGGATCCCCGCCACGCACACGACCCCGTCGATCCGCCCGTACTCCGCGAGCGCGACATCGACGATCCGCTGTCCGCCCGCCATCGTCGAGATGTCGTCGGCGACCGCGACCGCCGAGCCCCCCGCCGCCTCGATCTCCTTCACCACCCCCAACGCGACCTCCGACGTGGGCTCTCCGCCCTCGATGGAGACCCCGTAGTCGTTGACGACGACCTTCGCGCCCTCCGCCGCGCACGCGAGGGCCACCGCGCGGCCGATCCCGCGCCCCGCGCCCGTCACCGCCACGACCTTGCCTGCCAAGAAGTTCCCCACGCCCGGCCCCTTCCCGCACTTTCTGACGGTCCGTTAGATTCGTTCGTCAGCTGGATTCTACGACCCGTCAGATACCGGAGAACAAGACCCGCGGAGGCCCCGATGTCAGATCCCGCGTCCCAACCTTCAGTACCTCCGTCCCAACTTCCCGTCGCATTCCATGACATCGCCAAGCGCGTCAACAACTGGGGCCGCTGGGGCCAGGACGACGAGATCGGGACGCTCAACCTCATCACCGACGACGTCGTACGGGACGCCGTCGCCACCGTCCGCTCCGGTCACCGCGTCCCCCTCGCCCTCGACCTCAAGCAGGACGGCGTGCAGACCGGCATGATCCCCGGCCGGGTCAACCCGCTCCACGTCATGGTCCAGATCAACCAGGAGCTCTTCGGCCCCGGCACCGTCGCCACCAGCGACGATGCCGTGACCTTCGGCCTTCAGGCCGCCACCCACTGGGACGCCCTCACCCACGTCTCGCACTCCGGCAAGATCTACAACGGCCGCCCCGCCGCCACCATCACCCCGCACGGCCGCTCCGAGTACAGCGGCATCCACACTGCCCGCCACATCGTCAGCCGCGGTGTCCTCCTCGATGTCGCCGCCGCCAAGGGCCTCGACCGGCTGCCCGGCGACCACGCGGTCACCCCCGAAGACCTCGACGAGGCCGCCGAATTCGGCCGGGTCTCCGTCCGGGCCGGCGACATCGTCCTCGTACGGACCGGGCAGATCCAGCAGTACCTCGCCGGGGACAAGCACGGTTACGCGTTCCCGTCCCCCGGCCTCTCCGTCCGTACGCCCGAGTGGTTCCACGCCCACGACGTCGCCGCCGTCGCCAACGACACGCTGACCTTCGAGATCTTCCCGCCGGAGATCGAGAACCTCTGGCTGCCCGTGCACGCCCTCGACCTGGTCGAGATGGGGATGCTCCAGGGGCAGAACTGGAATCTGGAAAGTCTGTCCACAGCCTGTGCACAGCGCGAGCAGTACGCGTTCCTGCTCTCCGCGATGCCCGAGCCCTTCGTGGGCGGTACGGGCACACCGGTCGCACCGGTCGCCGTGCTGTGAGCTGGTGAGCCTGTGCTGGTGAGCCTGCGAGCTACGGGTGGCGGCGCACTCGCGCGCGCCCCGAGCACGGCACGACCCGCCGCCACCCGGCTACGACCCGCACTCGTCGAGGGCCGCACCGGCCCGCCCTCGTCGTCCCCTCGCAACGAATCGCTCACCCCAGAGTGAACAAACCGCCACGAACCGTCAACAGTGCACCGAGGCGGCAGCCGGTCCCGCCGAGCCGGCCACCGAACCCGCCGCCGACGCCACCGAACCCACCGACGAGCCGCCCGCCGGCGTCGGAGGCTTCATCGGCACGCCCCGGTCCACCTCGCACCAGATGCTCTTGCCGGCGCCCTCGCGCTGCCAACCCCACCGGTCGGCCAGGCCGTCCACCAGCTCCAGGCCGCGCCCGTTGGTGTCCTCGCCGTGCGCGTGCCGGGGCTGCGGCGGCCGGTCGCTCGAGTCGGCGACCTCCACCCGTACCGTCCCGGCCTCCGGACAGCCCGCGCCGAACAGCATCCGCAGCACGGCCGGACAGCCGGTGTGCACCACGGCGTTGGTCACGAGTTCGGAGATGAGCAGCACCAGCGTCTCGGCCAGCGGCTCGTCATCCTCTATGCCCGACCCGGCGAGCCTCGAGCGCGCCCATCGCCGGGCTCGCCCCACCTCCGCCGGGTCCGGCCCGACCTCCAACTGAACCTGAAGCACCTGCACCGCTCACACCATCCGAACCGGCGGACACATCGCCTCGCGCCTCACAGCCATCAGCCTCCGCGACGTACTCACGGAACGTGATTCCCTTGTGAGACAGCATGGTTGACGTACAGTCACCGCAACAAGCGCTTCGGGCATATTCCAGCGCGAAGGAGTACGCGTGGTCCATACTGTGCGACGCACGCTGCGGGGAGTCGAACAGGAGGTCGTCCAGCGCCTCCACGGGGTACGAGCGGTGGGCATCGCCCGATTCGGGGTCACCTCTTCGGCGACACCGGGACGATCCGGGCTCACAACCACTCGCATCCCACGGAGAGTACCGGAGCGGAACCCCGACTCCGGGCCGTGACGGCCCGCCCGAAGGACACAACCCGATATCGACGCTCCGTGAGCGCCCGCGCACCGGGCGGCTACAGCGCGGCCGCCTCCGCCTCCTCGGCCGCCGCCTTCGAAAGGCCCCGCTCGGCCCGCACCCAGGCCCGCTTGAGGTGCAGATGCACGTCCGCCTCCCAGGTGAACCCCATGCCGCCGTGCACCTGCAGGCAGTCCCGCGCGCACGCCACCGCCGCCTCGTCCGCGAGCAGCTTCGCCCCGGCGATCTCGACGGGGTCGCCCGTCACCGCGGCCCCGTACACCGCCGCCCGCGCCACCTCCGTCCGTACGAGCATCTCCGCACAGAGGTGTTTGACGGCCTGGAACGACCCGATCGGCCGCCCGAACTGCTCCCGCGTACGCGCGTACGAGACCGCCATCTCGGTGGTACGCCCCGCACCACCGAGCTGCTCGGCGGCGGTGAGCAGCACTCCCGTCGCGGACAACCGTCCCTCCGCCCCGTTGCGGGGCAACCGATGCACCGGCGTCAGCGGATCCACCGACCGCACGGGCACGGCTCCCTGTACGTCCCCGACGACCACGTCCGCCTCGTCCAGCCACTCCACCAACCCCCCGTCGACCGCGGCGACCACCACCTCCCCCTCCGCGGCACCCTCCACCTCCCCCGCGGCCATGTGCGTCGCGATCAACGGCCCCGGCAACAACACCCGCCCCGCCTCCTCGAAGACGAGCACCGCCTCCGGAAGGCCGAGCCCCACACCCCCCGCCCCCTCCGGCAGCCTCAGCGCGAAGAACCCCGCCGCGCCCAGCTCCCGCCACAGCCGCCGGTCGAGGGCCTGGGAATCGACGGCGGCCCGCAGCGCCTCCCGCCCGAACCGGCCCTCCAGCAGCTTCCGTACCCCTGCCCGCAGCGCCCGCTGGTCGTCCGTCAGCCGAAAGTCCACGGCCGCACTCACCGCCCCTTCGGCAGGCCGAGGATCCGCTCGGCGACGATGTTCCGCTGGATCTGACTGGTACCGGCCGCGATCGTGTACGAGAGCGAGGACAGCCGGTCGAGGTTCCACTCCCGCCCCAGGTCGAGCGCGTCCGGGCCGAGGACCTCCGCCGCCGCGTCGTACAGCTCCTGACGGGCGTGCGAGTACCGCAGCTTGAAGACCGAGCCCCCGATGCCGGGCACACCCCCCACCGCCTGCGCCTCGCTGACGTTCCACTGGGTCAGCCGCCACAGCGCCCGGAACTCGGCGCTCAGCCGTCCGAGGCGTCGCCGCACCACCGGGTCGTCCCAGCTGCCGTTCTTCCGTGCCGCGCCCGCGAGTTCGGTCAGGACACGCCGGCAGGCGACGACCTCGCCGACGAAGGCCGTGCCGCGCTCGAAGGACAGGGTCACCATGGTCACGCGCCAGCCGTCGTTCTCCTCCCCGACCCGGTTGGCGACCGGCACCCGGACCTCGTCGAGGAACATCTCCGCGAACTCCGTCGACCCGGCGAGCGTCCGCAGCGGGCGGACCGTGATCCCGGGCGCGTCCATCGGCATCGCGAGCCAGGTGATGCCCCCGTGCTTCGGCCCCGACGCGTCCGTGCGGACGAGCAGCTCGCACCAGTCGGCGACCTCCGCGTGCGAGGTCCAGATCTTCGAGCCGGAGACGACGTACGCGTCCCCGTCCCGTACCGCCCGGGTCCGCAGCCCCGCCAGGTCCGATCCGGCGTCCGGCTCGCTGAAGCCCTGGCACCACACCTCGTCCCCGCGCAGCACCGGCGGCAGCCAGCGCTCCCGCTGCTCGGCCGTCCCCTCGGCGGCGATCGTCGGCCCGGCGTGCAGCAGCCCGACGAAGTTCGCGCCCACGTACGGGGCGCCCGCGCGCTCGGTCTCCTCCAGGAAGATCAGCCGCTGGGTCGGTGAGGCGTCCCAGTGCACGTCCGCGTACCCCGCGTCGTGCAACCGGCGCTGCCAGCCGCAGTCGTACACCCGCCGGCCCGGCCAGTCCAGCGGGTCGGGCTTGGGCGGCAGCGTCGGCAGGACGGCCGCGAGCCACTCCCGCAGCCGCGCCCGGAACTCCTCCTCGCCCGGACCGTCGTCAAGGTCCATCAGACGGTTCCCCGGTCGACGTCGAGGTCGAGCATGCGGATGGCGTTGCCGCGCATCAGCTTGTAGATCGTCTCGTCGTCGAGTCCCTGGACGTGGTCGAGGGCGACCTCCTTGGTGTGCGGGAAGGTCGAGTCGACGTGCGGGTAGTCGGTCTCGAAGGTGGCGTTGTCCCTGCCCACCACGTCCAGCGAGGCGATGCCGTGCTTGTCGCGGAAGAAGCAGCAGAACATCTGCCGGTAGTAGTACGTCGACGGCGGCTCGGGGATCAGGTCCCGCACGCCGCCCCAGGCCCGGTGCTCCTCCCACACGTCGTCGGCGCGCTCCAGGGCGTACGGGATCCAGCCCATCTGGCCCTCGCTGTACGCCAGCTTCAGCCTCGGGAACTTCACGAGCACCCCGCTGAACAGGAAGTCCATCATCGAGGCCATCGCGTTGTTGAAGCTGAGCGAGGCCTGGACGGCGGGCGGGGCGTCGGGGGACGCGGCGGGCATCTGGCTGCTGGAGCCGATGTGCATGTTGACGACCGTGCCGGTCTCCTGGCAGACCGCGAAGAAGGGGTCCCAGTAGCCGGAGTGGATGGAGGGGAGCCCCAGATAGGTGGGGATCTCCGAGAAGGTCACGGCCTTCACTCCCCGCGCCGCGTTCCGGCGGATCTCGTCGACGGCCAGGTCGATGTCCCAGAGCGGGATGATGCAGAGCGGGATGAGCCGGCCGCCGCTGTCGCCGCACCACTCCTCGACCATCCAGTCGTTGTAGGCGCGGACGCAGGCGAGGGCGACCTCCTTGTCCTTGGCCTCGGCGAAGGTCTGGCCGCAGAAGCGGGGGAAGGTCGGGAAGCAGAGGCTCGCCTCGACATGGTTGAGGTCCATGTCCTTGAGCCGCGCGACCGGGTCCCAGCAGCCGCGCCGCATCTCCTCGCGGGTGATGCCCTCCAGGGTCATGTCGTCCCGGTCGAAGCCGACGGCGGCGATGTTGCGCTTGTACGGGAACTTGAGGTCCTCGTAGATCCACCAGTCGGTCGGTGGGCCGTCCGGGTCCATCGTGATCTGGTACTTCCCGCCGACGTACGCCAGCTCGCCGATCCCGGCGGTCAGCGGCTGGGGTCCCCGGTCGCGGTACTTGGCCGGCAGCCAGGTCTTGAAGAGGTGGGCCGGTTCGATCACGTGGTCGTCGACGCTGATGATCCGTGGAAGTTCCGCCATGAGAGTCTCCCGTTGCCGCTGGCGTTCCCGATTTCTGATGACCCGTCAGATAGCGATCGGGCTCAGGTTAGCCCCAGCCCCCTGGACCGACAAGCAGCGGACCTCTACGCTCTCGAGTCAATCTGACTACCCGTCAGTTGCGAGCGCAGATGGACGCCGATGGACGCGGAGGGGACCGTCATGACCGACACCGCACACACCCTGGGCACCTCCCGCACCCTCTGGGAGCTGGTCGAGCGCCGCGCCGCCCTCACCCCCGGCAGGCCCGTCCTGCTCCAGGAGGACAGGACCCTCACCTTCGGCGAACTCCGCGACCGCGCCGAGCGGTGCGCCGCCGGGCTGTACGGGATGGGGGTGCGGCCCGGCACGGTCGTGGCCTGGCAGCTGCCGACCCGGATCGAGACCGCGGTCCTCTCCTTCGCGCTCGCCCGCATCGGCGCGGTGCAGTCCCCGGTCATCCCGTTCTACCGGGACCGCGAGGTGGGCTTCGCGCTGCGCGAGTCGAAGGCCGAGTTCTTCGCCGTACCGGGCGTGTGGCGCGGCTTCGACCACACGGAGATGGCGCACCGGCTCGGCGCGCGCGGGATCTTCGAGGCGTACGCCCCGGAGTCACTACCGGACGGGGACCCGGCGGTGCTCCCCCCACCCCCCTCCAACGGCACGGACGTCCGATGGATCTACTGGACGTCGGGCACGACCTCCGACCCCAAGGGCGTCCTGCACACCGACCGCTCCCTCGTCGCGGGCGGCTCGTGCCTCGCGCACGCGCTGCACCTGACCGAGGACGACATCGGCTCGATGGCCTTCCCGTACGCCCACATCGCCGGGCCCGACTACACGGTGATGCTCCTGCTGTACGGATTCCCCGCCGTGATGTTCGAACAGTTCGCGCTGCCCGACGCGCTGGCGGAGTACCGCCGGCACGGGGTGACCGTGGCCGGCGGGTCGACGGCCTTCTACTCGATGTTCCTCGCCGAGCAGCGCAAGCTGCCGCCCGGCGAGAAGCTGATACCGAGTCTGCGGCTGCTCGCGGGCGGCGGGGCGCCGAAGCCGCCGGAGGTCTACCACGCGGTGGTCCGCGAGATGGGCTGCCAGCTCACGCACGGGTACGGCATGACCGAGGTCCCGATGATCACGATGGGGTCGCCGGACGACACGGTGGAGAACCTGGCGACGACGGAGGGGCGACCGCCGAAGGGCATGGAGATCCGCATCGCGGACGACGGCTCCGGGAACGGCTCCGGAGAGGTCCGGCTGAAGGGCGAGGCCGTCTGCCAGGGCTATCTGGACCCGTCGCAGACCGCGGCAGCCTTCGACGAGGACGGCTTCCTGATCACCGGCGACGTCGGCCACGTCACCGCGAGCGGGCATCTGGTCCTGACCGGACGGATCAAGGACATCATCATCCGCAAGGGCGAGAACATCTCGGCCAAGGAGATCGAGGACCTCCTGCACGAGCACCAGGGCGTCGGCGACGCGGCCGTCATCGGCCTCCCCGACCCCGACCGCGGCGAACGCGTCTGCGCGGTGATCGAGCAGCCACCGGGCGCGGCCCCGCTGACGCTCGCGGCGGTCACGGAGTTCCTGCGCGCGCAGGGCCTCTCGGTACACAAGCTGCCGGAACAGCTGGAGGTCGTGGAGGCCCTGCCCCGCAACGAGACGCTGCGAAAGGTCCTGAAGTACAAGCTCAGGGAGCGCTTCGGCTCCGGGACGCCTACTCCGTCATGAAGTAGTGCGCGAAGGCACCGACCGCCGCCTGCTCGTCGACGGACCCGGAGGCGACGGTCGGGAGCGTACGGGCGCTCAGCGCGGCCGCAACCGGCGGGATGCCGAGCGCGAGCAGCGCCCGCTCCACATCGGCGGGGGTCATGGCGATGGCGAGAACGGCGTGCAGGAACGGCCGGGCGATCTCGGCGAACCGCTCGGGGTGGTCGTGCAGCCGCTTCACGGCGCCGCCGAGGAACTCCTCGCGGCTGACCTTCTGGTCTCCGTCGACGTCCGCGATCCCCGCCATGCCCTGCCAGAACGCCTCGGCACCGTCACACAGCGCCTGGCCCCGGTCGGACCGGAAGGAGACGTCGAACTCCGTGAGGAGGCGCTTCGCCGCCGTGCTGAAGTCCTCGCGCGAGATCGTCCCGTCGCCGTCCTGGTCGAAGGCGGCGAATCGACGGGCGATCCGGTGCTCGAAGAGCTGTCCGGGATCCTGCTCGGTTTCCATGGGCTCCATGCCACGGAGGGTACGACGATCCGGGCCGTCGTGCCGAGAGCGGCGGGGGTCCCGGGTCACGCCGAGAGGGGTTGGGCCTCGTCGTCGACGGCTGCTGTCGCGTCGCCGTAGACGTCGAAGAGGCGGCGGACGCCGAGGGCGGCGAGGACGCGGTTGACGTGGGAGGCGTCCTCCGAGCCGCGGGCGGGGAGGACCACCCGGAGGCGGCCTCGGCAGGAGCGCATCAGGCGGCGGGAGGCGATCAGTACGCCGACCCCGCTGGAGTCGCAGAAAAGCACCCCTGAGAGGTCGAGCACGACGTCGTGCCGGCCGCCCGCGACGGCGTCGTGGACCCGTCTCCTGACCAGGGGCGAGGTCAGCAGATCCAGCTCCCCCTGGATCCGCAGCACGGTCCAGGGGCCCAGCTCTTCAACGTCGACGTGGAGGTTCACGCGTCGCGCCCTTCGGGAGGAAGCGGTGGTTTCAAGCGGAGGCGGTCGTTCCCATCCCCTCCCGCTGCCCGGGGATCGCAGCTCGAAACCACCGGGATCGGGAACGACGTGTTCCTTACCATCCGGTACGCCCCTGGGGGCGTACTTGTCACAAAGGGGCGTGCACTGCCGGACGGCCCATTACTTTGGAGGGTGAACTCGGGTCGGGAGGTCGACGCATGGCGAAGGACACACCACCGCGCTGGGACCGCAGGATGCAGCAGCGGCTGGCGCGCGGTGAGGCCGCCGCGCTCGGCGAGCTCTACGACCGGTTCGCCTCCCTGGTCCACAGCCTCGCCCACCGGGTCCTCGACGACGACGGCGCGGCCGACCAGGTCACCCGCGAGGTCTTCGGCTACATCTGGGAGAACCCCGACGCCTACGACCCCAAGCAGGGCAACATGCGTTCCTGGGTCGCCAAGCTGACCCAGCGTCAGGCCGTGCACCGGCTGCGGCAGACCGAGGCGACGGCGTACGCCGAGACCGGCGAGGGTTCCGCGGAGGAGCTGGAGCAGAAGGTGCGCCAGGCCTCGGTCGCCGCCCGCGCCGACTACATCGTGACCTCCATGCCGGCGCCGCTGCGCGCCGCGCTGGAACTGGCCTACTTCCAGCGCCGCGACTACCGCCAGACCGCCGCCGACCTCGGCGTCACCGAGGACGAGGCGCGGCGCCGGCTGCGGCTCGGCCTTCAGCTGCTGTCGACGGCGAACACCCGCCCGCTGGAGGGCTCCTCGCCTCCCGGGTACGGACGCTCACTGTGAACGGCCCCGACGACACGCCCGACGAGGTGGCGCGCGCTCCCCGGATACCTGGACCGCGCGCGGCCGCGGACGACCATGCCGACCTGACGGCGGAGCCGGCGGCGCGTCCGGCGGGAGGACTGACTTCGAGCCCCGTAGAGACGCACGACGAGCCTGTCCTCGCCGCCGCTCCTCCCCCGCCGCCCCCGCCGCCCCCGCACGGTGTCCTGAAATCGCTCCTCGGCGCCTGGGCCCTCTCCGCCTGCTCGCCCGAGGAGACCCAGGCCGTCGAGGATCACCTGACCGAGTGCGCCCCGTGCGCGGACGAGGCGCTGCGGCTGCGGGACGCGGTCGGGCTGCTGCACTCCGAGCGCGACCTGGACCTCGACCCGCTGCTTCGGTCCCGGGTCCTGGAGAACTGTCTGGGCCGCCGCCCGGCCCGTATCCCGGTGCCGGCCTGGGCGACTCCGTACGACGCGGAGACGGCCCGGCTCGACGCGCTGCTGCGGGACATCGGCGAGTCGGAGTGGCACGCGCCGGTCCGGCTGAAGTGGTTCGAGGGCGAGCGCCCGGTCACCCGCAAGACGACGGTCGCCGGGGTGATCGGACATCTGCTGACGGTGGACGGACTGGTGTCGACCGCGCTCGGCCTGGACGACCCGCTGGGCCCGAAGACCACGGCGGTGACGCCTTCGGAGCGGACGGACGAGTACTGGCGGGGCTCGTACCACCCGCCGACGCGCGAGGTGCGCGAGCCGTGGCGGGAGCAGAGCCACACCCTGATCCGCACGGTCTCGTTCGCCGGGCGGGGCGTCGCCGACCTGACGGTGACGTACGGGGACTTCGCGCTGCCCATGCGGGACTCGCTCCTGGAACGGGCCTTCGAGTGCTGGGTGCACGCGGACGACATCGCGAACGCGGTGGCGTACCCGTACGAGCCGCCGAGCGGCACGCACCTGCACGGCATGATCGACCTGGCGGCCCGGCTGCTTCCGGCGGCCCTGGCCGACCGGCGCCGCGCGGGCCTGGCGTCCCCGTCGCGTCACCTGGTCGCGGCGGGCGCACCCGGCCGCTCCCTCCACCTGGAGGTCGAGGGCTCGGGCGGCGGCCACTGGTACATCGCCCTGGACTCCCCGGCGGCCGTCGGCTCCCCGGACCACGCGGTGGCCCAGGTGGCGATGGACGGCGTCGAGTTCTGCCAGCTGGTGGCGGGCCACATCCCGCCGGAGGAGGCCGCGGCCGGCCAGGACGGCGACCGCGAGGCCATCCGCGACGTCCTCTTCGCGGCGGCCTCGCTCAGCAGGCTGTAGAGGTTCGAGGACCCTTACGCGAAGACCACCGTGCGGCGGCCGTTGAGCAGGATGCGGCGCTCCGCGTGCCACTTCACCGCGCGGGCCAGCGCCTGGCACTCCACGTCGCGGCCGACGGCGACCAGCTGGTCCGGGGTGACCTCGTGGCCGACGCGCTCGACCTCCTGCTCGATGATCGGGCCCTCGTCGAGGTCGGCCGTCACGTAGTGGGCCGTCGCGCCGATCAGCTTCACGCCGCGCGCGTGCGCCTGGTGGTAGGGCTTGGCGCCCTTGAAGCTCGGCAGGAAGGAGTGGTGGATGTTGATGATCCGGCCCGACAGCTGCTTGCACAGGTCGTCGGAGAGCACCTGCATGTAGCGGGCGAGCACGACCAGCTCGACGTTCTCCTCGCGGACGAGGGCGAGCAGTTCGGCCTCCGCCTCCGGCTTGTTGTCCTTCGTGACCGGAATGTGCCGGAACGGGATGCCGTACGAGCTCACCAGCTCGGAGAAGTCCGTGTGGTTGGAGACGACCGCGACGATCTCGACCGGCAGCGCCCCGATCCGCGAGCGGAACAGGAGGTCGTTCAGGCAGTGGCCGAACTTCGACACCATCAGCACGACGCGCATCCGCTCGTCGGCCCGGTTGATGTGCCAGTCCATCGTGAACGAGTCGCCCACCGCCGCGAAGCTCGCCCGGAGCTTCTCCACGGTCACCGGCTCCTCCGCCGAGAAGTGGACGCGCATGAAGAACAGGCCCGTGTCGCGGTCCTTGAACTGCTGGCTGTCCTCGATGTTGCAGCCCGTGATGAAGAGGTAGCTCGACACGGCGTGCACGATGCCCTGTTTGTCGGGGCAGGAGAGCGTGAGGACGTACTGGTCGGTCATCCCCGTAGGGTGCCACACCGCGCACGGCGGGCACGGCCCGAGTCCGTCAGGCGGACCCGGCCATGAAACGGCGGACGGGCGCGGTCACGCCCCGACCGACCCCGTCATGATGCGGAGGACCTCGAGCGAGCGCGGGGGCGTGTCCGGGTCCTCGCCGTCCGACTGCGCCATCCGTATGTGTGCCTCGCGGGCGGCCCGTACGGCCTCCGGCCAGCCGTGGTGCTCCATGTACGCGGAGAACGGCGCGTCGGGCCCCACCTGGTGCATGATCCGCAGCACCCGCAGCACGGCGACGTCCACCAGGGCGGCCTCGCCGGAGTCGCGGAAGATCGTTCCGACGTACTTCTCGGCGGACCAGTTGTCCAGCCACGTGTCCTCGACCAGGCGGTAGACGGCGTCGGTGACGTCGCCGTACCCCTCCTGGCCGGTCAGCCAGGTGGTCTCGTGGAACGTGGGGTCGGAGAGCATGTGCAGCGCGGAGCGCACGTTGCTGCGCCAGCGCCACCACGGCAAGTCGTTGAGCGGCATGCCGCCCATGGTGGAGGAGCGACGGCCGCGACGGGAAGAGTTCACCGAACCTGAGACTGGACTGGACACCGTTCGATCGTACGTTCCCCATCAAGATCGCCCGACCAGCACCCTTCCGGCGCCCCTCCGGCATCCTTCCGGCAACCCTCCCGGTAACCCTCCGGAACTCCCTCGGCAGCCTCCCCGCGCAGTCCCCACCAGGGCGTCACCCCCGGTAATTCACCCTCACGTCACCCCTCGTTGAACTCTGCACACTTCTGCGTTACCCGTGAGGCGGAATTGTGCGTGCCCATGACCGGTAGGCGCATGACCTCACTCCTCGCATACGTCACGGCGACAGCGGCCGGTGCGTCCTTGCTCACCGGCTGTGGCGTGATCCCTGGGACCACGGGGGGATCCAGGGAGCCCGTCACCGTCATGACGTGGGCACCCGACGGGACTCGCGCCACCAACCAGCCCGGCATGCCCGCGATGGCCCAGGCCTACGCGCGCTGGGTGAACGCCTCCGGCGGGATCGACGGCCACGAGCTCAAGATTCTCACCTGCAACGAGCAGAACACCTCGGCCGGCGCCGCCGCCTGCGCCCGCCGGGCGGTCAGCGAGAAGGTCGTCGCCGTCGTCGGCTCGTACAGCCAGAACGGCCGCGCCTTCATGGCGCCCCTGGAGGCCGCCGAGATCCCGTACATCGGCGGATACGGCGTCTCCGAGGACGAGTTCACCAGCCCGCTCTCCTACCCGGTGAACGGCGGCCTCGCCTCGCTCATGGCCGGTCACGGCATGCAGCTCGCCGAGGACTGCCGCAAGGTCTCCCTCGTCAGGCCCGACACCCTCGCCGGCGACAAGCTGCCCGATCTTCTCAACTCCGGGCTGCGCAAGAGCAGTCACGACGGCGCCACCGACATCCCGGCCGTCGAGGACGCCGCCGAGTACACCGCGCAGGCCAAGCGGGCCCGCGCCAAGGCCGGCGGCGAGGACGGCTGCGTCGCCGCCGTCCTCGGCGAGCGCACCCAGACCTTCTTCGACTCCTTCCGGCGCCTCCCCGCGCAGGAGCGGGACGACAGCCGGAACGGTCAGGACGGCGAGGACGGCAAGGGCGCGGAGAGCGTACGGATCTCCTCCGTGCTCGGCAGCGTCAGCCAGCCCGTCGTCGACCGTACGGGCGGTGCGCACAGCCCCTTCGAGGGCGCGTACGTCACCGGCTGGTACCCGGAGGCGAACGACGAGCGCTGGGGGCCGATGCGCAAGGTCATCAAGGACCACGCGTTCGTCGACAACCGGGTCGACCCGACCGACGCGGGCGTCCAGACGACCTGGATCGCGTACACCGTCCTGAAGAAGGTGATCGAGTCGCTCGACACCGACTCGATCTCGGCGGCCGCCGTCGCGCACGCCCTCGACCGCGGGGTGGAGATCGACACCGGCGGCCTCACCCCGAAGCTGCGCTGGCGGTACGAGGACATGCTCGGCGCCCCCCGCTTCCCGCGGATCGTCAACCACGAGGTGACGTTCCAGGTGGTCCGCAAGGGGCAGCTCGTGGCGCAGAAGCCCGGCTTCGTCGACGTCGGCGACACCGTCCTCGGCGCTCCGTAACGGTTCGGAGCGCCGAGCCGGGCGCCCCTCCCTACAGCTGGGTGGGGGTCCGCTTGGACAGACCGTACTTCTCGGCGGTCGGGTTCCACAGCGCCGCCGCCTTGCGCTTGGCGATCGTGGCGTCGGAGCTCTTCTTGCCGGCCTCGACGGTGTGCGAGGTGCCCTTGGCCTTGCCGCCCTTGCAGAGCTTCTTGTTGCCCTTGACCTGGTCCGCCCAGGCGGCGTAGTGGTCGTCGGCGGACGCCGACGCCTGCCAGGCCTTGGTGAGCTCGGTGTTCAGGTCGGCGTTGCTGGGGAGCTTGTCGATGGTCAGGCCCTGCAGCCGGGTCACCAGGGCGCGCCGCTGTCCGGCGGCGTCGCGCAGGTCGACGGCGGCCTGGTCGAGGTTCTTGCACTGCTTGATGGCCTCGACCGAGCGGATCACCGCGTCACGGCTGTTGTTGCTGTCCGCGAGGAGCTTGTCGAGGGCCTGCGCCTGCGGCTCGGCGGGGTCGGCGGCCTTGTCGCCGGGCGCGGTCGAGGGGGCGCCGGAGCTGGCTGCCACGTTCTGGCCGGGGCCCTTGTCCTTCTCGTCGTCCCCGCCGCTGAGCAGCGCGCCGGCGCCGAGGCCGACGACCGCGCAGCCGACGACGACGGCGGCGATCAGCGCGAGGGGCGACCTGCGGCGCGGCTCGGGCTCGTCGTCGTAGTCGTCCTGGTACGCGCCCTGGAAGCCGGGCGGCACGGGCGGCTGCTGCTGGAACTGCTGCTGCGGGGCCTGCGGGGCGGGCGGGCTGTACGGCGCCTGCTGGAACTGCCGCTGCGGCGGCTGGTGCGGCTGCGGCATGTGCTGCGTGGAGTCGCTGCGGAAGAGGTTGTCGAACTCGGCGGGCGGCTGCCGCTCACCGGGCGTCTGCGCCGGTACGGGGGCGATGTACTGGGTCGCGTCCGACGCCCCGGCGGGCTGCTGCGGCCGGCCGAGGGGGCCGGTGCCGAGGAACTGCGTGTCCGAACCGGCGCCCTGGGCGGGGCCCTGGGCGGCGACCGGCGGGATGTGCTGGGTCGCCTGCATGTCGGCGTGGGAGGGCGCGGCCGGAGGGTAGCCGTAGCCGGGCTGGACCGGCGGCTGGGCGGGCGCGGGGTAGCCGTAGCCACCGGGCGGCGGGGTGTCGGCGGGTATCTGTCCGTGCGCCCCGGGCATCGCACCTGGCATGGCGCCGGGCATCGGGCCCGGGCCCGCGGCGGGCGGCGCGCCCTGCGACGGGATCGGTGCGATGTACTGCGTCGCCTGCATGTCCGAGGCCCCGCCCGGCACGGCCTCCGGCGGGAGCGGCATGGCCGGGGGCAGCGGCTGCGCGGACGGCTGGTGCTGCGGGGGCTGCTGCCCCTGCGGCGCCCCGCCGGGGCCCCAGGCGCCGCCCCACGGCGTGCCGCCGGCCGGGCCTACGCCCTGGCCGGTCTCCACGCCGCCCTCCGCGGGCAGCACGACACCTTCGTGCGTGGGCCGTACCGCCGGATACTGCGGCTCCGGCCCCTGTCCGCTCTGCGTCACCGGGACTCCTACTGATGGACCTACGGAATCGTCGGCTCACGCTACCGGGTGCGTCCAGGGCCGTGCACACACGTGTGAGACCGGTAACAGACCCACAACGGGCCCGTACCGGTCTCACCGTCAACTCCCTTGCCTCAAGCCCCTGATCGCCCCCGTTCGTACGGTTCAGAGGCTGCGGGCGGTGATGTCGCCCTGGATGGTGGTCGCCTTGATGTTCAGCTCGGCGGCGGCACCGGCGGAGTTGGTGAGGGAGTTGTGAACGCGGCCCAGGGTGGTGCCGGCGTCGAGGGTGGCGGAGACCCCGCGCGCCGTGTCGACCGACAGGTCGCCTGACTGGGTGGAGAGGACGACCGCGCCCCGCGTGGCCTCGGCGATCCGGATGTCGCCCTTCAGGGTGCTGATGTCGGCCGGGCCGCTCAGGCGGCCGACGGTGACGTCACCGCCGAGCGCGGTGAGGCGGACGCTCGCGGCCTCGTCGATCTTGACCGTGCCGTGCGCGCCGTCGAAGGCGACGTCCCCGAGCCGTCCGACGCCCCGGAACTCGGCGGCGGCCGCCTTGCCCTCGACGCGGGAGCCGGCGGGCACCTGGACGGTGACCTCGACGGAGCCGACGTTGCCGAGGAGCCCGTTCTTCGCGGGCGGTGTCGTGATCCGCAGGACGCCGTCGCCATAGCTGACGGTGGTCTGCTCGGCCGTCTTCACGTCGCGGCTCTTCGAGGCGTTCGCGGGCCGGACCTCGACCGTGGCGTCGGCCCGGTCGGCGGCGATGACCTGGACGCGGCCGGCGGCGATGTCGAGAACGGCGGCGATCGGGGCGGTGGTGGCGAACTTCTGCATGGTTTTCTCCTGGTTTCTGTTTCCGTGCTCCGTGTTTCTGACAAGAGAAACGCTACGTTGTGTTCACTGATCTCGCAACAAGTTCGTTGCACTCAAACTGCATCGATGCAGGTAGAGCCCCATATTTCATTGCAACGACTCAGGCGATAACGCAACGCAAAACCCCTCGCCCGTTGCATTGGGCGAGGGGTGAACGCTATGCTGACCGCGCGGAGCAGGACCGCAGGAACACCGAAGGACGATCGACAGGGAGATCGCGATGCCGGGAGGCAGACTCACCCAGCAGGAACGCCAGCAGATCGCGCTGGGCCTCGCCGACGGCCTCGCGTACGCGGAGATCGCCAGGCGCCTGGACCGTCCGACCTCGACAATCACCCGCGAGGTGATGCGCAACGGCGGCCCCACCGCCTACCGCGCCGACCTGGCCCACCGCGCCACCGAGCACCGCGCCCACCGGCGCAGGCCCGCCACCCCCAAGGGCGCGGAGGCGCCCCCGCAGCCCTACGGCCGCGACGCCGAGGCGGTGCGCGCGTACGAGGAGCAGTTCACCACCCTCCTCATGCGCCAGGGCCTGCCCAAGATGACGTCCGCGGTGCTGACCTGCCTCTTCACCACCGACTCGGGCAGCCTCACGGCGGCCGAACTCGTCCAGCGCCTCCAGGTCAGCCCGGCGTCCATCTCCAAGGCCGTCACGTTCCTGGAGAGCCAGGGTCTGGTGCGCCGGGAGCGCGACGAGCGCCGCCGCGAGCGCTACTTCGCCGACGCCGACGTCTGGTACCAGTCGATGATGGCCTCCGCCCGGTCGAACATAGAGTTCGCCGAGACCGCGCGGGAGGGCGTCCGCGTCCTCGGCCCCGACACCCCGGCCGCCGCCCGCCTGGAGAACATCGCCCGCTTCGTCGACTTCGTCGCCGAGAGCATCACCCGCGCCGCCGAACAGGCCCGCGACGTCCTCCACACCAAGACCGACCCGACGCCGTAGCCGGCCCGGCCCCGTTCAGCCGGGGCCGGCCGTCACGCCGCGTGCAACGCGAGCCGCGCCCCGAACTCCCGCACCACCGGCTCCCCCGCGAACGGGTCCAGACGGTCCTTCAGGTCGTCCAGATACTCCGCGCCCCGCGAGGACCGCAGCGTCGCGAGGAGTTCGAGGGCGCGCGTGCCCGTGTGGCAGGCCTGCTCCACCTCGCGCCGCTGCACCTGCGCCGAGGCCAGCAGCACCAGGCCGATCGCCCGCCGCCTGGCCCGCGTCTCCGGGTGCCCCTCCAGGGACTCCTCCGCCGCCCGCGCCGCCGCCTCCGCCTGCCCCAGGTCCCGGTGGCAGTGGGCCAGTTCGTCGGCGAGGTACGCGTGGTCGAAGTGCGCGATCCACGACGGGTCGTCGCCCGACTCCGGCTCCGCCCGCTCAAGTGCCCGTACGGCGCGCCCCGCGACCGCCTCGAAGGAGTGGGCGTCCCCGAGCAGCGCGTGCCCCCGGGCCTCCGCCGCGAAGAACATCGCCTCCGCCCGCGGCGTCACCCGCCCCCGCGCACCCTCCTGCGCCGCCCGCGCCAACTGCGCGATCTCCCGCGGGTTGCCGAGCTCGGCGGCCAGGTGGCTCATCGACGCGGCGAGCACATAGCCGCCGTACGCCCGGTCGCCCGCGGCCTGCGCGAGCCGCAGCGCCTGGATGTAGTACCGCTGGGCGAGCCCCGGCTGCCCGGTGTCCACCGCCATGTACCCGGCCAGCTCGGTGAGCCGCGCGACCGCCGCGAACAGCTGCCGGCCGACCGCCTCCCGGTACGAACCCGAAAGCAGCCCCGCCACCACGCTGTTCAGGTAGTGCACGACCACCGGCCGCACATGCCCGCTGCCGAACCGCCGGTCCAGGTCGACCAGGGCCGCCGTCATCGCCCGGACCGCCTCCACGTCCGAGACCCCGACCCGCGCCCCCGCCGACCGCGCCACGTGCGCGTCCGCGCCCGTGATCAGCCAGTCCCGGCTCGGCTCCACGAGCGCGGAGGCCGCGACCGTGGAACCGGAGAGGAAGTCCCGGCGGCCCACGTCGCTCCGCCACAACTCGCAGACCTGCTCGATCGCTCCGAGCACCGTCGGCGCGAACTGCAGCCCCACACCGGCCGCCAGGTTCTTGCCGTTCGCCATCCCGATCTCGTCGATCGTGACCGTCCGGCCGAGCTTGCGGCCCAGCGCCTCCGCGATGATCCCCGGCGCACGCCCGCGCGGCTGCTGTCCGCGCAGCCAGCGCGCCACCGACGTCTTGTCGTACCGCAGATCGAGACCGCGCTCGGACCCGACCATGTTCACCCTGCGGGCGAGGCCCGCGTTGGAACACGCTGCCTCCTGAATGAGCGCCTGCAGCCGTTCGTTCGGCTGGCGGGCGACGAGTGGCCTGGCTGACATGACTACCCCCTGAGGCCGTGAGTGATCGATGAGAACTGATCACTGCCCGGCGGATATCCGGTCAATGCCGATGTGAACACGCGAAACCGGACGCATCGGCCACGGACCCCGGTGCGGGGCACGGCCGACACCCCCCACCTCTGGCTACCCCACCCCCGCTCCCCGGCCCCACGCGCGCCCCCGTCCGTGCACCCATGCGCCCCGTCGTGCAGGATCGATGCTCCACACCGCGCGGCACGCCGCCCGTAACCCCAGGTGACGGCGGGAGTTGAGTTCACCGTGGAAGAGACCATCGGAGTCACGGAAGCCGCACAGATCCCCAAGCAGCGAGGCGAGCAGCTGCTGGACAGCGCCGTGCGGTATGCGGAAGAGCGGCACTGGGACGTGTTCCCGGGGACCTGGCTGGAAGCGGTCGAGGGCAGGGAGCGGTGCTCCTGCGGCGCGGAGGCGTGCGTCACGCCCGGCGCCCACCCGGCAAGGCCCGACTGGTCGACCCAGGCGACCGGCAGCGCGGTCGGGGCGCGGCGCATGTGGTCGAAGCAGCCCAAGGCGTCGATCCTGCTGCCGACCGGCCGTACCTTCGACGCGATCGAGGTGCCGGAGTCGGCGGGCTTCCTGGCGCTCGCGCGGATGGAGCGCATGGAGCTCACGCTCGGCCCGGTGACCTGTACGCCGGACCGCCGGATGTTCTTCTTCGTCCTGCCGGGCGCCGCGACCAAGGTCCCCGATCTCGTACGGAAGTTGGGCTGGGCCCCGGCCTCGATCGACCTGACCACGCGCGGCGAGGGCTTCTACGTGGCGGCGCCGCCCACCCGGGTCGGCGGGCACGGCGCGGTGCAGTGGGCGCGGCGGCCCACCCCGGCGAATCGCTGGCTGCCGGACGCCGAGGAGCTCATCAGCCCGCTCGCGTACGCCTGCGGACGGGAAGCGGCGGCCGCACGGGCCAGGCGCCCCTGAGAGGTGGCCCCTTAGGGTGTGCTCGTACGACGTACGGGGACGACCGAGGGGTTGACGGACCATGCCTGACCAGGCATCTGACGGAATGTACGAAGAGGCGGGCACCGCCCCCGGGGGACCGGGAGCGGTGCCCGCCGTTCGCGTCGAGGGGCTGTGGAAGCGCTTCGGGCAGCAGATCGCCGTGAACGGCATCGACTTGGTGCTGCCCGCGGGCCGGTTCATCGGTCTCGTCGGGCCCAACGGCGCCGGCAAGACGACCACCCTCTCCATGATCACCGGTCTGCTGCGGCCGGACGCGGGGCGCGTCCTCGTCGCCGGGCACGACGTGTGGCGCGACCCGGAGTCGGTCGCCGAGGTCAAGGCCCGGATCGGGGTCCTGCCGGAGGGGCTGCGGCTCTTCGAGCGGCTCTCGGGCCGTGAACTCCTCGCGTACACCGGGCGGCTGCGGGGGCTGCCCGGCGCGGAGGTCGACAAGCGGGCCGCGCAGCTGCTCGACGTCCTGGACCTGGCGGGCGCGCAGAACAAGCTGGTCGTGGACTACTCGACCGGTATGCGCAAGAAGATCGGCCTGGCCGCGGCGCTCCTGCACAACCCGGAAGTCCTCTTCCTGGACGAGCCGTTCGAGGGCGTCGACCCGGTGTCCGCGCAGACGATCCGGGGCGTCCTGGAGCGGTACACCGGCTCGGGCGCGACCGTCGTCTTCTCCAGCCACGTCATGGAGCTGGTGGAGTCGCTGTGCGACTGGGTCGCGGTGATGGCCGCGGGCCAGATCCGTGCGCAGGGCCCGCTGGCGGACGTACGGGGCGACGCGCCGTCGCTGCAGGCCGCGTTCCTTGAGCTGGTGGGCGCGAACGGGCGCGAGTCGGCCGGGGACTCCCTGGACTGGCTCGGCGGGGGTACGGCCCGATGACCACGGCGCCCACCCCCGACTCCCTCACGTCGGTCTTCGTCCGGCTCAAACTGGCGCTGCTGCGCAACGGGCTGCGGCAGTCGGCCGCGCGCACGGCCGTCTATGTGACGTCGATCGTCCTCACCGTCCTCTTCGGCGCGCTGCTGCTGCTCGGCTTCGTCCTGCTGCGGGGGTACGCGGACGCCGACTCGATCGCGATCCTGATGACGGGCGTGATCGCGCTGTCGTGGGCGTTCATGCCGCTCTTCGTGTCCGGCGGCGACGAGACGCTCGACCCGTCGCGGCTCGTGATGCTTCCGCTGCACCCGCGCCCGCTGGTGCGCTCACTGCTCGTGGCCTCGCTGGTGGGCATGGGCCCCGCGTTCACCCTGCTCGCCGGCCTGGGCGCGGCCCTCGCGCTCGCGCGGGGCGCGGCGGGTGTCGTGGCGGCGGTCGTCGCCGTGCCGCTGGTGGTGCTGGTGTGCGTGGCGCTCTCGCGGGCCGTCGCGGCCGCCAACGTACGGCTGCTGACCTCGCGCAAGGGCCGGGACCTCGCGGTACTGAGCGGTCTGGTGATCGCGGTCGGCATCCAGGTGGTCAACTTCGGTGCCCAGCGGCTCAGCCGGGCCGGGGGTCTGTCGACGCTCGAACCGGCGACGGCGGTCGTGAGCTGGTTGCCGCCCGCCTCCGCGGTCTCGGCCGTGGACTCGGCGAGCGAGGGCGACTACGGGGTGGCGGCGGCGCAGTTGCTGCTCACGGCCGTCGCCCTCGGGGCGCTGCTGTACTGGTGGCAGCGGAGCCTGGTGCGGCTGATGACCGAGCCGGACGGCTCGACGATCGGCGCGGCCCCGGACTCGGCCGGCAGCGGCCGGGAGTCCACGGGACGGCTGGCGCGGATGCTGCCGGGCGGGCGTACGGGAACGGTGATGGAGCGCAGCCTGCGCTACATCTGGCGCGACCCGAAGACCAAGATGGCCTGGATCACCTCGCTCGCGATGGGCGCGATCGTGCCCATGTTCAACGCGCTCCAGGGCGCGGGCTCGGTCTACTGGGCCTGCTTCGCCTCGGGGATGCTCGGCATGCTGATGTACAACCAGTTCGGGCAGGACACCTCGGCGTTCTGGATGGTCGCCCAGACGATCTCCACCCCGGCGGACGCGTACGCCGAACTGCGGGCGCGGGCCCTGACGCTGCTCCTGATCACCCTGCCGTTCACGGTCCTGGTGACCACGGGCACGGCGGTCGTCTCCGGCGCCTGGTCGTCGCTGCCGGACGCGCTGGGCGTGGCCTTCGCGCTGCTCGGCGCGATGCTGGGGGTCGGGGCGCTGGCCTCGGCGCTCTTCCCGTACTCAATCCCGCAGGACAGCGCGTACAAGAACGTGGCGCCGGGGCAGGGTGGACTTGCCTGGATCTCGATCTTCGGCGGCATGTTCGCGGCGGCGGTGCTGTGCGCCCCGGTGATCGGGGCGGCGATCTACCTCAACGTCGAGGACGAGACGTCCCTGCTGTGGATCCTGCTGCCGCTCGGCACGCTGTACGGCGCGCTGCTGCTGTGGGGCGGCCTGAAGCTGGCGGCGCCCCGGACGGCGCGGCGGCTGCCGGAGATCCTGGCGGCGGTCAGCAAGGGGTGAGCCGGGGGCTCGGGCCCGTGGGCCCTGGCTCGTGCCGGAAGCCCTTGCTCGTGCAGATGCACGAGCAAGGGCTTCCGGCCGAACCGGCACCTTCGGATGCCGTGCAGAATCGAACCAATTCTTTATCTTCGCAGGCCAGTTGGTCGTTCGACCTTGGACCACCCGCGCTCGGAGCGCTCTCAGCGGGGTGCGCACCCGTCCCCAACAGGCCGAACGTTCGGTCGTGACCGGAAAGCGGCGAAGGATGTGCGATCACCCTCCGCATCGGCAAGACTCCGGGGCGCAATCAGGCAGCACCCGCCCCGAAAGGACAATTCCATGCGTCCCCTGCTCCGTGACACCGCCTTCACCACCGCCCTGGCCACAGGCCTCGCGCTGATCGGCGTCGCCGCGACGCCGGCCTCCGCGCAGGCCGAGCCGACGCGTCTGTACCCGCCGTCGGCGCTGGTGCTCTCCGTGGCGAAGGGCGAGGACGTGACGTCGGCGACGGTCGAGCGCGCGGTGACCCTGGGCTGCACCCCCACGGCCACGGGCACGCACCCGGCGCCCGCGTCCGCCTGCGAGGAGCTGAACGCCGTGGACGGCGACTTCGGCCGGCTGACCCGCGCGAACGCCGCCGCCCCCTGTACGCGCATCTGGGACCCGGTCACGGTCACGGGCGAGGGCATCTGGAAGGGCAAGCGCGTGACGTGGTCGGCGACGTACGGCAACCGGTGCGAGATGAACGTCGGCATGTGGAAGAGCTCGGTCTTCGCGTTCTGACGTTCTGAGCGGTCTGACGTTCCGGGCGCCCTGACGTTCCGGGCGTTCTGACGCGCGAGCGAAAGAAGGGAGGGCCTTCGTCCGCGATGCGGAACGAAGGCCCTCCCTCCCGTTCTGTCAGAAGACGCCGTTGAGGTGCCACCAGTCCCAGGCCTGCGGCTGGCCCGGCTGCAGGGAGCCGGTGCCGGTGCCGGGGTAGAGCACCAGGCAGCCGGCGCCCCGGCAGCCGTCGCCGACGAAGCTGCCCGTGGTCGTGGCGGCGAGATCGACGGTGCCGTCGCCCCCGTAGTCGCCCACGGCGAGGATGGTGTGCATGCCGTTCCAGCCGCCGGAGCCGATCATCACGCGGGACCCGAAGGAGCCGGCCCGGCCCGGGTAGAGCCAGAGCTTGCCGGTGGACGCCTCGCGCGCGACCAGGTCGGCCCGGCCGTCCTTGTTCATGTCACCGGCCGCGACGAGGGCGTTCATGCCGTTCCAGCCGCCGTTGCCGAGCAGCTTGCGCGCGCCGAGGCCACCGGAGGTGGTGCCCGGGTAGAGCCAGAGCTTCCCGGTGGACTTCTCCACGGCGACGACGTCGCCGCGACCGTCCCCGGAGAGGTCGCCGAAGGCGACGATGCGGCTCATCGCGTTCCAGCCGCCGCTGCCGAGCAGTTTGCGCGTGCCCAGGGTCCCGGAGCCCGTACCGGGGTACAGCCACAGCTTGCCGGTCGACGCCTCGCGCGCGATCACGTCCTCGCGGCCGTCACCGCTGAAGTCGCCGTGCCGGGTGAGCGCGTTCATCGCGTTCCACCCGCCCGAACCGACCATCCTGCCGGACATGTCACCCGGCAGGAACCACAGGCGCCCCACCTGGTCCCGGACGAGCACGTCCGCCCGCCGGTCACCGTTCATGTCACCGAAGCCGGCCGCCGTGGGCGCCACGGCGGAGTGCCACCCGGGGTACGGGGCCCCGTCGCACTCCCGCACCGTGGGGACGAGCTTCACGGAGCTGACGGTCTTCGGCTGCGCGTAGCCCCATTCGGTACCGGCGGGATCGGGATCCCAGATGTCGGTGCCGTTGGTGCCGTCGTAGTTCGGGCCGCTGTACAGGCAGGCGTACAGGGACGTGTGGTTCACGACGGAGTAGAACTTGTTGTCCCAGGACCCGAGCGTCGCCTTGTCGACGTTCGTCTTGAACATCGTGCCCGCGCCGTTGTCGGCCTGCCAGGCGCAGAAGTAGCCCTTCGGGCAGTCCTTGATGGCGGCCTGCGCGGGCGTCGCGCCCGCACCGAACAGCCCGAGCGAGGTGAGCCCCAGCGCGGTGACCGCGGTGGCCAGACGTCTTCCCCAAGATGTACGCATTTGTTGCTTTCCCTCCCTGATGCGGCACGGAGTGCTCCTCGACGCGCCGCGAGGGGGACCGTACATCAGGCCACCGTCACCGCATGCGGGAGCCCCGGCTCCACGGGCTGCTCCTCGCCGGCGGGCCGGAACCGTGTCGTCCACGGCCCCGCTCGGGCACAGTCCCCCGCATGTCGGGGGACGTGCGCGAGGCGGGTGAGCACAGGGACCGGGTCCTGGTCCGACGCTGGAGGGAACCGCACGAGGAGGCCGTCCTGCGGGACACCCCGATCGCGGTCCTCCAGCAGGTCAGGTTCTGGGGCGGCATCGCGATCGCCGTCGCGATCAAGTGGCCCGTGATCATGACCGGTGACGACGTCGACGGAAATCTCCTGGCGGCCTGGGCGCGGGACAGCGGCCTACGACTCCTCCTCGTGCCGTTCCTGCTGCTCGTGACGGCACCGCTGGTGGTCGCCGCGCACTTCCTGATCCTCCGGCCCCCGGCCGGGGGCGCGCTCGGTGGACGGCTGCGAGGCCCCCTCACGGCGGCGGGCGCCTTCCTCGGGCATCTCCTGATGACGGCCGGAGGCGTGACGGGCGCCCTCTGGGTGAGCACCAAGGACTTCGAGAAGCAGCCGATCCTCTCGGGTCTCGCGATTCTCGTCTGTCTGTACGTGGGACTGCGCCGCATCGGCTTCCTCTACTTCGCCGTTCCCGCGATCTCGCGGCACATGTTCCGCACGATCGAGATCCACCCGGCGTTTCCGGCCCTGATCACGGTGGCCCTCGCCTGGGAACTCACCCTCCAGGACCTCCTGTTCCCGCTGGCGGAGTTCCCTGGCGTGCCCTTCCTGCTCCCGCTCGGCGGCGCCGTCGCCACGACCGCCGTCGCGGGCGTCGAGCTGTGGCGGCTGCGCGCGGCCCACGGCATGCGCTTCCGCCGGTTGACCCGCCCGGTCACTCCACCGCGCGACTGACCATCAGACGCAGGAGCCCCGGCTCCACGAACGGGTCCTCCTCGGTCGGCCGGGACCGCCAGTCCAGCGGCCAGGTCACCCCGTCGAGCGCCGGAACCCCGACGAACGCCGCACTCCGCCCACTCCGACTCAGCGCCCGCGCGGGGGCCGGCCAGGCGTGGGCGACGGCGGTCTGCGGGGGCAGCAGAAAGTACAGGTTCCGCTCACCGGTGGCCTCCCGCACGATCGGCCCGGCGCGGAAGTCGGTGAACTCCATGAGCCGGTACGCGACGTCCTCCCCGAGGAACCCCCCGATCCGAACGGCATCGAAGTGCACGCCCGCGTGCCGAAGGGCGTGACCGGTGGCGGGGACCCAAGGGGGCACCCTGTCAAGTGACTTGCGCGAATTCATGACACCAGCTTTGCGGGGTCGTTCTACTGTGACCAGGGCCACAGGCGCTTTGTGCCGGGCTGTGCGTTCGGGGAGGTCAGGCGTGAACAAAGGAAACAAGGGGAGCCCTGGGGCCGCGAAGGCCTTCGGGAGGCTGTTGCGCTTCCATCGGGAGCGCGCGAAGGTCTCGCAGGAGGCGCTGGGCAAGGCGACCGGATACTCCAAGTCCCAAGTGGCCATGATCGAGCGCGGGGAGCGCCGGGCGAGGGGCGACTTCGTCGTGATCGCGGACAGCCTGCTCGGTGCACAAGGTGCACTGATCGAGGTCGCGGACGAGATGACCGAGAGCGGGGTGGCTGCCTGGTTCGAGGACTACTTGGGAGAAGAGGCCAAGGCAGCGGGCATTCACAAGTACGAGACCCACCTCGTCCCGGGCCTTCTCCAGACCAAGGACTACGCACGGGCGGTCTTCGAGAGCGCCGTACCGGCGCTGGAGGACGAGGAGATCGAGGCGGGCATCTCGGCTCGCCTCGCACGGCAGGAGCTCTTCTACCGCAAACCCGCACCGCTGGTGACCTTCGTCCTGGAGAGGTCCGCGCTCACCAAACCACTCGGCGGGCCGGAAGTCCTCCGCAGCAACCTGCTGCACATCCGCGAATGCGCCGATCTGCGGAACGTGACGATCCAGGTAATGCCGGAGAACCGACGGACCCACGCCGGACTCAACGGGTCCTTCACGCTCCTGGAGACAGAGGAGCGTCGCAGACAACTCGTCTATGTCGAAGGGCAGGGCGGCAGGTACTTTCTCAGCGAGCAGCCGGATGTGGGAGACGTCTTCGCCCGCTACAGCACTCTGCGGGCGCAGGCCCTTACTCCCGAGGACTCGGCACAACTGATCGAACAGGTGGCACGAGAGCTATGAGCACCGACCTCAACTGGTTCAAGAGCAGCTACAGCGGCGACCAGGGCGGCGATTGCGTCGAGGTCGCGGTCGGCTGGACGAAGTCCTCGTACAGCAGCGAGCAGGGCGGCAACTACGTCGAGGTCGCCACCTCCCCCCACACCGTCCACGTCCGGGACTCCAAGGACACGACCGTCCCCGCCCTCACGCTCTCCCCCGCCGCCTGGACGCGCTTCCTTTCGGGCAGCGCCTGGCTGTAACTTGCCTGCCCTCGACGTGAGTTGGGTCCTATCTTGGGCCGACACTTCGATTCGAGGGGGCACCATGTCCGCATTGCGCAAGTCGTTCGCGGTTCTGGCCATGACCGCGGTGATCTCGTTGGGCTTCGCCGGCACCAGTCACGCGGACATCAGCTGCGACTGGGTGTGGGACGGCGCGGGCGCCTGGTACTGCCAGCCCGCGTAGCCACGGTTGTCGGCGAGGTGTTCGTACTGAACACCTCGCCGACGCGCACGCGGTCAGGGGTTGTTCAGGGCGAAGTCCTGGCGGGTGTGACTGCCGGCGCCGGCCTCAACGAACGACTCCGACCAGGGCTTTCGCGCCGACCGCTCCTACCGGAAGTTCTTTCGAACGTCGCGTAGGAACTGCTTGATGGCATCTCGCAGATTGATGTAGTCGAGGGCGAGTCCCACACCGCGTGCAGTCCACTTCGCTGCCGTCACCAGCACCTCTTCCACGGCATCCTTCTTTCTCCGACCCGTACTTCCCCTTCAGACTCCGCTACGGCCAAGAGGGTTGCGCGGTTGCCGCACGGCAAGGTGGCATCGCACGCCCGGTCGCAACAGGCCTAGTCCTGCCAGTAGAAAAGCAGCGCACCGACCGTCAGGGGCCCGCGGCCGCCGAAGTAGTAGACGCAGAGGTCCGTGACGCGGATCGTGCCGGTCTCGGCGTCGATCCAGCGGAAGCCCGCCCGTTCGAGTGCGTGGCGGGCGGTGGCGTAGGCGGCGGAGTCCTCCTCGTAGCCCTCCTCCTCGTCCGTGGCGAAGGGGCCCAGCGTGCTGATCAGGAAGCGCCTGCCGCCGGCCTCGATGACGTGGTACGTCCCGTCCCCCTGCTGGTTGTCCTCGCCGCAGGAGACCGGAGGCTTCGGCGCGAGGCCCGCCGTCGTGAGCGCGGCCGTCGCGCGGCGGAGCTGGTCGTCGACGTCGGGGCGGGCGGGCGGGTCGGTGCAGAGGACCTCGATCCGCCACCGCGGGTCGCTCGTGGTCTCGCAGCCGGGGGCGTACTCGTGGACGATCGCGGCGCGGAGCTCCTCGTCCAGGTCCTCGACCTCGACGCGGGGGCGGCCCAGGTTGTCGTACACCGCTCTGGTCTCGGCCGTGTCCTCGGTGAGGCCGTGGAGCGCGTACGCCGCCCACAGCTTCGCCTCGGTCGTCGGCGCCTCGCCGATGTAGGCGCGCAGGCGGTCCGGGTCGTCCGCGCACCACTGGGCGCGGTGGGCGACCCGCCGGTCCGGGTCCGCGAGGGCGTCGGTCACGTCCTCGTCGGCGCGGTAGCGCATCCGGAGGCGGAAGAGGCGGTCCTCGGGCCGGTCCGTGCCCAGGTCCGCGAGGATCGTGGCCGTACCGTGCCGGTCGACCAGCCCGTCCAGACCGGCCTCACCCGCGGCACGGGTGCCCTGGGACGGCGACGCGGCGAGGGTCGCCAGGTCGTGCGCGGCCGAGCGGTCGCCGAGCAGGCCGCGCGCCTTGAGGAACGCCTCGGCCATGCCGTACGAGGTGTCGCTCCCGCGGTCCTCGTGCCGCAGCCAGGGCAGCAGTTCCTCCCGGTCCGCGAGGAGGGCGAGGAGTTCCCGGCGCAGCTCGTCGTGCGGGTCTCGGATGCGGGCGGTCAGCTCGGGGACGTACTGCTCCGGGACCCGGCCGGTCAGCGCGCTCACGCAGGGGCTCCGGCGCCACCACGGGTGGCTGGGATCGGCCACGTACCGGGCGAGCGTCGGGGCGTCGACCTCGAGGAGGCCTGCCGTGTCGGCGTGTCCGGCCTGCGGTATCAGCGTCTCGATGGTTCGCATGCGGGGAGGCTACTGCTCCCGCACCGCCCTGAGCAGGGCGATTTCGTGGCGATGCCCGAGTCGGCGCGCGGGGACACCATGGAGGTATGCCACTGGTCAGACGGCGTGAGCCGGTCGTCATCGAGGCCCCGTCCGTACTCGGGCTGCGGCCGTCCGGGGTTCAGGACCTTCCCGGGGTGCTCCTTGGTGGGTTGCCTCGGGCGGGCAGGGTCGAGGCACCGCCGTACGACCCCGTGCCGGACGTCGCGACCGGGGTGCTCAATCCGGGCGGGATCGCGCGGTACTCCGGGCTGCTTGCCGATGCCGTCGGTGAGGTTCTGGATTCGGGGCGGCTCCCGGTCGTCCTGGGTGGGGACTGCAGCATCCTGCTGGGCAATCTGCTGGCCCTGCGGCGGCGGGGGCGGTACGGGCTGCTGTTCCTGGACGGGCACACCGACTTCTACCAGCCGGAGGCCGAGCCGGCCGGTGAGGCCGCCTCGATGGAGCTGGCCCTCGCGACCGGCCGGGGACCCCGCGTACTGACCGACCTGGAGGGGCGCGGGCCGCTCGTCCGGGACGAGGACGTCGTCGCCTTCGGGTTCCGCGACGCCGACGCGTCCGCCGCCGACGGGATGCAGCCGCTGCCGGCGGGGCTGTACGCCCTGGACCTGGACGACGTCCGCGCGGTCGGCGCCGCGGATGCCGCGCGGGGCGCGGTCGAGCGGCTCACCGGGGGTGCGGTGGACGGGTACTGGGTCCACCTCGACGTGGACGTCCTCGACGACGCGATCATGCCGGCCGTGGACTACCGCCAGCCGGGCGGGCTGAGCTGGGCCGAGCTGGAGGACGTCCTGGGTGTGGCGCTGTCCGACGACCGGGCCGTGGGGTTCGACGTCACCATCTTCAACCCGCGCCTCGACCCGGACGGCTCGATCGGGGCCCGGCTGACGGAGTGTCTGCCAGCGAGCCTGCGGCGTGCCGACGCTCGGTGAGGTGAGCCACCGCGGGTCGTCACGATGACTCAACTGCCCTCTCACTGATCCGAGTTGCTCGTACGATCAGCCCCATGGGGGACACACTCGCTCCGGGTACGACACTGGCCGGGGGCCGGTACCGCATCGACGAGCTACTGGACAGCGGCGGGATGGCGCACGTCTACCGGGCCTACGACGTCAGGCTCGAACGGCAGGTCGCCATCAAGACCATGCAGCCGAAGATCGCTCTGGAGCTGGAATCCGTACGGCGGTTCCAGCGCGAGTCCCAAGCGATGGCGGCGCTCGGCCACCCGCACGTGGTGACCGTGCACGACACCGGCGAGGAGGTGCGGACGGAGGGGGAACCGATGCCCTACTTCGTCATGGAGCTGGTGAAGGGCAACTCCTTGGCGGCCGAACTGCGCGCGCGAGGCAAGCTGCCCGCGTCGCAGGCGGTACCTCTGGCGGACCAGATCCTTTCCGCGCTGGAGGCCAGCCACGCACTCGATCTCGTCCACCGCGACATCAAGCCGGCCAACGTGCTGCTGGCCCCGGGCGGCATCGCGAAGGTGGCGGACTTCGGGATCGTCCGTGCGCTCGACCAGACCGCTACCGCTCTGACGCGCCCCTCTTTCATGCTCGGGACCCCGGAGTACATGGCCCCGGAGCAGATCCGGGGCGAACCGGACCTCGACAGTCGGTGCGACCTGTACGCGGTCGGCATCCTGCTCTTCGAGATACTGACGGGCAGCAGGCCCTTCAACGGCCCGGGCAGGGACTCGATCGCCCGTCAGCACCAGTACGCGCCGCCACCGACCCTGGAGTCCCGCGGGATCACCGGGCAGCCGGGCCTGGAGATGGTCCTCGCCCGCGCGCTCGCCAAGGAGCCCGATGACCGGTACCCCGACGCGAAGGCGATGCGCAGGGCGCTGCGAGCCGCGGTGACGGCACCCGCACCGCCGCCCCTGCCCCCGCGTCCGGGTCCAGCGCCGGGTCCGGGGCCGACATGGGGTCTGGGTCCGGCGGGTCCGGGTCCGACCTTGGGTCTGGCTCCGACGGGGCCGGCTCCGACCCTGATTGCCCCCGGCACGGGGGCTCCCGGCTCCACCAGGACCTCCCGCCGTCCCGGCGGCGGTGTGGCCGACAGGCAGCCCGCGCAGCCGTTGCCGCGCCACAAGCTCGTCGTCCACGGCGTCCGGCTGGCCCTCTGCGCCCTCCTGCTGGTCGTGGCGCTCTGGTACGCGGGGGAGGTCAGCGGATTCACCAATGTCGGGAACTGGAGCGAAGCCCGCTGGACGGCCTTCGCCGGGACGGCCGCGAGTGCCGTCGGGCTGCTGGGGTCCCTGCCTGTCTGGCGCCCCGACAAGAAGGGGCCGACGTCCTTCATCCAGGTGATCTCCTGGCTCCTGGCCGTCGCCCAGCTGCTGAGCCTGCTCTACGGCTGCCTGAGCCTGGTCGTCCTGAAGGACCAGAAGGGGTGCACCCAGAACTGGGCCGGGACCAGGTGCGAAATCCAGTGACGCGCCGCCGACCGGGAGCCCTCAGTACGTGTGGCCGACGTACGCAAGCGCCTGCTTGAGCAGGAGGCCCCGGCCGCCCGGCATCTCGTTCTGGACGGCCGGGGACGCGGCCTCCTGGGGGGAGAACCAGACGAGGTCGAGGGCGTCCTGGCGGGGGCGGCAGTCGCCCGTCACCGGGACGACGTACGCCAGGGCCACGGCGTGCTGGCGCGGGTCGTGGTACGGGGTGACGCCCGCCGTGGGGAAGTACTCGGCGATCGTGAAGGGCTGGAGGGAGGACGGGACTCGGGGGAGGGCCACGGGGCCGAGGTCCTTCTCCAGGTGCCGGAGCAGCGCGTCGCGGACCCGCTCGTGGTGCATCACGCGGCCGGACACCAGGCTGCGGCTGATCGTTCCGTCGGCGCCGATGCGCAGCAGCAGTCCGATGCTGGTCACCTCGCCGCTGTCGTCCACGCGCACGGGAACAGCCTCGACGTACAGGATCGGCATCCGCGCGCGAGCACTCTCCAGCTCGTCCGTGGTCATCCAGCCGGGCGTGATTTCGGTCGTGTCAGACATCGCCTGATCATACTTTCCGGAGGCCGCTGCGCACCGGAACGCGACACCAACGGCGGGTGGCTGTGCGGAATCCACTCCGCCGGGCGAGTGGACTCACCGGGGCGACGGGCCGAGGAACGGGGGCGCGCGAGGGCGCGAGGGTCACGTTGGCCGTCCGGATCGTGAGTTCCGCATCCTGAACTGGAAGAGACGCCTCGCCATGCGCCGTACCCCCACCCGCCGGCTCTTCGCCGCCGCCGCCGTGCTCGTCGCCTCCCTCCTCGCCCCGCTGGCCACGGTTCCGGCGACCGCCGCCACCGGCGCCGTGCTCCCCGCCCCGGCCCCCGTCGACCACGGCGGCGACGGCTTCTCGCCCGAGCTGACCGCCCGCCTGGACAAGGTCATCGAGGACGTCCGTACGCAGGCCGGGATCCCCGGTCTCGTCGCCGGGCTCTGGATGCCCGGCAAGGGGCGCTACGTCCGCGCGAGCGGCGTCGCCGACAAGGTCACCGGCGAGCCGATGTCCACCGACGTCTTCGTCCGGATCGGCAGCGAGACCAAGACGTTCACGGTCACCGCGCTCCTGAAGCTCGTCGACGACGGCAGGATCAAGCTCGACGACCCGATCGCCAAGTACATCGCCGGCGTCCCGAACGGCTGGAAGATCACCCTGCGCCACCTCGCCGAGATGCGCAGCGGCCTCTTCCCGTACACCGACGACGAGGACTTCCAGCAGGACCTGCTGTCCGACCCTAGCCGCTACTTCTCCCCGTACGAGGTGCTCTCGTACGGCTACAAGCACAAGAACACCTTCGCACCCGGGGCGCAGTTCCAGTACTCCAACAGCAATCTGATCCTGCTCGGCCTGGTGATCGAGAAGGTCAGCGGGCACCGGCTCGTCGACTTCCTGGAGAAGCGGGTGCTCCGCCCGGCGAAGCTGCGCCACACGCTGCTGCCGGAGGGCACCGAGTTCCCCGAGCCGCACCCGCGCGGCTACACCAACCAGACGCTGAGCGGCGAGGTCACCGACTCCACGGACTGGAACCCGAGTTGGGCGTGGGCGGCCGGGGCGATGATCTCGAACCTGGAGGACCTGCGCCGCTGGGCGAGGATCGTCGCCACGGGCGAGCTGCTCAGCCCGGAGACCCAGGCGCAGCGTCTGAAGTTCCTGCCGACCGGATTCCCGGGCACCAGCTACGGCCTCGGCATCTTCAACAGCGGTGGCTGGATCGGGCACAACGGCTCCATCCCGGGGTACGAGACCGTGACCGTCTACCTGCCCTCGCAGAAGGCCACCCTGGTGCTGATGCTCAACACCGACATCACGAGCCAGGGCCAGGAGCCGAGCTCGCTGGTCGCCCGCGCGATCACGCAGGTCGTGACGCCGAACAACGTCTACGACCGGCCCGTGCCCCCGCGCGTGGCCGCACCCGCCGTGCGCCCCACGGCATGAGACGGCGCGTCAGGAGGTGAGGACGCCTTCCAGGAACGGCTCGATCGCCGTGCGCCAGGCGTCCGGGTGGTCGTAGTGCAGGAGGTGGCCGGCGTCCGGGATCTCCGCGTACGCCCCGCGCGGGAGGACGCGGACCATCTCCTGGGCCTCGGCGCGGCCCAGCTCGCCGTCCAGGCCGCGGACCACGAGCGTGGGGCAGCGGACCTGGGCGAGCGAGTCCCAGTGGGCGTCGTGCACCCAGGTCTCGCGGGAGGTCAGCATCTGGGCCGGGTCGAAGACCGGGTACCAGCCGTCGGGGCGCTCGGTCATCACCTCGGCGAAGAAGTCGCCGCGCGCCGGGTTCGGCCGCTCGACCCAGGGGTCGTCCTCGCCGAACCACTGCCGGACCGCGTCGAGCGAGGCGAAGGGCGCCGGCCAGCGGCGGAACCAGTCCGTCCATTCGCGCTGCGAGGCGGCCCCGAGGGCCGAGGCCCGCATGTCGCAGATGACCAGGGCGCGGACCAGGTCGGGGTGCTCGGCCGCGAGCTGCCAGGCGGTGAGAGCGCCCATGGAGTGCCCGACGAGGGTGACGGGGCCGAGGCCCAGCTGCTCGACGGCGGCGGCCGCGTCCGCGACGTACGCCTCGCGTGTGAAGGGTCCGGCGGCGGGCTTCTCACTGCTGCCGTGACCGCGCTGGTCCAGGGCGACGACCCGATGCCCCTCGGCCAGCCAGCGGGCCGTGGGGGCCCAGTGCGAGGCGTTCCCCATCAAGCCGTGCAGCAGTAACACCCCGGAACCGGTGGCCCCGGCCGGTGCTGTCTGCTCTTCCGTGAACTCCCAGGCAGCCAGGCGTACGCCGTCGGCCCCGGTGACGTCGAGACGTCGCACCATGTTCCCTGGCACCCCCTCTTTCCCATCGAGCGTGTCGAGCCCCGCCAGACTATCGAACCCATATTCGAAAATGGGGTTCTGCCACGTAACACCCCTCGTTCGAGTGACGGCGCTCAAGGATTGACGCGCGCCGCCGAGGGGAGATCTTCAGCGGGAGGCGGACCGCTCGGGGAAAACGGTCCGAGGGGAATGACCCTGGGAGCTCGGGGCTCCGGGTCAGCACAGGGGAGGACAGGCCCCGGCGCCCATGGGCGCCGGGGCTCCTTGTCTGCTGACGCACCGCCCCCGACGCCTCCATCGCACCCACCCCTCCCCGGCCCACGATCCGGCTCTACGGACCGACCCCAGCGTGGCACGCCGAGGGGCGCGGGCGTGGCGATTCCGCCGTAAAACGGGCCCGGCTCGCTGCGGGGCGGCGTACGGGACCGTAAAGGGACCCGAGGAGTGGCGTGGTGTCCCTCGCGGGGTGGTCCTAGCGCTTCGCCACGAAGACGTGCGCCGCGACCTCCGCGTCCAGCTCCGCCGCCTCGCCGCTGCTGCCGACCAGGACGCCGCCCGCCGACTCCGTCACGCTCACCACGGAACCGGGCTGCACGCCCGCCCGACGCAGCGTGTACATCAGCTGGGCGTCCGTCTGGATCGGCTCGCCGATCCGGCGCACGATCACCGTCTTGCCGTCCGCGCCCGCGTCCAGGTCGGCGAGCGAGACCATGGAGTCGTCCAGGAAGGACTCCGCCTCGGCCTTCTCGCCCAGCTCCTCCAGGCCCGGGATCGGGTTGCCGTACGGCGACTCCGTCGGGTGCCGGAGCAGCTCCAGAACGCGCCGCTCGACGGCCTCGCTCATCACGTGCTCCCAGCGACAGGCCTCCGCGTGGACCTGCTCCCACTCCAGGCCGATCACGTCGACGAGGAGACACTCGGCGAGGCGGTGCTTGCGCATCACGCGCGTCGCGAGGCGGCGGCCCTCGTCGGTCAGCTCCAGGTGCCGGTCGCTGGCGACCGCGACCAGACCGTCCCGCTCCATGCGGGCCACCGTCTGGCTCACCGTGGGTCCGCTCTGGTCCAGCCGCTCGGCGATGCGGGCGCGCATGGGGACCACGCCTTCCTCTTCGAGCTCGAGGATGGTGCGGAGATACATCTCCGTGGTGTCGATCAGTCCGGACATACGTGCCCCTCGATGAGTCGTGCGCTGGCCCTGCACCAATTCTGACGCATCACACCGACAACCGTGCCGCGCGGGGGAAACGCCGGGCAAAGACGGTATTGACAGAGCAATGGTCCAGACCGCACGGTGATCCGCGACACGACGACAAGGAGCTTCGGCAATGGGCGACAGCGCGCGCGAGTCCAAGCTGGCAGGGCAGTTCTTCGATGCCGCGATCGGCCTGCTCCAGCAGGTCCGCGACCAGGACTCCGAGGAGATCGCCGCCGCCGGGACCGCGATCGCGGAGGCCGTCGCCGCCGGCGGCCGGCTCTTCGCCTTCGGCGCGGGCCACTCCTCGCTGGCCGCCCAGGACGTCGTCTACCGGGCGGGCGGCCTGGCCCTCATGAACCTGCTGGCCGTCCCCGGGGTCGTCGGCGTCGACGTCATGCCGGCGACGCTCGGCTCCGCCCTGGAGCGGGTGGACGGCCTCGCGGGCGCGGTGCTCGACTCCTCGCCCGCCAAGGCGGGCGACGTCCTGATCATCATCTCCCTCTCGGGCCGCAACGCCCTGCCGGTCGAGATGGCGATGAACGCCCGCGCCCTGGGCCTGACGGTGATCGGCGTCACCTCGGTGGCGTACGCGACGGAGACGAAGTCCCGGCACGTCTCGGGGACGTACCTGAAGGACCACTGCGACATCGTCCTCGACTCGCGGATCGCGGTCGGCGACGCCGAACTGACCCACGAGGCCATCGAGGCCCCGTTCGCCCCGGCCTCGACGGTCGTCACCAGCGCCCTGATGCAGGCCACCATGGCCGCCGCGGCCGAGGAGATGGTCCGCCTGGGCATCGAGCCGCCCCTGCTGCGCTCGGGCAACGTCGACGGCGGCCACGAGTGGAACGGCCGCGTGATGACCGAGTACCGCGACCGGATCTTCTTCCGGCACTGACCGGCGCCCGCGTACCGAGGCGCTGACCGCTCTCACTGGTTGAAACGGACCCCGACCGTCAGTCCGCCGCCCTCCCGGTTGGCGGTCGCGGTCGGGGTCGCGCCGTGGGCGCGGGCGATGGAGTCGACGATCGAGAGGCCGAGGCCCACGCCCTCGCCAGGTGCCTGGGTGCGGGCGGAGATGCGGCGGAAGGGTTCGAAGAGCAGGGGGACGGTCTCGGGCGGGACGGCCGGGCCGGTGTTCGTGACCTCGATGCCCTCGGGGCCCGTACGGACCTCGACGCGGCCGCCCGGGACGTTGTGCCGGACCGCGTTCGCCACCAGGTTGTGGGCGAGCCGGTCCAGGAGCACCGTGTCGCCGCTCACCGTCAGGGGCCGGGCGTCCACCACGACGTCGAGCCCGCGCTCGGCCGCCTCGGCCGCGAGGGACTCGGCCGCGCGCGTGGCGACCTCGTGCAGCGCGACCGGGCGCCGCTCCTGGAGCCCCTGGTCGCAGGAGGCGAGGAGCAGCAGGCCCTCGATGGTCCGTTCGCTGGCGTCGGCGACCTCGATGAGCTTCTCCCGGATCCGGGCCACCCGCTCAGGACCCGGCTCCCCCGCGAGGCCGATCTCGGCGGCCGCCCGCTGCACGGCGACCGGGGTCCGCAGCTCGTGCGCCGCGTTCGCCGCGAACCGCTGCTGGGCCGAGACCAGCCGCTCCATCCGCCCGAGCATCTCGTCGAAGGTGTCCGCGAGGCGCTTCAGCTCCCCCGGCGGCCCGTCCAGGGCGATCCTCTCGTGCAGGTTCTCCCCGGAGAGGCGCCGGGCCGTGTCCGTGATCACGGCGACCGGGCGCAGCACCCGGCCCGCCATCCACCAGGCGAGGGCGACGGAGAGGACCGCGTACGCGGCGAGGACGAGCAGCGAGACCGTGAGGAGGCGTTCGAGCGCGGCGCTCTCGGCCGCGTCGCTCAGCGTCCGGGTGATCGCCAGGCCCTGCGTCGGGACCGTGGGCGTGGCCTCCCGCCAGGCCGGGCTGGGTGTGGCGGCGACGGCCGGCAGGTCCTGGAGGCGCTGCGCCGGCACGGCGGTCGTCATGGCCACGCTGATCGACGAGTACAGGCCCTCCTTCACCAGGAAGTACACGACCCCGGTGAGCAGCGCGCCCGCGAGCAGGAGCAGCCCGCCGTAGAGGGCCGTGAGGCGGGCGCGTTCGCCGGCCATGGCGGCCCTCGGCGACAGCATCACGCGCGCCCTCATGACCCGACGATCCGGTAGCCCGCGCCCGGCACGGTCTCCACCACCGGTGGCTCACCGAGTTTCGCGCGGAGCTTGCTCAAGGTCACCCGTACCGCGTTCGTGCGGTAGCTGGTGTGCTCCTCCCACACCTGCTCGATCAGGTCCTCACCGCTCACCACGGCGCCCTCGGCGCGCAACAGCGCCTCCAGGACCGCGAACTCCTTCCGCGACAGGTGCAGGTGCCGGCCGTCGCGGCTCGCCTGGCGGCGGGCGGTGTCCAGGACGATCCCGGCCCGCTCCAGGACCGGCGGGAGCGCGGGCCGGGCGCGCCTGCCCAGGGCGAGGACGCGGGCGAGCAGCTCGTCGTACGCGAAGGGCTTGGCCAGATAGTCGTCGGCGCCGAGGCCGAGCCCCTCGACCCGGTCCCGTACCGTTCCGGCGGCCGTCAGCATCAGGACCCGGGTCATCAGGCGCTGGTCGACCACCCGGCGGCAGACGTCGTCGCCGTGGATCCCGGGCAGGTCGCGGTCGAGGACCATGACGTCGTACTCCCCGAACTGAAGCTTCCGCAGGGCCTCCAGGCCGTCGGCCGCGACGTCCACGGCGAGCGCGTCGCGGCGCAGCCCCTCGGCGATCATCTCGGCGAGAAACGCCTCGTCCTCCACCACCAGTACACGCATGGCCCCTGTCTATCCGACCCGGGCTTTCGTCTCCGTAAACCGATCCGCTGAGAGAAACGAAACCCCTCGGGCGCGCACGCTGCCGCCCATGACGATCACCGGACGTACCACTCGACGTACCCGAGAGACCTTCCAGATGGCCGCGGCCGTCTCCATCGCCGCGCTCGCCCTGCTGACCACCGCGTGCACCGCCGACGGCGGCGGGAAGAAGGACGCGGCGAGCGAGAGCGTGAGCGACGAGGGCAAGAAGGCCGACCAGGCCCTGGAGCACCGCAAGTGCCTGCGCGAGCAGGGCCTCGACGTGCCCGAGCCCAAGCCGGGCGAGGAGGGTGTCGGGCTGACCATCGGCGGCGACGGCATGTCGAAGGAGAAGATGGAGAAGGCGTTCAAGGCCTGTCAGGGCAAGGGCGGCGCCGGCATGGGCAAGGAGCCGACCCAGGCCGAGAAGGACAAGATGATCAAGTACGCCCAGTGCATGCGGAAGAACGGCTTCGACATGCCCGACCCGACGTTCGGCGAGGGCGGGATGACGGCGGCGCGGCCGATACCGCAGGGCGAGCAGGCCAAGAAGTTCGAGAAGGCCAACAAGGCGTGCGAGAGCGTGTCGCGATGAGCCGACGCAAGCTCGTGGCCGCCCTGGCGGCGATCGTCGTCGTCGCGGGCGCCGGGGTCGCGGTGACCGCGCTCGCCGCCCCCGAGGAGCCGCAGGCCGCGGCGGACTCGAAGCGGCCGCCCGCGACGGTCCCGATCACCCGGGGCGACCTGAGCGACAGCTCCCAGCAGGACGGCACCCTCGGCCACCTCGGCGAGCGGAAGATCAACGCCGGTCCCTCCGGGATCCTCACCCGGATCGCCCCGACCGGCTCGACCGTCGCGCGCGACGAGCGGCTGTACGAGGTCGACGGCAGGCCCGTCCGCCTGATGTACGGCGCCGAGCCCATGTACCGGACCCTGAAGACCGGCGACAAGGGCAACGACGTGCGGCAGCTGGAGGAGAACCTGGCCGCCCTCGGCTACGCCGGCTTCACCGTCGACGAGGAGTACACGGACAAGACCGCCGCCGCCGTGAAGCGCTGGCAGAAGTCGCACGACCAGAAGCAGACGGGGACCGTCGGCCCCGACGCGATCGCCTTCTCCGGGAGCGCGGTGCGCGTCAAGGAGGCGGGCGCGGCGACCGGCGACCAGGTGGGGCCGGGGCGGCCGGTGCTCACAGTGACCGGCTCCGAGCGGGTCGTACGGTTCAAGGTGCCGGTCGCGGACGCCGGTTCGGCGAAGACCGGGACCCGGGTCACGGTCCAGCTCCCGGACGGGACGACGGCGCCGGGCAAGGTGTCGTCGGTGGGGAAGACCGCGTCGACCGGGGACGACCCGCAGGACCGCACCCCGAAGATCGACATCACGGTCTCCTTCGACGCACCGGGCAAGGTCACGGGCGTCGACCAGTCCCCGGTCACCGTCGACCTCACCGGGGAGACCAGGAAGAGCGTGCTCTCCGTGCCCGTCAACGCGCTGCTCGCCCTGCCGGGCGGCGGCTTCGGCGTCCAGGTCGTCGACGGCGGCGGCCGGACGCGGGACGTGCGGGTCGAGCTCGGGATGTTCGGCCAGGGCCGGGTGGAGATCAGCGGGGACGGGCTGCGCGAGGGCATGAAGGTCGGGGTGCCGTCCGTATGAGCGCGGTAGTGAAGCTCTCCGGGGTCACCAAGGAGTACGCGGGCGGTGTCCGGGCCCTCGACGGCGTGGACCTCACCGTCGGCACGGGCGAACTGCTCGGGATCGTCGGCCCGTCCGGGTCCGGCAAGTCCACGCTGCTGCACATCGTCGGCACCCTGGACCGGCCGAGCGCCGGGACCGTGGAGATCGCCGGACACGACGTGGCCGCGCTGACGGACCGCCGGCTGTCCGCCCTGCGGGCGCGCCACATCGGCTTCGTGTTCCAGGCCTTCCACCTGGTGCCCGGGGTCGGCGCCCTGGAGAACGTCGCCGAGGGGCTCCTGTACTCGGGGCTCCCCCGGGCGCGGCGGCGCGCGCTGGCCGCCGAGGCGCTCGCCCGTGTCGGGCTCGCCGACCGGATGAAGCACCGCCCGCACGAGCTGTCGGGCGGCCAGAAGCAGCGCGTCGCCATCGCCCGCGCGGTGGTCGGCGAACCCGACCTGCTGCTTGCCGACGAGCCGACGGGCGCGCTCGACTCGGCGTCCGGGGAGGCGGTGATGGACCTGCTGCACGACCTCAACGCGCACGGCGCGACGATCGCGGTCATCACCCACGACACGGAGATCGCCGGCCGCCTGCCGCGCCAGGTCCGCATCCGTGACGGCCGCGTGGTGGCGGACACGGCACGCGGGAAGGTCGCGGCGTGAGGGCGCGACGCGCCCTGAAGGCCGCGCGGCTCGGGCCCCGGGATGTGCTGCACGTCGGGTCGGCCGGTCTGCGGAGTCGGCCCGTGCGGGTGGTGTTGTCGGCGCTCGGGATCGCCATCGGGATCGCCACCATGATCGCGGTGGTGGGCATCTCGGCGTCCAGCCAGGCCCAGTTGATGCGGCAGCTCGACGCGCTCGGCACGAACATGCTCGTGGCCAAGCCGGGTGAGGGGATGTTCAGCGGCCAGGAGGTCAAGCTGCCCAAGGACGCCGTGGGCATGGTCGGCCGGATCGACGGCGTCGAGGAGGTCGGCGCGACCGCCGACCTCAACCGCACGGTACGGCGCTCCGAGAAGATCCCCGAGGGCGAGACGGGCGGGATCGCCGTCAAGGCCGCCACGGAGCGGCTGCTCGCCGCCCTGCGCGGCGGCACGGCGTCCGGCACCTGGCTGAACGCCGCCAACGGCCGCTACCCGTCCGTGGTGTTGGGCCACGTCGCGGCCGAACGGCTCGGCATCACCGAGCCCGGCCGGCAGGTCTGGATCGACGACCGGTACTTCACGGTCGTCGGCATCCTCGACCCGCTGCCGCTCGCGCCGGAGATCGAGCGCGCGGCGCTGGTCGGCTGGGAGGGCGCGCAGAAGCTGCTGGGCTTCGACGGGCGCCCGACGGCGGTGTACGAGCGGTCCACCGACGCGTCCGTACGGGACGTCCAGCGGCTGCTCGCCCCGACGATCGACCCGGAGAACCCGCAGAACGTGTCCGTCGGCGACCCGTCGGCGGCGCTCCAGGCGAAGGCGGCGACCGAGGGAGCCTTCTCCACGCTGCTGCTCGGCCTCGGCGGGATCGCGCTGCTCGTGGGCGGGGTGGGCGTGGCGAACACCATGATCATCTCGGTACTGGAACGCCGCCACGAGATCGGCCTGCGCCGCTCCCTGGGCGCTACCAGGGGCCAGATCAGGATCCAGTTCGTCACGGAGTCCCTGATGCTGTCGGGCCTCGGGGGCCTCGCGGGCGTGGCGCTCGGCGGCGCGGCGACGGGCGTGTACGCGTACACGGGCGGCCTGCCGTGGGTGGTGCCGCCGTGGGCGGTCGGCGGCGGCTTCGGCGCGACGCTGGTGATCGGGACGGTGGCGGGCCTGTACCCGGCGGTACGGGCGTCGAGGCTGTCCCCGACGCTGGCGCTGCACGCGGCGTAACGGGCCGGGGGGCGGCATCCGAGGCACCTCAGGCGCCTCAGGCGTCTCGACGTGGCGTGGAGCCGCCCCCCGTACCCAGCGCCGCCGCGAGGTCGAGCGAGGCCGCGACCCGTACCGCCACCGCCTCCGCGAACACCGCGTCCGGGCGTTCGAAGGGCGTACGGGACGCGGAGCGGAGGAAGGTCACGGCGCCGACCGTACGGCCCCGGCTGCGCAGGGGCAGGCAGAGGGCGTGGAGGGCGTCGCGCGGCCACAGGCGCTCGGCCGCCCAGTCCTCGGCGGCCTGGGAACCGGCGGCCGCGGTCGCGGACGCCCGCACCGGTCCCGTACGGGAGAGGGCCTGGTGGACGGGGTGGCCCGAGGGGTAGCGCAGCGGGATGCCGCCGCCCGCGACCGGCACGACGGGCCCCGGCTCACCGGCCGGGGTCGTCGCCACCCGCACGAGGCGCCGCTCCCCCGCCGCGATGTCGACCAGGGCGTGGTCGGCGAAGCCCGCGAGGGCGAAGTCGAGGAGGACCGTCGCCGCCTCCCTCGGGTCCTCGCACTCGGCGGCGACGGCGCCGGCCCGGTGCAGCTGGCTGTACCGGAACCGCAGCCGGTCCGCCTCCTGCTCGGCGAGGCGCTCCTCGGTGACGTCCTGGAACAGCCAGCCCACGCCCAGCGGCACCGGCTCCTCCGCCAGCGGCGACGAGAGCCGTACGAATCCGCTGCGCCAGCACCGGCGGCGCTCGCCGTCCGCCGTCCGCAAGGTCACCCACACCTCGGCGGGCGCCTTCGGCGCGCCCTCCGCGAGGACGTGCTCCAGGGCGGACTCCAGCTCCTCCAGGCCCTGCGCGACGACCTCCCCGAGCGGCCGGCCCAGCAGGGTCGTCCGCCCGGCGCACATCGCCCGGGCCGCGTACCCGTTGACGACGGCCGGGCGCAGGTCCACGTCGACGAGGACGACACCCCAGGACGCCTCCTCGAAGAGCGCCTCGCTCAGCGCGATCGACCGCTCCAGATCGATCTGGGCGTGCACCTCGCTGAACGCGCAGTACACCCCGGCGGGCTTGCCGTCCGCGCCGCGCACCCCGGCCGACTGTGTCCGTACGAGAACACGGCCGCCGTCCTTCCGCACCAGCGCGAACTCGTGCACGAGCCGGCCCGGCGCGTCCATGGCGGCCATCAGCCGCGCGAGCGCCTCCGCCGCGTCGGCGGGCCGCGCCGCCCACCCCTCGAAACCCCGCCGCCCGACGGCCTCCCCGGCCGACCAGCCGAGAATCCGCTCGGCCTCCTTGTTCCAGTGCGTGACGGTCCCGTCGGCACCGAAGGCACAGAGCGCCGCGTCCATCCCGTCGAGAAGCGCGGCGAGCAGATCGTCCCCCGGCACAGACGTGGTCCCACCCCTGGCAGCACTCATCCCGGCAACCCCCTGCAGGACGGTGTACGCACGTGCATCCGCACGCCTCGGATCATTCAACTCGAACGTGACGCAGAACACACCCCGTTCCACGAAAACGTTGCGCCCCGGAAACGAACGGGCGGGGCGCCCTCGGATCGCGGCGAATAAATCGCTTGAGGCTTCGCGGGAGGGTTCCTAGGCTGTGGAGCACACGCTGAAAGGAGGTGATCCGAGAACATGGTTTCTTTTCGGATTCGTGAGGTGACTGCGGGCTAACGGCCTGCCGTCGCACTCTGTGCACCTCGGCAGGCCACCTGCCGAAAACCACGCAGTCACCCGACCCGTGGGCCGCCGGTAAGTCCGGCCGGCTCCCGTCCGAACTCGAGCGGACGGGACCAAGGCCCACGGGTCGTCTGCGTTTCGGCGCTCTACGCCAGGGAGAGCCTGCCCGTGCGCTGGGCGTGGGCCTCGCCCACGCGGAGGATCAGCGCCGACGCCGCAAGCAGCAGGGCGCTCAGGGCGCCCAGGCCCAGGAGGGTCGGGGCCAGCTCGGTCAGGGTGCGGTGTTCCAGGAGGGCTCCTCGGACCGCGATCAGGCTGCCCGTGAGCGGGAAGACCGCTCCCACCAGCTGGATCGCCGCCGGCAGGGCGAAGTTCGGGAGGCGGACCCCCGACACGAACCAGAGCGGCTCGTCCAGGATCGTGTACAGGAACGCCGAGTCCCGCGAGAAGACCAGCACACTGTTGAGGAACGTGCCCCACGCGACCGCCGGGATCAGCAGCGCCAGGAAGACGATCCCGTACATCCACCAGGCCGACACCGACAGCGTCCCGAAGCCGGTGAGCGCGGCGACGGTGAAGCAGGTGAGCAGCCAGGCGTTCTGGAGCAGGGCCCCCGCGCCGTTCGCGACCATGAGGGTCAGGCGTCCGGCCGGGGAGAGGAAGAGGAGCTCCAGGGTGCCGGTGGAGCGCTCGAAGGAGAAGTGCCAGGCGCTCTGGACGAGCGAGAAGAAGAAGGCGTACGCGAGCGTCCCGGTGGCCAGGAACGCCAGGAGCCGCTCCGGGTCGGCGGCCGTCGGCCAGTTCGCGGCGGCCGGGGACGCGGTCGCCACCGGACGCAACGTGTAGTAGGTCGTGGCCAGTTGGAGCAGCGGCCAGACCAGCATCGAGAAGACCACGAGCGGCTGGCCGAAGAGACGGCGGTGCTGCTTCAGGGCTTCCGCCGCGAAGATCCGGACCGCGTGACGGAAGGATCGGGTCGGTGCGTGGGTCATACGAGTGCGCCCTCCTCCCTCTCCGCCAGCGCCAGGATCGCGTCCTCCAGGCTCGCCTCCGCGATCTCCAGGCCCCCGATCGAGCCGCCCGCCCGCACGATCGCCGCCGCCAACGGGCCCGCCATGTCGTCCGGGTGGCGGAGTGTCAGGAGTTCCCCGCCGCCCGGGAGCGGCTCCCGCGTCGCCCCGAAGTCCGTCGCCACGGCCGCCGTAGCCTCGCCCGGGTTCGTCACCGTCAGGCGGATCGTGCGGTGACTGCCGGTCGCCGCCTTCAGTTCCGCCGGGCTGCCCTGCGCGAGGTGGCGGCCGGCGGAGATCACGTACACGTGGCCGCACAGCTCCTCCACCTCGGCCAGGTAGTGCGAGGTGAGCAGCACCCCCGTGCCCTCCTCCGCGAGCCGCGCCACGACGCGGCGCAGGTCACGGGCGATCGGGGCGTCCAGACCGAGCGTGGGCTCGTCGAGGAGGAGGTACGCGGGCCGGTTGATCAGCCCCCGGGCGATGGCCAGGCGCTGGGTCATGCCGCGCGAGTACCGCTCGACGAGCGTGTCCGCCGCGTCCGTCAGGCCCACGAGAGTCAGCAACTCGTCTATGCGGGCTTGCAGTTCGCGTTTCGGGACGTCGTAGAGCTGGCCGAAGTACCAGAGGTTCTCCCGGCCGGTCATCCGGGTGTAGACCATGCGCTCCCCGCCCGCGATGAGGTTGATCCGGCGGCGGACGGCCCGGGCGTCCGCGACCGTGTCCAGGCCGTCGACCGTGACCGAGCCCGAGGTGGGGCGCAGGAGCGTGGCCAGGATCTTGATGGTCGTGGTCTTGCCCGCGCCGTTGAGGCCGAGGAGGCCGGTGATCCGGCCGGGCGGGATGTCGAGGTCGAGTCCGGCGACCGCCCGTTTGACGTCCCTGGCGCCGAAGATCCCCTTGGTGCGGACGGGGAAGTCCTTGTGCAGTGAACGGACCTGAATACCCGTCATGTCAGTAGTTCCTCTCGATCGCGCGGGCCTCGGCCCGCGGCAGGTACTTCAGGCCCAGGAGCAGGTACGCGCCGCTCAGCAGCGCGCACACCGCGAGCCGCGGCAGCAGCTCGGGCAGCGAGCCGGCCCCGGTGGTCGCCGCGTGCAGGACGTCCGTCGCCGCGGTCGTCGGCAGCAGCTCGGCGAACCACTGGACCGGCTCCGGCAGATAGGCGCGCGGGAAGGTGAAGCCGCCGACCAGGCCGAGGACGATGAAGACGGTGTTCTGCGAGATGTGCGCCTCGCCGGCGGCGATCATCAGCCCGCCGAGCCCCACCGAGAGGGCGAAGACCGCGCCGACCAGCGCGAGGGCGCCGAGGAGCAGGCCGGGCGCGGAGGCGACCGGGACGGCGATGCCGAGCAGGGCGACCACGACACCGAGCGCGAGGAACTCGACCAGGCTGCTGAGGACCGCGAAGGCCGTGAAGCCCGCGAGGTACGGGAAGCGGCGCGCGGGCGCGATGAGCAGGGCGCCGAGGGTGCCCTGCCGCTGCTCGGTGATCAGCGCCTTCGCGGACCAGAGGATGAGCCGGACCGTGAACTGGAAGGCCGTCGCGCCGACCACGATGTAGGCGAGGTAGGCGGTGGTCCCGCTGCCCTCGGTGAAGTCCTCGGCGACGGCTCCGCCGCCGATGGCGTGGTAGCCGAGGTACGCGAGCCCGATCGCGAGCGCGGCCGGCAGGACCGTACCGACGGCGTACGTCCATGGATAGGCGCGACGGGTCGTCTGCCAGGTGCGCCATGCGGTCGCCCAGGCTGTGGACATGCGGGATTCCCCTCCCCGAGATTCCCCGAGACCCGCACGACGCAGGGCGACGCGCGAGTCTCTTTTCGGAACTTACACTGAGTTTCTATCGGGAACTCACCCCGTGCCGCAAGATGGACCGACGAACGACCTCGTCCGGAATCCGAAGGAGCAGCGCATGGTCCGAGCCGTGCCCGAGCGCGACGCCGCCTGCGCGATCGCCCAGGCCGCCGCCGTCGTCGGCGACTGGTGGAGCCTGCTGCTCGTCCGGGAGACCGCGCGCGGCCGGCACCGCTTCGACGAGCTCCAGGCCGAGCTGGGCATCTCCCGCAAGGTCCTCACCGAGCGCCTCGGCCACCTCGTCGACAGCGGCGTGCTCGACCGCGTCCCGTACCAGCAGGGGCCCGTGCGGTACGAGTACCGGCTCAGCCCGGCCGGGCGCGCCCTGCTCCCCGTCCTGGTCGCCATGCAGGACTGGTCCGACCGCTGGCTCCTCGGCGACGGGAGCCTCACCGCCTCCGCCGACGAGCACAGCGCCGAGGCCCTCCGCGTCCACGAACTGCCCGGCACCCGGCTGCCGCGGCTCACCCTGCCCGCGCACACCGGCGCCGAGCGCGACCCGGTGGACCCGGACGCCGCCGCCACCGTGCTCTTCTGCTACCCCGCGACCGGGCGGCCGAGTCCGCTGCCCGAAGGCTGGAACGACATCCCCGGCACGGTCGGCTGCACGCTGGAGAACCGGCTGTTCAGGGACGCGTACGAGGACTTCACGGCCGCCGGGGTCGCCGTCCACGGCGTCTCGACCCAGCGCCCCGACGAACAGCGCGCCTTCGCCGCCGCCGAGGACATCCCCTTCCCGCTGCTCTCCGACATGGACGCCCGGCTCGCGGCCGCGCTCCGGCTGGCGACCTTCCGCGCCGGCCAGGCGCTCCGGCTCAAGCGGGCCGTGCTCGTCCTGGACCGGGAGCGGGCCGTACGGCACGTCCAGTTCCCGGTGACCGACATCCCGCACGCGGTCGAGACGGCCCTGAGCGAGGCGTCACGGCTCTCGGGGTGACCCGGTCAGGGTGAGAGGCGCTCCACCCGCCACTTGTCGGCGCCGTCCTCGGCCCGTACGTACCGCAGCCGGTCGTGCAGCCGGTTCTCGTGCCCCTGCCAGAACTCCACCGTGTCCGGGACGACCCGGAAGCCGCCCCACTCCGGCGGCACCGGCACCTGCTCGTCCGCCGGGTAGCGGGCGGCCAGCTCCTCGTAACGGGCGAGCAGCTCCTCGCGGGACGCGATCACCGAGGACTGGTGGCTGGCCCAGGCGCCCAGCTGGGAGCCGTGCGGGCGGGTGCGGAAGTACGCGACGGTCTCGTCCCGTCCGGTGCGGACCGCCCGGCCCGTGACGATGACCTGGCGCGCCAGCGGGTGCCAGGGGAAGAGCAGCGAGATGTACGGATTGGCCGCCAGCTCGCCGCCCTTGCGGGACGAGTAGTTCGTGTAGAAGACGAAACCCGCCTCGTCGTAGTGCTTCAGGAGCACCGTGCGGGAGGACGGCCGGCCGTCGGGCGTCGCGGTCGAGACGACCATCGCGTTCGGCTCGTGGATCGCCGGGCTCGTGGCGACCGCCGTGAACCAGCGCGTGAACTGTTCGATCGGTTCGGGGGCGAGGTCGGCCACAGTCAGCTCCGTGGTGCGGTACTGCTCGCGCATGTCGGCGGGATCGAGAGCGTCGGTCACAGGGTTCATCCTGCCGCAGAGGCGCAGTCTGCCCGGCATCGCGGGCCGTTAACCCTTCGTCGCCGGATCGGCGGAGTGTGCCGGATGTCACGCTTCCCCGCATCATCGGAACCGTACAGACTCTTCGGCTGGATGACTGTTGCTTCCCGACCAAAGGTCCCCGACGGTCCCCGAAGGTCCCGACCGACAGGTCCCGCCCACCGCTGGATGATTGATCATCGATAGAGGAGCCGCCTGATGTCCGACTTCGTACCCGGGCTCGAAGGAGTCGTCGCGTTCGAGACGGAGATCGCCGAACCCGACAAGGAGGGCGGCGCTCTTCGGTACCGCGGCGTCGACATCGAGGATCTCGTCGGTCATGTCTCGTTCGGCAACGTCTGGGGCCTGCTGGTCGACGGCGCGTTCGACCCCGGTCTGCCGCCGGCCGAGCCCTTCCCGATCCCGGTCCACTCCGGTGACATCCGCGTCGACGTGCAGTCCGCGCTCGCCATGCTCGCGCCCGTCTGGGGCCTGAAGCCGCTCCTCGACATCGACGCCGACCAGGCCCGCGACGACCTCGCGCGCGCCGCCGTCATGGCGCTGTCGTACGTCGCCCAGTCGGCGCGCGGCCAGGGCCTGCCGATGGTGCCGCAGAGCGAGATCGACAAGGCCACGTCGGTCGTCGAGCGGTTCATGATCCGCTGGCGCGGCGAGCCCGACCCCAAGCACGTCAAGGCCGTCGACGCGTACTGGACCTCGGCCGCCGAGCACGGCATGAACGCCTCCACCTTCACCGCCCGCGTCATCGCCTCCACCGGCGCCGACGTCGCCGCGGCGCTCTCGGGCGCCGTCGGCGCCATGTCCGGGCCGCTGCACGGCGGCGCCCCGTCCCGCGTCCTCGGCATGATCGAGGAGATCGAGCGGACCGGCGACGCCACGGCGTACGTGAAGAAGGCCCTGGACCAGGGCGAGCGGCTGATGGGCTTCGGCCACCGCGTCTACCGCGCCGAGGACCCGCGCGCCCGCGTCCTCCGCCGTACGGCGAAGGAGCTGGCCGCGCCGCGCTTCGAGGTCGCCGAGGCGCTGGAGAAGGCCGCGCTCGAGGAGCTGCACGCCCGCCGCCCCGACCGCGTCCTCGCGACGAACGTCGAGTTCTGGGCGGCGATCGTCCTGGACTTCGCCGAGGTCCCGGCGCACATGTTCACGTCGATGTTCAGCTGCGCCCGTACCGCCGGCTGGTCGGCGCACATCCTGGAGCAGAAGCGCACGGGCCGCCTGGTCCGCCCGAGCGCCCGCTACACGGGCCCGGGCCAGCGCGACCCGCGCGAGATCGCGGGCTACGCGGACCTGGCGGCGTTCGCGGGCTGACGCAGGCGCTCGACCGACGCGGAGGACCCGGGGCAGCCCGCACAGCGGCCCCGGGTCCTCTCGCGTGTGTCAGCGTGTCTCAGTCGGCCTCAGACCGTCTCAACCGGCCTCGTGCCCTCTCGGGCCGCCTCAGGCCGCCGTGAGCGGGCGCGCGTCCGCGAGCAGCAGGTCCGCGTGGTGGCGGGCTGCGGCCAGCGGGTGGGCGCGCAGCTTGCCCTTCAGCTCGTTGCGGCCGTACTCGGCGAACAGCGGGTTCGCCGGGTCGGTGGTGACCCCGGGCGCCGTCGAGGCGTACGGGAACTCCAGCGGGGCGATCCGGGCGTCGAGGCGCGGGTTGTAGAAGAACGGCACGGAGAAGCGTTCCGTCGCCGCGGGCGGCGAGACCACCCGGTGGTTGGTGGCGAGCAGGTAGCCGTTGGTCGCCACTTCGAGGAGCTCGCCGAGGTTCACGACGAACGCGCCCGGCAGCGGCGGCACGTCGTGGAAGAGGCCGTCCTCGCGCTCCACCTGGAGGCCGCCGACGTGGTCCTGGAGCAGCAGCGTCAGGAAGCCGTAGTCCTTGTGGGCACCGACGCCCTGGTCGGCCCCGTCGCCCGCGCTGCCGGGGTAGCGCACCAGCTTGAGGTGCGGGTGGGCCCGGTCGCCGAACACGTCGTCGTAGAAGCCGGCGGGCGCGCCGATCGAGGCGAGCAGCTCGTGCAGCAGCCGCTCGGCGACTCCGCTGAGCCGCTCGACCCAGTTCAGCGCGGCGAGGCGCAGCTCGGGGAGGGCGGCGGGCCACTGGTTGGGGCCCTGGAGCCACCAGTACGGGGCCTCGTCGGGGCCTGGGACGCGCGCGGGGCGCTCGGCGCCGATGTCGAGCTGGTCGCGCCAGTCGCGGGAGCCGCCGGTGCGCTCGTCGCCGATGCGGGTGTAGCCGCGGAAGTGCGGCGAGTTGGTGGTGTCGAGCGCGAGCCGGTCGGCCTCCGGGAGGGCGAAGAAGGCCTTCATCGCGGAGGTCAGCGCCGTCGTCTCGGCCTCGGTGATCCCGTGCCCGACGAGCTGGAAGAAGCCGACGTCGTGGGCGGCGGAGTGCAGCTGGGCGTGGAGGAGGCGCCGGGCCTGCGGGCCGCGGTCGGCGGCGGAGAGGTCGACGATCGGCAGCTGGGAGCTGTACGGCCGCTGCGCCGAGGTGGAGGGCTGCTGGGTGGCAGTGGTGCTGTGCGTCATGGTGTGCGTCCGCGGGGGTGTACGGGCCCGTGCGCGTCGCCAGGGGTGGGGCGGGGGCGCGGGTGCCTGAAGAGAGGGGGGCTACGAGGTCAGGCGGAGCGCCGACAGCCCATGCTCGTGACGCGGACGAAGTCCACGTGGCGGCGGCGTACGAGCGGAAGCATGCGACCAGCGTACTGCGGGGCGGGCCGTACGTATGTGGCGCGGGTCACGCCACCGGGTGACCATGGTCTTCGGGGCCGGTCCGAGAGCGGGGGCGCACTGGGAGGATCCCGTGGCAGACACCCGTACGAGCACTGTGTCGACCGGCTTCTCGACCGACGTGCTGATCGTGGGCGCCGGGCCCGTGGGCCTCAGCGCGGCCGCCGAACTGCGCAGGCGCGGGGTGCGCTGCCGGCTCGTCGACCGGCTGCCTGCCCGCCTCCCGTACGCAAAGGCCGTCGGCGTCCAGCCGCGCACGCTGGAGATCTGGGACCGGATGGGCCTGGCCAGGGCCGTCATGGAGGCCGCGGTCCCGATGCGCGGCCAGCTGATCCACGTCAACGGCCAGGAGCGGGGGCGGATCGAGCTGGAACTGCCGCCGGAGGTGCCGTACGGGTTCGCCGCGCTGCCTCAGTACGAGACCGAGCGGCTCCTGGAGGAGTACGTCGCCGGTCTGGGCACGGTCATCGAGCGCGGCACGGAGCTGGTGTCGTTCGGGCAGGACGCGGACGGGGTGACGGCGCGGCTGCGGGCCGCGTCCGGCGCGGAGGAGGAGCTGCGGGTCCGGTATCTGATCGGCTGCGACGGCGCGCACAGCACCGTCCGCAAGGGCCTCGGGCTCGGCTTCGTGGGCGGGGCTTTCCCGGAGGAGTACATGCTCGGCGACGTCGAGGCCGACTGGGACATGCCGTACGGGTACGGCATCCGGTCCCTGCACGTCGCCGAGGACGGTTCGACGGACGACCTCCTGGTCTGCATCCCGCTGCCCGGCAAGGGCCGCTACCGCATGTCGATGACGGTCCCGCCCGAGCTCTCCACCCACAGCGACGGGGACGGGGTGGCGCACGGTCTGGAGGGCGGCCGGGTGCCCGAGCTGTCCCACATCCAGGCCGTGGTCGACCGACTGGCCCCCGTGCCCGCGCGCGTCTCGGAGCTGCGCTGGTCGTCCGTGTTCCGGATCAGCCACCGGATCGTCGACCGGTACGGCGAGGGCCGGGTGTTCGTCGCGGGCGACGCCGCCCACATCCACCCGCCGACCGGCGCCCAGGGCATGAACACCGGCATCCAGGACGCCTGCAACCTGGCCTGGAAGCTCGCCCTCGTCCTGCGCGGGGAGGCCGGACCGGGGCTGCTCGGCAGTTACGACGCCGAGCGCCGCCCGGTCGGCGAGGAGGTCGTGGGCCGGACCGTCCGGCACGCGCGGCAGGGCATGGAGGCCGACCCCGACGACCCGGCGACCGTGATGCTGCGGGAGGCCCAACTCCTCGTCTCCTACCGCGACGGCCCGCTCGCGGCCCATCCGTACGGCCCGGAGGACGCCCCGCAGCCCGGTGACCGGGCCCCGGACTGCGCCGGCCTGACGACGCACCTCGCCGCCTACCCGCTGCGGCTCCTCGACGTCCTGCGCGGCCGCACCGGGCACGTCGTGCTGCTGTACGCGGACAAGGCCGACGAGCTCGCGAGGGCGGCGGAGGCGGTCGCGGTGGTCGCCGCGGCGGTGGGCGGGGACCGGCCGACGGTGGTCGCGCTGCTGGCGCGCGAGTCCGACGACGAACGCGTCCAGGTGCGCGGCGCGTTGCCCGAATACCGGGACGCGGGAGGGGAGTTCGCGCGGCTCTACCGTCCGGACGGACCGACCGGCTTCCTCGTCCGCCCCGACGGGCAGCTCGGCGCCCGCTTCCCGCTCGCGGGCACGGCGGCCGCGCTCAACGGCTACCTGGCGGCGCTCTCCGTACCGACGGCGGCACCGGCGGCGGCACCGGCTGCGGTGTCCGAACCGACGCCGCTCTGAGCGCCGCCCAGGACCTCGTCCAGGAGGGTCGACCACTGCGCCACGACCCGCGCGCGGCGGGCCGCGTCGTCCGTCAGGAGCGTGGCGAGCCCCAGGCCCCGGGCCATGTCCAGGAGCCCCTGGACCGTCTCCCGCACCCCGGGCACGGACTCGTCGGCGGCCAGCAGGGTCACGGCCATCCGGTGGGAGTCGCGGCCGACGCGGGCCTCCAACTCCGTGACGCGGGCGTGCAGCTGGGGCTCGTGGGCGGCCGCGACCCAGAGGTGGAGGGCGGCGCGGAACAGCGGCCCGGTGAACAGGTCGACGAGCGCGGCGACGGCCTCGCGGCGGTCGCGCGCGGGAAGCTCGCGCAGGGCTTGGGACCGCTCCTCGGCGACGTACTCGACGGCCGCCGTGAAAAGGTCCTCGCGGGTCGGGAAGTGGTGCTGGGCCGCGCCCCGCGAGACGCCCGCCCGCTCGGCGACCACGGCGACGGTGGAACCCGCCCAGCCGTGTTCGGCCAGGCAGGACACCGCCGCCTCCAGGAGCCGCTGCCGGGTGGCGCGGCTCCTGTCCTGCTGGGGGCCTTGCTTGGGCCCCTGCTGCGGGCCTTGCCTGGGGCCTTGCTGCGGGCCGGTCACAACCGCCATTCGGGGTCCCGTCGTTCGAGGAAGGCCGTCATCCCTTCGCGCGCCTCGGGGGAGGCGAAGAGCGTAGCCGACCTCTGGACCAGGTCCTCCGCGTCACGCTCGAAGGTCTCCAGGACTCTAGCCGTGACCAGCCGCTTCGACTCGGCCAGCCCCTGCGGGGAGCCCAGGCGCAGCCCGTCGAGGATCGCGTCGAGGGCGTCCGCGGGGGCGGTGACGAGGCCCATGGCGATTGCCTCGGCCGTACCGAACCGCTCCCCCGTCACGTAGTACCGCGCCGCCGCCCGCGGCTCCAGCTTCGGCAGCAGCGTCAGCGAGACGACGGCGGGCGCGACCCCGATCCGCGCCTCGGTCAGCGCGAAGTCGGAGCCCTCCGACGCGACCACGATGTCGCACGCCCCGAGCAGCCCGAGCCCGCCGGCCCTGACGTGCCCGTCGACGACGCCCACCACCGGTTTCGGCAGCTCCACGATCTGCCGGAGCAGATCCACGAAGGCGTACGGGCTCGGCGGCGCCTTCAGGTCCGCGCCGGCGCTGAACGTCGAGCCGGTGTGCGTGAGCACCACAGCCCGTACCGACGGGTCCTGCGCGCACTCCGTGAACGCCGCCGCCAACTCGGCGACCAGGGCCGCCGAGAGGGCGTTGCGGTTCGCCGGGGAGTCGAGCGTCAGCGTGGCGATACCTAGATCCAACTTCAAGAGTCCACCTTCATCTCGGCCGTCATTCCCGGTCCCGCAGCTCACGACGGAGGATCTTCCCCGAAGCGGCGCGCGGCACCCCGTCGATGAACTCCACGCGCCTGACCTTCTTGTACGGGGAGACCCTCCCCGCCACGTACGCCATCACGTCCTCGGCGCCGAGCCCGTCCGCGCCCGGCTGCCGGACGACGTACGCCTTGGGGATCTCGTTGCCGTCGTCGTCGGTCACGCCGATGACGGCCGCGTCGGCGATGGACTCGTGGGTGAGCAGCAGGGCTTCGAGTTCGGCGGGGGCGACCTGGAAGCCCTTGTACTTGATGAGTTCCTTGACCCGGTCGACGACGAACAGCCACCCGTTCTCGTCGACGCGCCCGATGTCGCCGGTGTGCACCCAGCCGTCGCCGTCGATCATCGCGGCGGTGGCGTCGGGCCGCCCCAGGTACCCCTTCATGACCTGCGGCCCCCGGATGGCGACCTCGCCCTCCGCGCCCGGTTCGGCGTCCTTCGACGGGTCGTCGAGCGACAGGATCCGCATCTCGGTGGAGGGCAGCAGCTGCCCGACGGCGCCGGGCGGCGGGTTCTGCGCGGCGAGCGGGACGACGTGCGTGCCCGGGGACAGCTCGGTCATCCCGTACGCCTGCCGGACCGGCGGCAGCTTCAGCCGCGCCGAACACGCCTCGGCGAGCGAGGCGTCGAGCGGGGCGGCGGCGCTGACGATGTACTCAAGCGAGGACAGGTCGTACGCGGCGACCGCGGGGTGCTTGGCGAGCGCGAGGACGATGGGCGGGGCGACGTACAGGCCGTTGATGCGGTGGTTCTGGATGGCGGCGAGGAAGGTGTCGAGCTCGAAGCGCGGCAGCACGACGACGGTGGCACCGTGCCGCAGGGGCGCGTTCATGAGAGCGGTGAGCCCATAGATGTGGAAGAACGGCAGCACGGCGAGGATCCGGTCCCCCGGCCGCATGGGCATCAGCGGATACAGCTGCTCCAGGTTGGTCGCGATGGACGTGTGCGTGAGCATCACGCCCTTCGGGACGCCGGTGGTGCCGGAGGAGTACGGCAGGGCGGCGATGTCCTCGTCCGGATCGATGGCGACGTCCGGCTCGGGGGCGTTCGTGGCGACCATCGCCTGCAGGGAACGGATCCCCTCGCCCTCGGGGGCCTGGTCGCAGACGAAGATCTCCTCGATCCCGCCCGCGAGTTCGGCCGCGCGCCGGGCCGCCGGGAGGAGCGGGGAGACGGTGACGATCCAGCGCGCGGACGAGTCCTTGAGCTGCTTGGCGAACTCCTCGGGCGTCGCCAACGGATGCACGGTGGTGACGGACGCGCCGGCCCGGGTGGCCGCGTAGAACGCGATCGGATACAGCACGGTGTTGGGGCTGTGCAGCGCGAGGACGTCCCCCTTCCGCACCCCCGCCTCGGCCAGCCCGGCGGCCACGCGCCGATGGAACGCGTCGACCTGCGCGTACGTGAGACTCAGCTCCCCCGCCCCGTCGATCAGCGCAGGGGTGTCCCCGAACTCGGCGGCCCGCCCGAGGACGGCCTCGTGAATGGGGAGGGAGACGGCAGGAACATCCGCGTACTCGCTGTGAAACACCATGTGTGCCCCCTGGAGAGGTGGAAGGTGGTCGCCAGGATGGACCCGCTCAGTACGACTTGGGGAGACCCAGGGACTGGTGGGACACGTAGTTCAGGATCATTTCCCGGCTGACGGGGGCGATGCGGGCCACGCGGGAGGCGGCGATCAGGCGGGCCAGGCCGAACTCTCGGGTGAGGCCGTTGCCGCCGAGGGTGTGGACGGACTGGTCGACGGCCTTCACGCAGGCCTCGCCGGCCGCGTACTTGGCCATGTTGGCGGCCTCGCCCGCGCCGATGTCGTCGCCGGCGTCGTAGAGCTGCGCGGCCTTCTGCATCATCAGCTTGGCCAGCTCCAGCTCGATGTGGGCCTGGGCGAGGGGGTGGGCGATGGCCTGGTGGGCGCCGATGGGGGTCTTCCAGACCTGGCGCTCCTTGGCGTACTTCACGGCCTGGGCGAGGGCGTAGCGGCCCATGCCGATCGCGAACGCGGCCGTCATGATGCGCTCCGGGTTGAGCCCGGCGAAGAGCTGGAGCAGGCCCGCGTCCTCGTCGCCGACGAGCGCGTCGGCCGGGAGGTGGACGTCGTCGAGGGTCAGCTCGAACTGCTTCTCGTTCGCGTCCAGTTCCATCTCGATCTGCCGACGCCCGAACCCGGGGGCCTCGCGGGGGACGATGAAGAGGCAGGGCTTCAGGTTGCCCGTGCGGGCGTCCGACATCCGGCCGACGATCAGGGTCGCGTCGGCGATGTCGACGCCCGACACGAACACCTTGCGGCCGTTGAGGACCCAGCCGTCCTCCGTCTTCGTGGCCGTCGTCGTGATCCGGTGGGAGTTCGAGCCCGCGTCCGGCTCCGTGATGCCGAAGGCCATGGTGAGCGAGCCGTCCGCCAGACCCGGGAGCCAGGTGCGCTTCTGCTCCTCCGTACCGAAGCGGGCGATGACCGTGCCGCAGATCGCGGGCGAGACGACCATCATCAGGAGCGGGGCGCCGGCGGCCCCCGCCTCCTCCAGGACGATCGACAGCTCGGCCATGCCGCCGCCCCCGCCGCCGTACTCCTCGGGCAGGTTCACGCCCAGGTAGCCGAGCTTGCCCGCCTCCGCCCACAGCGCCGCACGGTCGAAGCCGGGGCCGTGGCGGTGGCCGAGCGCCGCGACGGCGGCGCGGAGCGCGGTCAGCTCTTCGCTCTCGATCATGGTGCTGCTCATGCGGTCTGGTCCTCCTGTGCTTCGGCCTGCACGGACTGCTCGGACTGCTCGGACTGCTCGGACTGCTGTACTACGGCCAGTAGGGCGCCCACCTCCACCTGGCGGCCGGGGGTCGCGTGGAGCGCGGTGAGCGTGCCCGACGCGGGGGCGGTGACGCGGTGCTCCATCTTCATCGCCTCCAGCCAGAGGAGCGGCTGCCCGGCGGTGACCCGGCCCCCGACCGCGAGACCCTCCGCGACGCGCACGACGGTGCCGGGCATGGGGGCCAGGAGAGAGCCGGGCTCGCGCTGGTCCGCCGGGTCCGGGAAGCGGGGGTGAGCGGTGAGGCGGTGGGGGCCCACGTGGACGGTGGCGCTGTCGTCGCCGTATCGCGCCACGTCGAAGGACCTCACCACGCCGTCGACCTCGAGGCGTACGTGGTCCGGCGCGGCGGACTCCACGCGGACGCCCTCGGGCGCGGTGACCGCGTACCCGCCGTCGCGGGTGGGGCGGTACCGGACCTCGTGCTCGCCGTAGGCCTTGACCTGGTCCTGCGAGACGAGGTTCCGCCACCCGCCCCCGAACCGGCCCTGACGGCTCGCGGCGTCCGCGAGCGCGGCGGCGACGGCGGCGTACGCCTCGCCGGGCGGTGCCTGGGTGAGCGCGTCGAGGTTCCGCTCGTAGAAGCCGGTGTCGAGCCGCTCCGGATCCCCGAACTCGGGATGCCGAAGGGACCCGACGAGCAACTCCCGGTTGGTGACCGGGCCGTGCACCCGGGCCGTCTCCAGCGCGCCGGCGAGCTTGCGGATCGCCTCGGGGCGGGTGGGCGCGTGGACGACGACCTTGGCGAGCATGGCGTCGTAGTGGACACCGATGGTGTCGCCGGAGGCGTAGCCGGCGTCCACGCGTGCCGTCGCGGCCGGGGCGATCTCAAGGGCGTGCAGCACGCCCGCCTGGGGCGTCCAGCCCGACGCCGGGTCCTCGGCGTAGAGCCGGGCCTCGATCGCGTGGCCGGTCGGGGTCGGCGGCTCGGGCGGGAGCGGGGCGCCCTCGGCGACGGCGATCTGGAGCGCGACCAGGTCGACCCCGTACACCTCCTCCGTCACCGGGTGCTCCACCTGCAGCCGCGTGTTCATCTCCAGGAAGTGCGCCTTGGGGGTCCCCCCTGCTCGAGCGGAGCCGAGAGCTTGGGGGACGTCCGCGACCAGGAACTCCACCGTCCCCGCGCCCACGTACCCGACCGCCTTCGCGGCGGCGACGGACCGGGCGTACAGCTCCGCGAGCAGCGACGGCGCGAGCCCCGGCGCCGGGGACTCCTCGATGACCTTCTGGTGGCGGCGCTGGAGCGAGCAGTCGCGCGTACCGAGCGCCCACACCGCGCCCTGCCCGTCCGCCAGGATCTGGACCTCGACATGACGCCCGTTCTCCACGTACGGCTCGACGAACACCTCCCCGTCCCCGAACGCGCTCGCCGCCTCCGCCGAAGCCGCCTTCAACTCCCCTTCCAGCGCGTCGAGTTCGCGGACGATCCGCATGCCGCGACCGCCGCCGCCCGCCGCCGCCTTCACCAGGACCGGCAGGTCCGCGTCGGTGACGTCGGCGGCCGCGAGCGGGGCGATCCCGAGGAGCTCCTTGGCCCGCGTCTTCGAGGCCATCGCCTCGATCGCCTCCGGCGGCGGCCCGATCCACACCAGGCCCGCGTCGCGCACGGCCCGCGCGAACTCCGCGTTCTCGGAGAGGAAGCCGTACCCCGGGTGCACGGCGTCCGCGCCCGCCGCGAGCGCCGCCTTCACGACCAGGTCGCCACGGAGGTACGTCTCCGAGGGCGCCGCCCCCGGCAGCCGTACCGCCGCGTCCGCCTCCCGTACGTGCAGCGCACCGGCGTCCGCGTCCGAGTACACCGCGACCGTCGCGATGCCGAGCGCGCGGCAGGTCCGGAAGACCCGGCAGGCGATCTCGCCCCGGTTGGCGACCAACATCCTGGAGATCATCTCTCGCCTCACATCCGGAAGACGCCGAAGCCGCGCGCGCCCTCGACCGGTGCCGTGTGGATCGCGGACAGGCACAGCCCGAGGACCGTGCGGGTGTCGCGGGGGTCGATGACGCCGTCGTCGTACAGCCGCCCGGACAGGAACATCGGCAGGGACTCCGACTCGATCTGCGCCTCGACCATCGCGCGCAGACCGGCGTCCGCCTCGTCGTCGTACGGCTGCCCCTTCGCGGCCGCGCTCGCCCGCGCCACGATCGAGAGCACGCCCGCGAGCTGCTGCGGGCCCATGACGGCGGACTTGGCGCTCGGCCAGGCGAAGAGGAAGCGCGGGTCGTAGGCCCGGCCGCACATGCCGTAGTGCCCGGCGCCGTACGACGCGCCCATCAGCACGCTCAGATGCGGCACCCGGCTGTTCGAGACCGCGTTGATCATCATGGCGCCGTGCTTGATGATGCCGCCCTGCTCGTACTCCTTGCCGACCATGTAGCCGGTGGTGTTGTGCAGGAAGAGCAGTGGGATGTCGCGCTGGTTGGCGAGCTGGATGAACTGCGCGGCCTTCTGCGACTCCGCGCTGAACAGCACGCCCTGGGCGTTGGCGAGGATGCCCACCGGGTAGCCGTGCAGCTCGGCCCAGCCGGTCACCAGGCTCGGCCCGTACAGCGGCTTGAACTCGTCGAAGTCCGAGCCGTCGACGATCCGGGCGATGACCTCGCGCGGGTCGAAGGGGGTCTTCAGGTCCCCCGGCACGATCCCGAGCAGCTCGTCCTCGTCGTACTTCGGCGGCTCCGCGTGGGCCGGATCGGCGTGCGCCTTGCGGTGGTTGAGGCGGGCGACGATCCGGCGGGCCTGGCGCAGCGCGTCGGTCTCGTCGACGGCGTAGTGGTCGGCGAGCCCTGACGTACGGGCGTGCATCTCGGCTCCACCGAGCGACTCGTCGTCGCTCTCCTCGCCCGTCGCCATCTTGACCAGCGGCGGACCGCCGAGGAAGACCTTCGACCGCTCCTTGATCATCACGGTGTGGTCGGACATGCCGGGGACGTACGCCCCGCCGGCCGTCGAGTTGCCGAAGACGACCGCGATGGTGGGGATGCCGGCGGCGGAGAGCCGGGTGAGGTCGCGGAAGAGCGCGCCGCCCGGGATGAAGATCTCCTTCTGGGACGGCAGATCGGCGCCGCCGGACTCGACGAGGGAGATGACCGGGAGCCGGTTGGCGTACGCGATCTCGTTCGCCCGCAGGGCCTTCTTCAGGGTCCACGGGTTGGAGGCGCCGCCGCGCACGGTCGGGTCGTTGGCGGTGATCAGGCACTCGACGCCCTCGACCACCCCGATGCCGGTGACGATCGACGCGCCGACCGGGTAGTCGCTGCCCCAGGCGGCGAGCGGCGAGAGCTCCAGGAAGGGCGTGTCGGGGTCGAGAAGCAGCTCGATCCGCTCCCGCGCGAGCAACTTGCCGCGCTTGCGGTGCCGTTGGACGTACTTCTCCCCGCCGCCCGCGAGCGCCTTGGCGTGCTCGGTGTCGAGGGCGGCGAGCTTGTCGAGCATGGCGGCGCGGTGGGCCGCGTAGTCGGGTCCGCCGGTGTCGAGGGCGGAGGCGAGGACGGTCACAGCAGTTCCTCCGGTACGTCGAGTTCGCGGGCGCGGAGCCACTCGCCGAGGGCCTTGGCCTGGGGGTCGAAGCGGGCCTGGGAGGCGACGCCTTCGCCGAGGATGCCGGTGACGACGAAGTTCAGGGCGCGGAGATCGGGCAGGACGTGCCGTACGACGTCGAAGTCGCCTGTCTCGGGCAGGAGTTGCTGGAATGTCCCGACGGTGAGGTGGTGGACGAGCCACCGCCAGGCGGCCTCCGTACGCACCCACACCCCCACATTCGCGTCGCCGCCCTTGTCACCACTACGGGCTCCCGCGACGAGCCCGAGCGGTGCGCGGCGCGTCGGCCCGTCGGGCAGGGGCGTGGGCAGCGGGGGTTCGGGGACGGGTTCGAGCTCCCGGGTGTGGACGGGTACGGGGAGGGTGACGCGGCTCCCGTCGGGCAGGACGGCGGTGTGCGGGACGTCGGAGGCGGGGACGTACGCGGCCTCGAAGACCCCGTAGGGGGCGCCCTTGCCGGGTGGGGCGGTGACGTGGAAGCCGGGGTAGCTGGAGAGGGCCAGTTCGATGGCGGCGCCGCTGAGGGCGCGGCCGACGGGCTCGGGGGCGGGGTCGCGGACGACGAGCCGGAGGAGCGCGCTGGCGGTCTCCTCGGTGTCGGCGTCGCTCCGGTCCGTCCGGGCCAGCTCCCAACGGACCCCGGCGGGCCGGGACTTGGCACGCTCGAAGGCGTCCTCCACCTGGTCCTTCACGAGCTGGGCCTTGGCCTCGACGTCGAGGCCGGTGAGGACGAAGACGACCTCGTTGCGGTGGCCGCCGATCCGGGTGAGCCCGGCCTTGAGGGTGGGCGGCGGGGCCTCGCCCCGTACGCCGTCGATCCGCACCCGGTCGGGCCCGTCCTGGGTGAGCCGTACGGTGTCGAGCCGGGCGGTCACGTCGGGCCCGGCGTACCGTGCGCCGGCCGTCTCGTACAGGAGCTGCGCGGTGACGGTCCCGAGGTCGACGACGCCGCCGGTGCCGGGGTGCTTGGTGATGACGGAGGAACCGTCGGGGTGGATCTCGGCGAGCGGAAATCCGGGACGCCGGAGGTCACGCGGGTCGTGGTCGCGGAAGAAGGCGTAGTTGCCCCCGGTGGCCTGCGTACCGCACTCCAGGACGTGCCCGGCGACGACCGCGCCGGCCAGGGCGTCGTACTCCTCCGGCCCCCAGCCGAACCGCCACTGCGCGGGCCCTGTGACGAGGGCGGCGTCGGTGACGCGGCCGGTGACGACGACGTCGGCGCCGGCGGCCAGGCAGGCGGCGATGCCGGCGCCGCCGAGGTAGGCGTTGGCGGTCAGGACTCCGTCGCGGGGCGGGAGCCGGTCGCCCTCGACGTACGCGATCCGGGTGGGCAGCCCGAGCCGGTCGGCGAGGGCGCCGAGGGCTTCGGCGAGGGCGGCGGGGTTGAGGCCGCCGGCGTTGGTGACGATGCGGACGCCGCGCTCGTGGGCGAGGCCGAGACTCTCCTCCATCTGGCGCAGGAAGGTCTTGGCGTAACCGCCCTTCGGGTCCTTCAGGAGGTCGCGGCCGAGGATGAGCATGGTGAGTTCGGCGAGGTAGTCGCCGGTGAGGACGTCGAGGGAGCCCGGTTCGCCGCCGGTGAGCATCTCGTGGACGGCGTCGAAGCGGTCGCCGTAGAAGCCGGAGGCGTTGCCGATACGGAGGATCACGCCTGCTCCTTGGCGGGACGCCCGCCGCCGGGGGGACCGGCGAAGGCCTGGGCGATGGTGAGCCAGTGCTCGGCGTCGGCGCCTTCGGCCGCGAGGGCGGTGTCGTCGCGGTGGACGCGCTGGGTGACGAGGAGGCAGAAGTCGAGGGCGGGTCCGGTGATCCGCTGGGCCGCGTCCTCGGGCCCGTACGCCCACTCCTCGCCGCCCGGTCCGACGAGCTCGACCCGGAAGGGCTCGGCGGGCGGTTGGAGACCCCGTACGAGATAGGCGTAGTCGCGAGCGCGGACGCCGATCCAGGCGACGTGGCGCAGGCGGGCGGTGGGTGCGCGGACGGCCCCGAGGGCGTCGGCGATGTCCTGGCCGTGCGCCCAGGTCTCCATGAGGCGGGCGGTCGCCATCGAGGAGGCGCTCATGGGCGGCCCGTACCAGGGGAAGCGGGCGCCGGGCGGGGCGGTGGCCAGGGCCGTCCAGAGCCGCTCACGGCCGACGCGCCAGCGCCCGAGGAGCTCGCCGGGGGCGAGCGCGGCGCCCTCGGCGGCGCCGTCGTCGACGAACGACTCGGGCGCGGCGAGGGCCTTCTCGGCCTCCACGCGGAACCCCTCGGCGTCGGTGACGGCGAGGAGCGCGGCGCGGTCGGTCCAGGCGAGGTGGGCGACCTGGTGGGCGACGGTCCAGCCGGCGGCGGGGGTGGGGGCGGCCCATCTCGTGTCGCTCAACTCGGCGACGAGCCGGTCGACTTCCTCGCTCTCACGGCGTAGGTCGTCGAGCACGACGGCGGGGTCGGACACGGTGCGCTCCCCTCGGGACACGGGCGTGTGCGGAGGAGCATGGCAGCGGCGGGAGAAACAATCAAGCATGCTTGCTTGTACTGAGCGAAATTTCCTCGGCGGGCTCGCCGGGGTCGACCAATTCCGGTACGGGCGAACGCTCTTGGGGCGGCGCCGCCCGTGAACTGCACGTCGGCACCGGCACCCGCTCGATATCCGTGACGACGACGGCGATCTCCTCGCCGACGTCGAAGCCTTCCGCCGGACCGGAGGGACCGACAGAGGCCAGGGCCCGGCCGCGCGCGGCGCGCGCCTGGGGACTACGCCTCCGGGATCGCCCTGACGCGTTTCGTCTGGGTGCGGACCGCGCCCATGCTGGCGGCGATGACGAGGGCGATGGCCAGGGCGTCCAGGAGGGAGAGGCCCTGGCTCAGGACGAGGAAGCCGGCGGTGGCGGCGATGGCCGGTTCCAGGCTCATCAGGATGGCGAAGGTGGGGGCGGGGAGGCGGCGGAGGGCCAGGAGTTCGAGGGTGTACGGGAGGACCGAGGACATCAGGGCGACCGCGAGGCCGAGGGCGATCGTCGAGGGGACCAGGAGCTTGTCGCCCGCCTCGACGATGCCGAAGGGCAGGCTCAGGACCGCGCCGAAGGCCATCGCGAGCGCCAGGCCGTCCGCCTGCGGGAAGCGGCGGCCGGTACGGGCGCTGAAGACGATGTACGTCGCCCACATCGCGCCCGCCGCGAGGGCGAAGCCGGCGCCGACCGGGTCCAGGCGGTCGAAGCCGCCGCCGGTGAGCATGCCGCTGAGCAGGAGGACGCCGCCGAGCGCGAGCCCCGCCCAGATGAGGTTCGAGAGGCGGCGGGAGGCGATGACCGAGAGGAGCAGCGGGCCGAGGACCTCCAGGGTCACGGCGGCGCCGAGGGGGATCCGGTCGACGGCCTGGTAGATGAAGATGTTCATCCCGGCCATCGCGGTGCCGAAGGCGACGACCGTGCCCCAGTCGGCCCGGTTGTAGCCGCGGACCTTCGGGCGGCAGACGATCAGCAGGACCGCGGCGGCGAGAACGAGCCGCAGCGTCACCACGCCGAGCGCGCCGGCGCGCGGCATCAGCAGGACGGCGACCGCCGAGCCGAACTGGACGGACAGGCCGCCCGCCACGACGAGTGCCACCGGGCCCAGGCGGGTGCCGCGCGCCGGGGCCGTCGGCACCGTCGCCGTCCGCGCGCCCGTGCCCGTGCCCGTGCCCGCCGTCGTGTCCTTGACCGGGCTGTCCACCGGCTCACTCCCCTGCAGGATGGTTCATTGCACTGGACTTACCAGTCCAGGATAGTGGACCCGTCAAGTGGGCTCCGACACTCACGCTAAGCCGTCCCGCGCGGCGCGTGAAATGCCGATTGGGCTGCGGTTATGCTCCGGGCGCATGAGTCAAGGGAGTCGCTCGGGCATCGAGCTCCGCCACCTTCGCGCCTTTCTCGCCATCGCCGAGGAGGGCAACGTGACCCGCGCCGCCGCCCGCCTCCACCTCACCCAGCCCGCGATGTCCCGCACCCTCGCCGCCCTGGAGAAACACCTCGGCGTCCGGCTCGTCGACCGCTCCACCCACCACCTCGCGCTCACCGCCGAGGGCCGCGCCTTCCACGACCGCGCGGCGGCGGCCGTCGCCGCGTTCGACGCGGCCCTGGACCCCGGCCGGCTGCGCCACCGCCCGCTGCGGCTCGGGCACGCGTGGTCGGCGTTCGGCCCGTACACCACGCCCCTGCTCCGGCGCTGGCAGCGCGAGCACCCCGACACCCCGCTGGAACTCCTCCGCATCGACGACCGCACGGCCGGCCTCGTCCGGGGCGAGGTGGACGCCGCGCTGCTCCGGGGCCCCGTCGACGCGCCCGGCCTGGCGACCGAGGAACTGGCCACCGAGAACCGGGTGGCCGCCGTGGCGACGGACAGCGCGCTGGCCTCCCGTACGTCCCTCACCCTGGCGGACCTCGCGAGCGAGACGATCGTCCTCAACACCGTCTCCGGCACCACCACCCCGTCCCTCTGGCCCGCGCACCTGCGCCCGGCCACGACCCTGACGGTCGGCAACACCGACGACTGGCTCACCGCGATCGCCGCCGGCCGGGGCGTCGGCGTCTCCTCGGCCTCCACGGCGGCCATGCACCCCCACCCCGGCGTCACCTACCGCCTCCTCCCCGACGCCCCCCGGATCCCGGTCCTCCTGGCCTGGCGCGACACCTCCCCGCACCCGGCGACGCGGCTGCTCGTGGAGCTGGCCCGGGAGATCACGGAGCGCCCGCCGGCCGGGACCTGACGGCGACGACAACGACGCGCGCGGTCACCGCGGCCGTCAGGACGAGGACACCGGCGAAGGCGCCGAGGGTGACCCCGTCCGGGTGGATCAGGGACTGCCCCCTGGCCGCCTGCGAGGTCACGACCGCGACCAGGCCCCAGAGGCCGAGCGCGGCACAGCCCACCAGACGGGCGCGGACCCGCTCGTCGCGCAGCCAGGCGCGCCGGGCCGACAGCGCGGCGAGCACCACCGTGAGCAGCAGCAGGACCTGGATGCCGTGCAGGGCGAAGAAGTGCGGCACCCGGAAGTCCCCGCCGGTCACGCTCCAGTTCGTGAGGGCCATGCCGTGGCCGTCGGGGTCGCCGATGCCGTGGCCCTGGTACATCGGGATGGCGTCGCCGTTGGCGTCGGTGACGGTACGGGGGTGCACCCCGGTCACCATCCAGTAGAGCGGCACGAGCATGCCGAAGGTCGCGAGCCCGAGCCCGGCGCGGATCGCCCGGTTCAGGTCCCCGCCGCCCGTACGCTGCCTCAACACGACGACACAGACGATCAGTTGCGCGACGACGATGACCATCACCCCGAAGGTGAGGACCGGTACGAGCGCCAGGGTGACCGGGTCGGTCCGGTCGGCGTTGAAGTGGCTGAACGTACCGCGCGCCGCCTGCACCGTGATGGCGCCCACCTCGACGACCACGGCCACCGCGAAAACGGTCCCCGCCCACCGCGCCAGCCGCCTGCCGCGGTCCAGTCGGGGCAGCAGCCACGCCAGCGTGGCGGAGTAGAGCGCGAAGGCGAAGCCGAACTTCAGCGGCTTCACCCAGACCGGCTCACCGAGCAGGGTCCGGTCGTCCACGGCCACTCCGACCCCGCTGAGGACCGTGAGCACCGCCAACAGGACGGCGCACACCGCCAGGGGGCGGTGCCATGGCCGACCGCGGCGCCGGTCGGCGGTGGTGGGGCCGGGCGGGGCGGCTTCGTGCAACGACATGGCGGGGTCCCCCTGTGTTTCGGTCGACGGTACGGACGTATCGACGGACGGCTAGAGCACCGCCTCGTCCCCGGCCGGAAACGGCCCCCCGTGCCCCGGGACGATCACGTCCGAGGTCTTCAGGACCCGCAGGCGGGAGGTGCGGAGCTGGTCGCGGTCCGGGGCCACCGGGTCCTCGGCCGGGCCGTCCGGGCGCCACCAGAGGTCGCCGACGAAGGCGACGACGCCCTCGGCCGTACCGGCGAGGAGCGTGATGTCCTCGGGGCTGTGCCCCGGGGTACGGATCAGGCGCAGGGACGGCGTCAGTTCGAGGCCCTCGGCGTCCCGGTCGGTCCACTGGTCGTTCAGGTACTCGGCCTTGTGGTCATGGACGCGCGCCCGGCCGAACAGGCCGACGTTCATGGTGTTGTCGGGGTGGTGGTGGCTGAGCACGACGTCGGTGATGTCGTCGGGCCCCAGGCCCAGTTCGGCCAGCGGGCCGAGGATCCGGTCCCGGCTCGCCACCATGCCGGGGTCGACGATCACATGACGCTCGCCGTCGGTCACGTACGAGACGGTGGCGGCGACGCCCGGGCCCGTGGAGAGGGTGTATCCGGTGGTCAGGACGGTGTAGGTGGCGCTGTTTCCGCGCGGCTGGTCGGTCATGAACTCAGCTTCGCCGGGCGGAAGATCGCCGACGAGTGGCCGCACTGCCACCCATCGCGGGTTTTCTGCCAGAGCCCGCTGCGGGGGGTCTGCTCCCGCGCCAGCCCGATCGGGCGGCGACCCGCTCCCACGGCAGCCCGATCGCGCGCCACTCCGTGCGGGTACGCAGGTACGCGAGTACGCCCGTACCGGGACCAGCCCCCGCCGCCCGAGGCTCACCCGTGCCACACTCCCCCGCATGCCGCCGTTCCTGAGCGTCGCCGCCTATGCCCCGCCGCGCGTCGGCATGCTCGCCGTCGGGCTGGTGTCCGAGGTGTTCGCCGCGCCGCCCGCGGGGCTTCCGCGTTTCGACTTCGCGCTCTGCGCCGACGCCCCCGGGCAGGTGCCCACCGACTACGGGGTGCCGCTCTCCGTCGCGCACGGGCTCGACCGGCTCGCCTCGGCGGATCTCGTACTCGCCCTCCCCTGGGCCGACTTCCGCACCCCGCCGCCCGCGCCCGTGCTCGACGCGCTCCGGGCCGCCCACGCGCGCGGGGCGCTCGTCGGCTCGCACTGTGTCGGGGCGTTCGCGCTCGCCGCGGCCGGGCTGCTCGACGGGCTGCGGGCCACCACCCACTGGCGGTTCGCCGACCTGCTCGCGCGGCGCCACCCGGCCGTCACCGTCGAGCGGGACGCCCTGTACGTCGACGAGGGCCGGATCCTGACGGGCGCGGGCGCCGCCGCCGGGTTCGACCTCTGCCTGCATCTGCTGCGCCGCGAGTACGGGGCCGCCGCCGCGAACGCCGTCGCCCGCGACCTCGTCCTGCCGCCGCACCGCGACGGCGGCCAGGCGCAGTACGTCACCGCCCCCGTCCCCGAGGACTGCGAGGACGAACGGCTCGGCGACGTCCTCGCGTGGGCCCGCGCCCACCTCCACGAGCCGCTGCCCGTGGCCGAATTGGCCCGCCGCGCCCTGATGAGCCGCCGCTCCTTCGCCCGCCGCTTCGCCGCCGCGACCGGGACCACTCCGCACGCCTGGGTCCTCGGCCAGCGGCTCGGCCGGGCGGAGGAGCTCCTGGAGACGACCGACCTCCCGGTCGAGGAGATCGCCCGCCTCGTCGGCTACGGCAGCGCGGCCGTCCTGCGCGAACAGTTCGTCCGCCGCCGCGGCGTCCCGCCCCGCACCTACCGCCGTACGTTCACCAGGACCGCGGCGCTCGACGACCAGCCCCGCCGGACCTGAGGCCCCCTAACGCGCCGTCTCGCGCCACTCCCGCCCGATGTCGCGCATCAGCGGCGGGTACACGAGCAGATGCCGGAACGGGGCGATCGCCGCCATGTAGGCCTTGCCGAACAGGCCGTTGGGCTTCACCAGGACGGCCAGCTGGCCGCGGTGGCCGCCCGAGCCGTCGGGGACCCAGCTCAGGTGCATCACGCCGTGCATGGTCCGGTTCGCCATTTCCGCCGCCCACTCGTCGTCCCCGAGGTAGACGGACGTGAAGGGCAGCCGCTCGAACTCCGGTCCTGCCGGGCCGTCGCGGAGGTCCTCCGGCAGCCGGTCGCGCAGGGTCGGCACCCGGGAGCCGAGGCCCTTGTCCCGGTCGTCCCAGCCGAACAGCTCGCCGAGCTTCCAGCGGATCGCGAACAGCCGGCGGGCGAGCCAGGAGGAGTTGTCGCCCGTGTCGCCCCCGGCGAAGTTCCGCACCAGGCGCGGGAAGTCGTCGGGGCCGCCGGGCGTCGGCAGCGCCCAGACGTCGTAGAGCCGGAAGTCGGGCGTCAACTCGTGGATCCGCCACGGGCGGGACGTGTGCGCGGACTTGGGAAGTTCCATGGGGTGCCTCCTACGGTTCGCTGTGTTCGACGGAGGAGTACGGGAAGCCGGCCGCCCCGAGACCGAGAGCCCCCGACGCGGCGGCGACGACCAGGGACGCGTCGTCGGGGACGCGGCCGGCCAGGGCGATCGAGGTGCCTTCGACCGCGCCCACGTAGGCGAGCGCGACGTCCCCGGCCGGCGGGCCCGCGGGGATCGTCCCCGCCGCGCGCCCGGCCTCGACGTAGCCGGTGCAGAGGTCGAGGAGGGCGCGGTAGCCCGTCTCCACCAGGTGTCCGATCGGATGGTCCTGCCCGGAGAACTCCAGGCGCAGCGCCACCGCCACGCGGGCGATGTCCCGCCGGCAGAAGGCGGTGTGCGCGCGGGCGAGCGTGAGCAGCGCCGCGAGCGGTTCCGACTCCCGCTCGACGTGGTGCCCGACCTCCCGGTCCCAGGCCTCGAAGACCCACTCGGCCACGGCGAGGGCCAGCTCCTGCTTGTCCTTGAACTGGTGGTAGAGCGCGCCGCGCGTGTAGCCGGCGTCCCTGGCCACCTGCTCCAGGACGAGGTTGCCGTAGCCGTGACGGGACAGCCCCCGGGCCGCCGATTCCAGGAGCGCGATGCGCGTGCGCTCCCGCCGCTCGGCCTGCGTGGAACGGCGGGGCCCCGGCGAGCCGGACGCGGGAGACCCAGCTCCCTCCTCACGTACATTCATGTATGTATGTTAATCCGGCTGGATCGCCTCCGCCAGGACTTCCGCGATATGCCTGGCCCGCCGCCCCGCCAGGTCGTCGAGCTGCGTACGGCAGGAGAACCCGTCGGCCAGAAGCACCGCGTTCTCGTCCGCCGCCCGCACCGCCGGGAGCAGCTGGTCCTCCGCGCAGGCCACCGAGACCTCGTAATGGCCGGGCTCGAAGCCGAAGTTGCCCGCGAGACCGCAGCAACCCCCGCTCAACTCGCCCTCCAGGCCCATCCGTTCACGCAACCGCCGATCCGGCTCGTCTCCCAGGACGGCGTGCTGGTGGCAGTGGGTCTGGCCGACCACCGGGTGGTCGAGGCGCGGCGGCTCCCACTCGGGTGCGAACTCCTCCAGGGCCTCCGCGAAGGTCCGTACCGACGAGGCCAGCGTCCGCGCACGCGGGTCGTCGGGGAGGAGTTCCAGGAGGTCCGTCCGCAGGGTCGCCGCGCAGGAGGGTTCGAGGACGACCACGGGATGGCCGAGCTGGGGCTCCATCACGTCCAGGGTCCCGCTCATCACCTTCCTGGCCCGGTCCAGCTGGCCCGTCGACACGTACGTGAGCCCGCAGCACACCCGCCCCGGCGGCAGCCCCACCCGTACGCCCGCCGACTCCAGGACCCGTACCGCCGAACGCCCCACCTGTGGCGCCAGGTGGTTCGTGAAGGTGTCCGGCCACAGCCACACGTCCGACGCCGTCTCCAGACGCGTACCGAACCACGACACGAACGTCCGCGACGCCACCCTCGGCAGCTCCCGCTCCGGCGCGACCCCCGCGAAACGCGAAGGGAAGACCCGCGCCAGGTTCAGCGCCGGGCCGAAGAGACGGAGCCACTCCGGCAGCCTCCCCATCGTCACGTGCGACCACGGCCGCCGCCGCCCCGCGTAGTGGCGGTCCAGGAAGCGCGCCTTGTACGCGGCCATGTCCACGCCCACCGGGCAGTCGCTCCTGCAGCCCTTGCACGACAGGCACAGGTCGAGCGCCTCCCGCACCTCCTCCGAGCGCCAGCCGTCCGTGATCACCTCACCGAGCGCCATCTCGTGCAGCAGCCGCGCCCGGCCCCGCGTCGAGTGCCGCTCCTCCCCCGTCGCACGGTACGAAGGACACATCACCCCCGGCCCCGACGTCGGCCCCTCCACCCGGCACTTCGCGACCCCCACGCACCGCGCGACCTCCCGCGCCTCCACCGGCAGCCCCTTGAACCGCAGCCCCTCGTCGAGGCGCCCCGGCCGCACCAGCATCCCCGGGTTCAGGCCGCCCTCCGGGTCCCAGAGGTCCTTCACCGCACCGAACAGACCGACCAGCTCCGGGCCGTACATCCTCGGCAGCAGCTCCGCCCGCGCCCGCCCGTCCCCGTGCTCCCCCGACAACGAGCCCCCGTGCGCCACCACCAGGTCCGCCACCGCCTCCGAGAACTCCCGGAACCGGCCCACGCCCGCCGCCGAGTAGAGGTCGAAGTCGATACGGACATGGACGCAGCCGTCGCCGAAGTGGCCGTACGGAGTCCCCCGCAGGCCGTACTCCGTCAACAGGGCGCGGAACTCGCGCAGGTACGATCCGAGCCGCGCCGGAGGCACCGCGCAGTCCTCCCACCCGGGCCAGGCCTCCACCCCGTCCGGCATCCGCGTCGCCGTCCCGGCCGCGTCCTCCCGGATCCGCCACAGCGCCCGCTGCCCGGCCGGGTCGACGACGACAGCCGCGTCCAGCACGTCCGCCGAAGCCGACGCCACCAGCTCCCGCGCCGCCCCCTCCCCGTCCACCTCCACGAACAGCCAGGCACCCCCGCGCGGCAGCCCCGCACGCGCGTCCCGCACCAGGTCCGCCGCCATCCCCTCCACCGTCAGCGGGCCCAGCGGCAGCAGCCCCGCCACCGCGTCGGCCGCCGCGCTCTCGTCCGCGTACCCGAGGACCACCAGGACCGGCGCGGCCGGCAGCTCCACCAGCCGTACCGTCGCCTCCGTCACCACCCCCAGCGTCCCCTCGCTCCCGCAGAGCAGCCGGGCCACGTCCCCGCCCCGCTCCGGCAGCAGCGCGTCGAGCGCGTAGCCGGAGATCCGGCGCGGCAGCCCCTCCGGGTACCCGGTCCGCAGCAGCGCCAGGTTCCCTTCCACCAGCTCCCGCAGCCCCGCCGGTGCGCCCTGCCAGTCCCGGCCGAGGGCGAGGGACGAGCCCCCGTACGTATGGACGTCCAGGCCCAGGACGTTGTCGGCCGTCGTCCCCCACGCCACCGAGTGCGCACCGCACGCGTTGTTGCCGATCATGCCGCCGAGCGTGCAGCGGCTGTGCGTGGACGGGTCCGGGCCGAAGGTCAGGCCGTACGGGCGCACCGCGTCCCGCAGCCGGTCCAGGACGAGCCCCGGCTGGACGACCGCCGTCCGCGCCTCCCGGTCGACCGAGACGACCGCGCGCATGTGGCGGGTGAAGTCCAGGACCACGCCCGTCCCCGTCGCCTGCCCCGCGATCGACGTGCCGCCGCCCCGTGCCACCACCGGCACCCGGTGCTCCCGACAGACCGCGAGCGCCGCCGCCACGTCGTCGGCGTCCCGGGGCGCGACCACCCCCACCGGCACCCGTCGGTAGTTGGACGCGTCCATCGTCGTCAGGGCTCTCGCCGTGGCGCCGAAGTCCACGTCACCCGCCACGGCCGCGCGCAGCGCCGCCTCGAGATCCGACCGCTCCTGGTGCCCGTGGTGTTTTCGCACAAGGTCAGGATGTCTCACCTGGCGTCTCATCCGGCGGACATCGTCGGCCGTGTGCGGTGCGACCCGATACGCTCCGCCTCGTGGCTGAGATCCAGATTCCCGCTGACATCAAGCCCGCCGACGGCCGTTTCGGCGCGGGCCCCTCCAAGGTGCGTACGGAGGCGCTGGACGCCCTGGCCGCCACCGGCACCTCCCTGCTCGGCACGTCCCACCGCCAGGCTCCGGTCAAGAACCTGGTCGGCGAGGTACGGGCCGGCGTGCGCGACCTCTTCTCGCTGCCCGAGGGCTACGAGGTGATCCTGGGCAACGGCGGCTCCACCGCCTTCTGGGACATCGCGACCCACGGGCTCATCGAGTCGAAGTCGCAGCACCTCACCTTCGGCGAGTTCTCCTCCAAGTTCGCGAAGGCCGCGAAGCTGGCCCCCTGGCTGGCCGAGCCGACCGTGATCTCCGCCGACCCGGGCACCCACCCGGAGCCGGTGGCCGAGGCGGGCGTCGACGTGTACGCGTACACGCACAACGAGACCTCGACCGGTGTCGCGGCCCCGGTCAAGCGGGTCGCGGGCGCCGACGAGGGCGCGCTCGTCCTGGTCGACGCGACCTCCGGCGCGGGCGGCCTGCCGGTCGACATCGCCGAGTCGGACGTCTACTACTTCGCCCCGCAGAAGTCCTTCGCCGCCGACGGCGGCCTGTGGCTGGCGGCCTTCTCCCCGGCGGCCCTGGAGCGCGCGGCCCGCATCCACGCGTCCGGCCGGCACATCCCGGAGTTCTTCTCGCTCCCGACGGCGATCGACAACTCGCTGAAGAACCAGACGTACAACACCCCGGCGCTCTCGACCCTCTTCCTGCTCAACGAGCAGCTGAAGTGGATCAACGGCCAGGGCGGTCTGGACTGGGCCGTGGCCCGGACGAAGGAGTCCTCCCAGGCGCTGTACACCTGGGCCGAGGAGTCCAAGTACGCGACGCCGTTCGTCACGGACCCGGCCAAGCGCTCGCAGGTCATCGGCACGATCGACTTCTCGGACGACATCGACGCGGCCGCCGTCGCCAAGGTGCTGCGCGCCAACGGCATCGTGGACACCGAGCCGTACCGCAAGCTGGGCCGCAACCAGCTGCGGATCGCGATGTTCCCGGCGATCGACCCGGCGGACGTGCGGGCCCTGACGGCCTGCGTGGACTACGTGATCGAGAAGCTGTAACCCCTGGGTGTACGAAGGGCCCGGCATCGGACATGGTCGATGCCGGGCCCTTCGCCGTACCGGCCGCCGAGCGGCTCAGCCCGTCTGCGCCTTGACGTGGTCGATGACCTCGCCGAACTCGACGGTCGGCGAGAACTCCACGACGTCGACGTCCTCCACGGCTTCGGGGGCGTGACCGGGCCCCCAGTAGTAGGCCTGTCCGGCCTCGTAGAACTCCTCACCCGAAGCGGTCCGCATCCTGATCCGACCGCTCAGCAGGTAACCCCAGTGGGGGCACTGGCACAGGTCGTCCTGGAGGCCCTTGAGCGCCGGCGCCATGTCGGTGCCCTTGGGAAGGTGGATGAAGGCGACGGTCATGTCGCCCCCGGCCTCCGTCATGCGGAAGTCCAGGCCACCGCCTTCCATGGCGACAGGAGTGTTCTCGCGAGTGAATCCCGGCATGGTTCCTCCAGGCGTTTTCCGGTCCCTTTCCAGTTTCGACCCGGCCTCGCCCCCGGTCGAGACGGGGAGTCAGCGGCTGAGGCGCTGGAAGCGGCGCACCGCCAGCGGGAGGAAGACCGCCGTCAGGAGCAGCGGCCAGAGAACGGCCATCAGGAGCGCGTGCTGCTCCACCCAGCTCCCGCCGCCCGCGCCCGGGTTGCCGAACAGCTCGCGGGTGGCCGCGACCGTCGAGGAGATCGGGTTCCAGGCCGCGACGGGGGCCAGCCAGCCCGGCATCAGGGACGGGGCCACGTACACGCTGGAGATCATGGTGATCGGGAAGATCACCGCGTAGAGCGCGCCGGCGGTCTCCGTGTTCGGGACGATCAGCCCGCACCAGACGCCCACCCAGATGAGGCTGAACCGCAGCAGGAGCAGCAGGGCGAACGCGAGCAGCGTGCCGCCGACGCCGCCGTCCGAGGTCCAGCCGATGGCGAGCGCGGTGGCGGCGAGGATGGCGAGTTCGGCGGAGGCGACCAGCAGGTCGGACAGGCCGCGGCCGGTGGCGACGGCGGAGGGCGCCATCGGCATGGACCGGAACCGGTCCATGACCCCCTTGCCGGAGTCGGAGACGACGGCGGTCGCGGTGTTCATGAGGCCGAAGGTCATCGTCATGGTGAACATCCCCGGCATGAGGAAGTCCTTGTAGTCGCCGCCGCCCGGCACGCGCATCGCGCTGCCGAAGACGAAGCCGTAGAGGAGGACGGAGACGATCGGGAAGCCGAGCTGCCAGAGGATGGCGACGGGCTGGCGGCGGTAGTTGAGCAGGGTGCGGAGGACGAGGGTGGCGCAGTCGGCCAGCGCCCAGTAGGCGCGGCCGCGAGTGGCGGCCGGGGTCCGGGTCCGGTCCGCCGTGGCGGCGGTCGTCATGCGGCTGCGGCTCCTTGGGTGTCGGGGCGGGGGGCGCCCGGTTCGTCGGGGGTGCCGTCCGCGCTCGGGCGGCCCGTCAGGGTCAGGAAGACGTCGTCCAGGCTGGGGCGGCGCAGGCCGAGGTCCTCGACGGCGATCCGTTCGTCCCGCAGGGTGCGCGCGACCTCGGTGAGTGCGGCGACCCGGTCGGTGACCGGGGCGTGGACGCGCCGGTCGTCCTCGTCCACGGCGGGTTCGGCCGCCGCGACCCGGGCGAGGACCTTCCGTACGGCCGGCAGGTCGGCGGCCTCGGCGGCCACGACCTCGATCCGGTCGCCGCCGACCCGGTTCTTCAGGCCGTCGGGGGTGTCGTCGGCGATGGCCCGGCCCCGGTCCATGACGGTGATCCGGGAGGCGAGCCGGTCGGCCTCGTCGAGGTACTGCGTGGTGAGCAGCACCGTCGTACCGCCCGCGACCAGGGCGCGTACGGCGTCCCAGACCTCGCCCCGGCCGCGCGGGTCGAGGCCCGTCGTCGGCTCGTCCAGGAAGAGGACGTCGGGCGTGAGGATCATCGAGGCGGCCAGGTCGAGGCGGCGGCGCATCCCGCCGCTGTAGGTACCCGCGTTCCGGTCGGCGGCCTCGGTGAGCTGGAAGCGGTCGAGGAGTTCGCCTGCGCGGATGCGGGCGCGGCGGGCGCCCAGGTGGAAGAGGCGGCCGAAGATCTCCAGGTTCTGCCGGCCGCTGATGCCCTCGTCCACGGCGGCGTACTGGCCGGCGAGCCCGATGCGGGCGCGGACCCCGCGCGGATCGCGGGCGACGTCGATCCCGGCGACCTCGGCACGGCCGCCGTCGGCCTTCAGGAGCGTGGCGAGGACGCGTACGGCGGTGGTCTTGCCGGCGCCGTTGGGGCCGAGGAGGCCGTGGACGGTGCCGGGCCGGACGGCGAGGTCGAAGCCGTCGAGGGCGAGGGTGGTGCCGGCGCTCTTGCCGCTCCCGCCCTTGCCGGTCGCGGCCTTGCCGCTCCTGCCCTTGCCGTAGTGCTTGCGCAGGCCCTCGACGAGGACCGCGTTCTTGTACATGGAAACCTCCGCTCGGCGAAACTGAGTACACCGTACCCGAATCAGAGTACGCCGTACCCAGTTTTAAGGTGAGCCCATGAGTGAGGCCATGAAGCGCGCGACGACGAGCAGCAGCCTGGATCTCCTGTGGGGTACGGGTGAGCGCCCCAGCCGCGGCCCCAAGCCGGGCCTCACCCTCGACCGGATCGTCACGGCCGCCGTCGGCGTCGCCGACGCGGAGGGTCTGGACGCCGTCTCCATGCGGCGCGTGGCCACGGAGCTCGGCGTGGGGACGATGTCGCTCTACCGGTACGTCCCGGGCAAGACGGAGCTGCTCGACCTGATGCTCGACCGCGTGCAGGGCGAGTCCTACGAGGACGACCCGCAGGTCCCGACCCACTGGCGGGACACGGTCGAGCAGCTCGCGCGCTCGTACCGCGAGCTCTACCAGGCCCACCCCTGGCTCCTGAAGGTCAACCAGGCCCGCTCGGTCCTCGGCCCGAGCGCGCTGCGCGGCCTCGAACTCTGCCTCTCGGGCCTGAAGGGGCCGCACGGGATGGGGCTGAGCGACCCGGAGACCATCGGCGTGATCGTCACCGTGCAGAGCTATGTCGCCGGCATCGCGCGGATGGAGAGCCAGGCCGCCGAGGCCGCGCAGGAGACGGGCGTGAGCGACGAGGAGTTCTGGACGGGCCAACAGCCCTTCCTGGAGCGGGCGATGGCCTCGGGCGACTACCCGCTGATGGCGGCGCTCGCCGAGGACACCTTCGCCCGCGACTTCGACCACTTCACGTTCGGCCTCGACCGCCTCCTCGACGGCTTCGAAGCCCTCGTCGGCGGCCGAAGCGCCGGCGCCGGCGGCCGACGGGGCGGCGCCGGCGGCTGAGGGGCGGCGTCAGCGGCCGCGACGCAGGAGGCGCTTCCCGCCGATGACGATCGCGGTCGCGATGCCGAGGACGATCACGCCGACGGTGAAGTTGCCGCGCTCCTCGGGGGTCGTGCCCGAATCCTTCGACCCTTCCTTCGCCCCGTCCTTCGCCGGCGACGAGCCCGGGGCCTTCTCCGCCGGGCGGTCGGCCTCGGGCAGCTCCACCCGGACGACACCGCTCTTCGCGCCCTCCGAGCCGAACATCAGCGCCGAGCCGTCCTTCGTGTACGTCGCCGACTCCGCCTGCCCCTGGAACGGCGCCCCCACGCTCGTACCGTCGTCCCCGAGGCGGCCGTCCTTCCACGCGTACTCCTTGGCACTGAAGTAGCCGCGCAGCAGCAGCCGGTCGCCGTCCGGCGAGAACGCGCCGTCGGTCACCCACGGCACGTCGTCGACGCGCCGGAAGACGTTCGTACCGGAGGTGGAGAGCCGCTCAGGGCCCGCGTAGAGGCCACCGGTGTTCTCGTTCTTGCTGGCGATGTAGACCCGGCCGGTCTTCGGGTGGACCATCAGCGCCTCGGCGTTGCGCGGGCCGTCGGCGTACTCCACGTCGTACTGCTTCGCCGTCACCGTCTGGTTCCTGAGCTGCTTCGGCTCGGGGAAGCGGTAGATCCAGACGTGGTCCCAGGTGCCGTCCTTGTTGTCGCCGATGTCGCCGACGTAGATGTCGCCGTCCGGGCCGACGGAGATCGCCTCCATGTCGCGGGGCGTGCCGACGCCCTTCATGGTGAGCGTCGCGACGGTCTCGCCGGTACGGGAGTCGATGCCGTAGATCAGCGGGGCGTCCTGGTCGTTGTGGGTCCAGTAGACGCCCGGGTGGGCGTGGCTGGCGGCGAGGCCGCTGGACTCCGTGATCCGGGGGTCCTTGATCGTGAAGTCCTGGTCCGCCCCGTCGGCGGCGAACGCGACGGGCCCCGGGAGCAGGACGCCCGAGAGGAGGACGAGAGCGGCGGCCCCGGAGGCACCCAGCAGTGATCGCATACCGTCCAGCCTGCCACGGCTCCGGGAATCTCCGGGATGGACCGCCGCCGGTCGGACGACGTTCGGTCGTCCACTCGTTCGGGGGGTGTTCCCCGCTTTTCGGATCACCCGACTCCTCGTCGGCGTTGACTGCGTGGAACACGCACGATGGGGAGGTTCAGGCGGTATGGGTGATCCGGTGCTCGTGGGGGAGGTCCTGTCCGGGATGGCTCCGCTGGACGCGGGCGTACCGACGCAGCCCGACAGCGGGGTGGCGGCCTGTGGTCGGTGCGGCGCGCGCGCCGACTGGCACCGCACGGTCCGGGGCAAGTGGATGCTGCTCGAGGTCGGAGAGTGGCCGGTCGGATCCGTCCCGGCGGGCAGACGCTGGCGCGTCGCGGGCGACGGGACGGCGGTCAACCTCGGCAACGCCCAGCCGTCCGACACCTGCCGGATCTGCCACTTCGACGTGTGCCCGTCACAGCCCGCACCACCCACCGGCTCCCCCACCCTGCACGCCCTGTGGCGCGAGCACGCCCGCCGCCGGGGTGGCCGGGATCACGTCGCAGCTCCCGGGAGGCCTCCGGGATGATGTGACCATGCGTTTCATGTTCGTCGGCGACAGCTGCACCATCGGACGGGCCGGCGACCACACCTGGCGCTACCGGATGTGGCAGCACCTCGAAGCGACGCTGCCCGGGCGGTACGAGATCGTCGGCCCGCGCACCGAGCTGTACGACTCCGGCGCCGACGCGCCCCTCTCACACGACTACGCCGACCCCGGCTTCCCCGCGCCCGCGCGCCGGCACCTGGCCGGCTGGGGCGAGGGGTGGCTGCACATGGCGCCGCTGATCGGCGAGACGGTCACGGCGACCGGGGCGGACGTGCTCCTGGTCTCCCTCGGCCTGATAGACCTCGGCTTCTACACGAACAGCTCCCAGACCGCCGACAACGTACGCGCCTTCGTCGCGGCCGCCCGCGCCGCGAACCCGCACGTCCGGTTCGTCGTCATGCCGGTCATCCCGAACGTCCGCGCCACCTACGACGCGCCCTTCGCCGCGGAGTGCGAGCGCTTCAACGAGCTGCTCGCGAAGGCCGTCGCCGACCTGGACACGGCCGCGTCGCCGCTGCTCCTGGCGACGACACCGGAGTCGTACGACCTCGACACCGACACCTACGACGGCACCCACCCAGGCCCGTCGGGCGAGCACAAACTGGCGGCCGCGTTCAGCTCGGCGATGCACCAGGCGTGGGGGCTCGGGGCCCCGTACGGAGGTCCGCTGACAGGGCGCCGGGCGAACTGACAGGTCCCGCGCGCGGCTGTCAGGCGACGGTCGGCGGGGTGTCAGCGCGGTTCGGCACCGTCTTCCTCGTAAGGGAACGACGACACGCCACCGAACCGCAGGAGACGAACCCCGATGAACGCCAGCTTCGCCGCCGTCATGCAGATCCTCATCGCCCTCGCCTTCGTCAGCATCCCGATCGTCCGGGCCCGCTTCGGCCCGGCGGCGCTGACCGCCGCCGACCGTGAGCTGGACCGCCAGGGCATCCGCCCCGGCGTCCTCGCCGAGAACGACATCTCCTTCGACGCCAGCGGCCACGAGACATGGGCCCCGGTCTCCGTCGCCGTCGTCATGACCGCGCTCGCCGCCCTCAACTTCGCGGGCAACGACTGGGGTCAGACGCTGACCTGGATCTTCCAGTCGCTCGTCATCGTCATGAACGGCCTGATCCTCTACAGCAACCTGACCGCCGTCTCCTCCGTCCGGACCGCCTTCGAGCGCAAGGGCGACCCCGAGCTGACCCGCATCGACGTCCCCGCCTTCCTCAAGGCAGCCGAGAACGCCTTCCCGGGCTGGGTCCGGATCCAGCAGAACATCCGCCACGCGATCGTCTTCTGCGGCTCGGCCCTGGCGCTGGTGACGATCGCCGTCGCCTGACCGACATACAGGCCCCACTCCACCCCACTCGACCCACTCCCTCCCCCCCCCACAGACTGAGGATCGACGATCACCATGCAGCTCTCCACCACCCTCGCCGCCTCCCTCCAACTCCTTCTCGCCGCCACCTTCTTCGTCATCCCGGTCGTCGCCTGGTTCCGCGGCGGCGGCGCCCAGCGGGCCGCCGAGGCCGAGATGGCCCGCCAGGGCCACGGGGCCGAGGTCCTCGCCCGGCACGGCATCGCGTTCAAGGAGAAGGCCTGGGAGTTCGCCCTCGCGCTCGGCATCGGCGTGACGATGACCGCCCTCGGCGCGCTCACCCTCACCGGCAGCGACCTCGGCCGCACCCTCTCCTTCGTCGTCGAGCCGCTCGTCCTCCTCATCGTCGGCTTCATCACCGCCGGCCAGGTCTTCGCCACCCGCTACACCGAGGCGGCCTTCGCCAGGTCCGAGGACGCGGCGGTCCGCGCCATCGACGCCAGGGCGGTGATCGCCGCCGCCGGCTCCGCGCTCCCGAACTGGCTGCGCCCGGTGGTCCTGACCCGCTTCGCACTGGCCACGCTCGGCTCGGTCCTGGTGCTCATCGCTCTGATCCTCCTGTGACGCTCACCCAGCTCACACGGCTCAGGCCGAGCGGGTCAGCCGGTTCGCCATGGTGGACAGGGTGTAGGCACCGATGCCGAGGACGACCTCCAGGGCGTTCTGGCGGGTGTAACCCCAACCGAAGAAACTCTCCAGATCCTCGTCGCTCACAGCTCCGGCAGCGGCGAGGATCTGGTGCGTGAACTGCCGTATCCCTTCCAGGCGTTCGGGCTCGGGGGCCGGTCCCAGCGAGGCGAGCTTCCCCTCGTGGAGCCGGATGCAGAGATGACACTGGTTGCGTACGGCGACCGTCAGGATCACCGTCTCGCGCGCGTGCGGGTCGAGTGTCGTGTCCTCGAACATCGCGCTCAGCTTCAGGAAGCCGTCCAGCGCGTGCGGGGACTCGGCCATACGGGCCACTGCCTGCGGCAGGTGCCCCCAGGCCCCGGCGACGCGCTCCATGGAGCGGCGGGAGGCGGCGGGGGCGGTCTCAAGGGTGTGATCGACGAACAAGGCGACTCCAGGGGGAAGAGGATAGAATCGACAACATGGTTGACCATGCGCACGAGAGAAACGTAAACCAGGTTGTCGATTCAGGCAAGGGCGAATCCGTGGGATCCGCGGGATCCGCCGATTCCGTGCCGGGATTCGAGCTCCCCCTCCTCCTCTTCGCCGGCTTCCGCACCCTCATCGACCGGCTCCACGCCGAACTCGCCCGCCAGGGCCACCCCGACCTCCGCCCCGCGCACGGCTTCGCGCTCCAGGCCATCGCCGCCGGCGGACCCCGGGGCGCGACGGCCAGCGACATCGGGCGCCACCTCGGTGTCTCCAAGCAGGCGGCCGGGAAGACCGTCGACCGCCTCCTCGCCGTCGGCTACGCCGAACGCGCCGACGACCCCACCGACGCCCGCCGCAAGCTCGTCCGCCTGACCCCGCACGGCCTCGACGCGCTCGCCCGCTCGGCCGCGATCTTCGACGAACTGCGCGCGGAGTGGACGCGGACCCTGGGCACCGCACGCGTACGAGACCTGGAGACCGCCCTCCGCCAGGTAGTCCCGCCGGAGACCACGTACCGCCTGGACGCCACAAGCTGGCTCGGCGGCACGTGAACCCGACCGGCGCGACCAGGCGCCCCGCCGCCCCTCAGCGCGATGGGGACCCTTCCTCCTCCGAGCGGACCACCACGGCGAAGGAGGTGCACACACGCCGGAAGCCTCCGTGTCCGCTCAGGCCGGTGTGGCTCATGCACTCCACGTCCACCGCCGCGCCGTCGGTAGACGGCTTCGCCGCCCAGCCGCACCGCAGACACTCCGCCTCGAACGTCACGTCCGTGTCCGGGTGCCGCGTGATCCGGTGCTCCACGTACCGCAGGATCGTGCCCGCCATCAACGGGCCCCGTGCGCTTGCCGCAGGTGTGCCCGCAGAGCCACGTTCACGTCCGACACCTTCGAGTAGTCCCCCATCGACCACGCGTTGGCCCGCTTCACCGCGAGCCCCAGGCACTCACGACAGCCCGAGACCGCCTCGGGCTGCTCCAGAGGAAGGGACACCTGCACCGGTCCCGCCATCGTCGTCTTCGGTGTGCTCATGGCGGGGATGCTTCCGCAGAACGGGCGCCCCATCGCGTGTGAGTCGCGTGGTGGGGTAAAGATCAAGAACGACAGGCCGCGGCCCATTCGGAGAGTCGCTCCCTGGCGTCCTCGCCGAAGAGGGCTCGGCTCTCGTATCCCGCCAACTCGTCGAGGTACCCGCGGATATCGCGGTCGTCCCGCAGAACAATGCTTCCGGAGGTCGTCTCGATGGTGACGAGTGAACCGTCATAGATGGTGAAGGTGTTCAGGGGGACTCTGGGCGTCGGTAGCCCGATGGGGATCAGTCCGATACTCACATTCGGCAGGTACGACAGAGATGCCAGCCGGTCCATCTGCTCGGCCAGCGCGAGCGGGGCCACGACGGGCCAGCGCACCGCCTGTTCGGCAAGGATGAACGTAAACCGCTTCGAGGCGTCGTACAGGACGGCTTGCCGCTCCAGCTTGCCCGCCACGGCCTTGCTCGTATCCGCCGGCGAGTGGGCCAGGCTGGCACGCACATATTCAGGAGTGGCCAGCAAGCCGGTCACTCGCCGTTCCCATTCCCGTTTCCGGTGAGTCGGGTCAGTTCCTCACGAGCCATGTGAGCCCCCTGGTTCGCGGCCCGGTCGGGGCCGGCCACCAAGACCGTACGGAGCAGCGCCGTCGGTCGTCCATGCACGGACGCGACTATGCGCGTTGCCGCATAAAGAGGCCCCCCGCGGAACCCCCTTGCCTGAAGCGCGCTCCAAGGGCTTGGCTTGGGGACCATGAAGTACACGCAGCTCGGACGCACCGGACTCAAGGTCAGCCGACTCGTCCTCGGCACGATGAACTTCGGCCCGCAGACGGACGAGGCCGACAGCCACGCGATCATGGACGCCGCGCTCGCCGCGGGCATCAACTTCTTCGACACGGCCAATGTCTACGGGTGGGGTGAGAACAAGGGCCGTACCGAGGAGATCATCGGCAGCTGGTTCGCCCAGGGCGGCGGCCGGCGTGAGAAGACCGTCCTCGCCACCAAGGTCTACGGCTCCATGTCCCGCGAGGGCGACACCTGGCCCAACGAGGACAAGCTCTCCGCCCTCAACATCCGCCGCGCCGTCGACGCCTCCCTCAAGCGGCTCGGCACCGACTACATCGACGTCTACCAGTTCCACCACATCGACCGCCTGACCCCCTTCGAGGAGATCTGGCAGGCGATCGACGTCCTGATCCAGCAGGGCAAGATCCTCTACGCCGCCTCCTCCAACTTCCCCGGCTACAAGATCGCCCAGGCCAACGAGGCCGCCGCCCGGCGCGGCATGGTCGGTCTCGTGAGCGAGCAGTGCCTGTACAACCTCTTCGAGCGGCGCGCCGAGATGGAGGTGCTGCCGGCCGCGCAGGAGTACGGCCTCGGGATCATCCCCTGGTCCCCGCTGCACGGCGGGCTGCTCGGCGGCGTCATCAAGAAGCAGGAGGCGGGTGGCCGGCGCGCGAGCGGGCGGGCCGCCGACGTCCTCGCCGACGCGTCCTCACGCGCCAAGATCCAGGCGTACGAGGACCTGCTGGAGAAGCACGGTCTCGAACCGGGCGAGGTGGGCCTCGCCTGGCTGCTCACCCGGCCCCAGGTGACCGGCCCCATCGTCGGGCCGCGCACGGCGGAGCAGCTGGAGGGCGCGCTGCGCGCCGTCGAGCTGGAGCTCTCGGAGGAGGTACTGACCGGCCTCGACGAGATCTTCCCCGGCCCGGGCCCCTCTCCGGAGGCCTTCGCCTGGTAGGCGGGCAGAGTCGCCGTCGTCGCGTGCTCGGCCGGGCTACTGGCCGAGCACCGACGACACGGCGACGATCGCGAACATCAGCACGAGCACACCGGCCATGATCCGGTTACGAGTCTTCGGGTCCACACGACGAGGTTAACCCGGAGGCTCCCCCGGCCCGCCCAGGGGCCATGTGCCGACCGTCTCGTAGCGGGGCTGCTCCCCCGGTACGCCGCCGGTCGGGAGGTTGCTGCGGACGAGGGCGAGCTCGGAGACCTGCCAGCGGGTGCCCTCGAACGGGGCCATCGCGTCGACGAACGGGCGCAGGTCGACGCCGTCGCGGGAACGGGCGACCGTCAGGTGGGCCTGGTAGCGGCGGTGCTCGTCCATCGGGACGCCCGCGCGGCGGGCGGCCGCGTCGGCACGTTCGGCGAGCAGCCGCATCCCGTCGAGGTCGCCCGCGGCGCCCGTCCAGAGCACCGCCCGGCCGAAGTGGCCGCCGCCGTGCAGCCGCAGGCCGAACGGGTCCGTGCGGTGGGCGGCGCGGGCGAGCCGCGCGTGGAGGTCGGGGAGCAGCTCCTCGTCGACCTCCCCCATGAACGCGAGCGTGAAGTGCCAGCCGGGCCGGGAGGTCCAGCGCAGCGCGTCGGCACCGGGCAGGTGGTTCACGCGGTCCAGGACCCCGGCGAGTTCGGTCAGCTGCTCCTTGGGCGGCAGAACGGCCGCGAAAAGCCTCATGGGTCGAGTCTGGCAGCGGCTAACGTCGGCCGGATGGAGATCACCATCAGGAAGGGCGGGGCGGACGACGTTCCCGCGATACTCGCGCTGCTCGACAGCGCCGTCGTCTGGCTGAACGGCAAGGGCATCACCGACCAGTGGGGCACCCGGCCGTGGTCCGCCAGTGAGAAGTCGGTGCGCCGGGTCGGGGAGATCGTGGCCGAGGGCACCCCGTGGATCGCCGAGATCGACGGCGTACCGGCGGGCACGCTGACCCTGACCCCGCACCCGGCGCCGTACGTCGCGCCGGCGGACGAGCCCGAGGTGTACGTCCACATCCTGGCGACCGACGCCCGCTTCCACGGCCGCGGCGTGGGCGCGGCGCTGCTCGCGCACGCGGTGGAGGAGACCCGCCGCCAGGGCCTCTCGCTGCTGCGCGTGGACTGCTTCGCGGGCAGCGAGGGGCGGCTGGTGGAGTACTACGAGCGCCAGGGCTTCCGGAGGACGGAGTCCTTCACGGTGGGCGACGGCTGGCCGGGGCAGGTGCTGGAACAGCGGGTGTGAGGCGCGGGAGTGGGCGGCGGGCGTAGGGAGTCACACCCCGCCCGCCGCCCGCCCAAGGGCTACGCCGCCGTCGCCAGCCTCTCCCGCGGGACGAAGCGGACCCTCGGGTGGCCGTGGTGCCAGCCCAGGGCCATCTTCAGGCCGCCGACCCTGGCCAGGATCAGGCCGATCGTGCCCGCCGCGACGAGTGAGACCAGGCCGCCCGTCGCGAAGCCGACTCTCGGGCCGTACGTGTCCGTGATCCAGCCGAGCAGCGGCGCGCCGAACGGCGTACCGCCCGCGAAGACCATCATGTAGAGGCTCATGACCCGGCCCCGCATCGCCGGGTCCGTCGCGAGCTGGACGGCCGAGTTGGCGGTGATGTTGACCGTGAGGCCGAACATGCCGATCGGCACGAGCAGCAGCGCGAACAGCCAGAAGGCCGGCGAGAGCGCCGCCGTGATCTCCAGGACGCCGAAGACGACGGCCGCGACCACCAGCGTCCGCAGCCGGGTGGAGCCGCGTCGCGCCGCGAAGAGCGCGCCCGCGAGGGAGCCGGCCGCCAGGAGCGTGTTCAGGAAGCCGTACGTCCCCGCGCCCACGTGGAAGATCTCCTCGGAGAACGCGGTGAGCCAGATCGGGAAGTTGAAGCCGAACGTGCCGATGAAGCCCACGAGGACGATCGGCCAGATCAGCTCCGGCCGCCCGGCGACGTACCGCAGGCCCTCTCTCAGCTGGCCCTTGCCGCGCGGTGCGCGCTCCACCTTGTGGAACTCGGCGGGGCGCATCAGCAGCAGGCCGGTGAGCGGGGCGAGGAAGAACAGTCCGTTGAGGAGGAAGGACCAGCCGCTGCCGATCGTGGCGATCAGCAGACCGGCGACGGCGGGGCCGACGAGCCGGGCGGACTGGAAGTTCGCGGAGTTCAGCGAGACGGCGTTGCGGAGCTGGTCCGGGCCGACCATTTCGGAGACGAAGGACTGCCGGGTCGGGTTGTCGACGACGGTGACCATGCCGAGCAGGAAGGCGACCAGGTAGACGTGCCAGACCTGGATGTGGCCGGAGAGCGTCAGGACGGCGAGCGCGAGTCCGCAGAGGCCGAGGGCGGCCTGGGTGATCAGGAGGATCTGCCGCTTCGGGTAGCGGTCGGCGAGGACTCCGCCGTACAGGCCGAAGAGGAGCATCGGGAGGAACTGGAGCGCCGTCGTGATGCCGACGGCGGTGGCGGAGCCGGTGAGGCTCAGGACCAGCCAGTCCTGGGTGATACGGGCCATCCAGGTGCCGGTGTTGGAGACGATGGCACCGGTGAAGAACAGCCGGTAGTTGCGTATGCGGAGTGAGGAGAAGGTTTCTCCCCGCCCGCGGGTGTGGGTAGCGGGTTTGTGGACGGGTGCGGAGTCTGCTCCGGGTCCCGTACTCAAAGTGCGTCGCCTCCTCGGCGTAGGGGTCTAGAGGTGGGCGAGCTTCTCCAGGACGGGGGCGGCGGCGCGGAGCTTGGCCCATTCGTCCTCGTCCAGGCCGTCGGCGAGGGTGGCCAGCCAGGCGTTCCGCTTGCGGCGGGACTCTTCGAGCATGGCTTCGGCCCGCTCGGTCTGGCTGACGACCTTCTGCCTGCGGTCGTCGGGGTGAGGCTCGAGCCGGACCAGTCCCTTGGCTTCGAGCAGCGCGACGATGCGGGTCATCGACGGCGGCTGCACGTGCTCCTTGCGGGCCAGCTCACCGGGGGTGGCGTGGCCGCAGAGGGCGAGGGTGCCGAGGACCGACATCTCGGTCGGGCTCAGCGATTCGTCGACGCGCTGGTGCTTGAGTCGTCGGCTGAGGCGCATGACGGCGGAGCGGAGCGCGTTCACGGCGGCGGCGTCGTCGGCGGTGCCGTGGGACAGGTCAGGCATGGTCCTTAGCGTAACTCATTAGACGGTCTAAATACCATTCGGAATGCCGCCGACCGAATCTGTCACCCAAACGAGTGAGAAGTATTCGGAAAGTGACGCACCGGGCCTGTCTGTGCCGCGACCCTGACGGGCATGGGATCGACCGTGCTCAGCCTGCGCATCGACGGTGAGCTGCTCGACCGTCTCAAGGGACACGCCGCCAAACGCGGAATGAGCGTCCAGGACTATGTGGTCCGGACGCTCATCCGCGATGACTTCGACGAACGGTTCAAGTCGGCCGTCGACGAGACGGAGAAGTTCTACGGGCTGCAGGAGAAGCCCGCGGACACCGCTCCTACCGCCTGAGGGTCACGTGAGGCCCAGCGCCGGCATCGCGTAGTAGAAGACGAAGACCGCCGAGACGACGTACATCGCCACCGGGACCTCACGACCCCGGCCGGCCGCGAGCCGCAGCACGCTGAACGCGATGAAGCCGATGCCGATGCCGTTCGTGATGGAGTACGTGAACGGCATCATCACCATCGCCAGGAACGCCGGCACCGCGATGGTGAAGTCGCTCCAGTCGATCTCCTTGACCGAACCGGCCAGGATCAGGAAGCCGACCGCGAGCAGCGCGGGCGTCGCGGCCTGGGACGGGACCATCGTCGCGAGCGGCGTGAGGAACAGCGCCACCGAGAACAGCGCGCCGGTGACCACCGAGGCGAGGCCGGTACGGGCTCCCTCGCCGACGCCCGCCGTCGACTCCACGAAGCACGTGGTGGCGGAGGACGAGGTCGCGCCGCCGGAGGCGACCGCCAGGCCGTCGACGAGCAGGACCTTGTTGATGCCGGGGAAGTTGCCGTCCTTGTCCATCAGCTTCGCCTCGTCGCCGACGCCGAGGATGGTGCCCATCGCGTCGAAGAAGCAGGACAGCAGCACGGTGAAGACGAAGAGGACGCCGGTCAGCATGCCGACCTTGTCGAAGCCGCCGAAGAGGCTCACCTGGCCGACGAGCCCGAAGTCGGGCGAGGCCACCGGGTTGCCGGGCCAGGTCGGGGTGGTCAGACCCCAGGACGGGACGGTCGCGACCGCGTTGATCACCATCGCGACGATCGTCATCACGACGATGGAGATGAGGATCGCGCCCGGCACCTTGCGGATGATCAGCGCGAGCGTGAGCAGCGTGCCGAGGACGAAGACCAGGACCGGCCAGCCGGTGAGGTGACCGTCGGCGCCGAGCTGGAGCGGGACGGTGGTGTGCGCGGCGTCGGGGATACGGGAGACGAAGCCCGAGTCGACGAGGCCGATGAGCATGATGAAGAGGCCGATGCCGATCGCGATGCCCTTGCGCAGGCCGACCGGGACCGCGTTCATCACGCGCTCGCGCAGCCCGGTCGCGACGAGCAGCATCACGACGATGCCGGCGAGGACGACCATGCCCATGGCGTCCGGCCAGGACATCCGGGGCGCGAGCTGGAGCGCGACGACCGTGTTGACGCCGAGACCGGCCGCGAGGGCGATCGGGACGTTGCCGATGACGCCCATGAGGAGCGTCGAGAAGGCCGCGGTGAGCACGGTCGCGGTGACGAGCTGGCCGCTGTCGAGCTGGTGCCCGTACATGTCCTTGGCGCTGCCGAGGATGATCGGGTTCAGCACGATGATGTAGGCCATCGCGAAGAAGGTGGCGAAACCGCCGCGGACCTCGCGGGCGACGGTGGAACCGCGCTCGGAGATCTTGAAGAAGCGGTCGAGTCCTCCGGAGGGCGGAGTGCGGTCCTCGGGGGACGGGGGCATGGCCTTGGCGGCGGCCGTGGTGCTCATGGGGGTTCCTCGTGGGGTTGAGATTGGCGGTTCATACGAAGGAAACCCGCCAGAAGCAAACCGTTTCAGTATGAACACATGAACGAGCGAGCGTCCATCTCCGCGCGTAGACCCTCGGAAACGACGCCTAGACTGACCGCATGGCGAAGTGGACCCCCAAGCACGAGGCACCCGAGCCCCTGGAGGGGCCGGTCGTCGCCACCATCACGGGCGGCACGATCCTCTGGTTCGTGCTCTTCCTCGTCCAGGTCCCCTTCTACGGCTGGTTCGACGACCGCGACCTGACCTGGTGGGTCTGGACGTGCCTGGCCGGCGCGGGCCTCGGGCTGATCGGCATCTGGTACGTACGGAAGCGGGACGCGGCGATCAAGCGCGCGGAGGCGGCGAAGGACACGCCCGCGTCGTAGGGCGGTCGTGCCGTAGTACCGGGGAACGATTTCGATCCTCCCGCGGTCTGATGTTCACCGTTCCCGGCAGGTGAACGCTCGCTTCCGGTCGTACCGTCGGAAACATGACTCAGCGGGCGAAGATCGACACCGACGGCAGCGAGAACACCGCGGACGAACCACCCGTCGTCCACCGGGCCGCCGGACTGACCTCCGCCGAAGTCGCCGAACGCGTCGCGCGCGGCGAGGTGAACGACGTACCCGTCCGCAGCTCGCGCTCCACCGCCGACATCGTCCGCGGCAACGTCTTCACCCGCTTCAACGCGATCATCGGCGTGCTCTGGGTGATCATGCTCTTCGTCGCGCCGATCCAGGACAGCCTCTTCGGCTTCGTGATCATCGCCAACACCGGCATCGGCATCATCCAGGAACTCCGCGCCAAGAAGACCCTCGACGGGCTCGCCGTCATCGGCGAGGCGAAACCCACGGTCCGCCGCGACGGGGCCGCGACCGAGGTCTCCACCTCCGAGATCGTCCTCGGCGACCTCATCGAACTCGGGCCGGGCGACAAGGTCGTCGTCGACGGCGAGGTGGCCGAGGTCGACAGCCTGGAGGTCGACGAGTCGCTGCTGACCGGCGAGGCCGACCCGGTGGTGAAGAAGCCCGGCGACACGATGATGTCGGGCTCGTTCGTGGTCGCGGGCGGCGGCGCGTTCACCGCCACGAAGGTCGGGCGAGAGGCGTACGCGGCCCAGCTCGCCGAGGAGGCCTCCCGCTTCACCCTCGTCCACTCCGAGCTGCGCTCCGGCATCTCCACGATCCTCAAGTACGTGACGTGGATGATGGTCCCGACCGCGATCGGCCTCATCATCAGCCAGCTCGTCGTCAAGGACACCGACTTCAAGGAGTCCGTCGCCCGGACCGTCGGCGGCATCGTCCCGATGATCCCCGAGGGGCTCGTCCTCCTCACCTCCGTCGCCTTCGCGATCGGCGTGATCCGGCTCGGCCGCAAGCAGTGCCTCGTGCAGGAGCTGCCGGCCATCGAGGGCCTCGCGCGCGTCGACGTCGTCTGCCTCGACAAGACGGGCACGCTCACCGAGGGCGGCATGGACGTCACCGAGTTGCGCGCGCTGAACGGCAGCGACGAGACGTACGTACGGAAGGTCCTCGGCGCCCTCGGCGAGTCCGACCCGCGCCCCAACGCCTCCCTCCAGGCCATCATCGACGCCTACCCGGACGCGGAGGAGTGGCGCTGCACCGAGTCGCTGCCGTTCTCCTCGGCCCGCAAGTACAGCGGCGCGGCCTTCAGCGAGGGCAACGGCGACACCTCGACCTGGCTGCTCGGCGCACCCGACGTGCTTCTGAAGGCCGGCGACCCGACGCTCGCCGAGATCGACCACCTCAACGAGCAGGGGCTCCGCGTCCTGCTCCTCGCCCGCACGGCCCGCGAGCTCGACTCCCCGGAGGTCGCCGCCGAGGCGCGCCCGACGGCCCTGGTGGTCCTGGAGCAGCGCCTGCGCCCCGACGCGGCGGACACGCTCGCCTACTTCGCCGACCAGAACGTCGCCGCCAAGGTCATCTCGGGCGACAACGCGGTCTCGGTCGGAGCGGTGGCGGGCAAGCTGGGCCTGCCGGGCGCCGAGCACACGGTCGACGCCCGCCGCCTGCCCACGGAGCAAGCGGCGATGGCGGACGAACTGGACCGCAACACCGTCTTCGGCCGGGTCACCCCGCAGCAGAAGCGGGACATGGTCGGCGCGCTCCAGTCCCACGGCCACACGGTCGCCATGACGGGCGACGGCGTCAACGACGTGCTCGCGCTGAAGGACGCGGACATCGGCGTCTCGATGGGCTCGGGCTCGGAGGCGACCAAGGCGGTGGCCCAGATCGTGTTGTTGAACAACTCCTTCGCGACGCTCCCGTCGGTGGTCGCGGAGGGCCGCCGGGTCATCGGCAACATCACCCGGGTCGCGACCCTCTTCCTGACGAAGACGGTCTACTCGGTGCTGCTGGCGGTCCTGGTGGTCTGCAGCCAGGTCGAGTACCCGTTCCTACCCCGACACCTGACGCTGCTCTCCACCCTGACGATCGGCGTCCCGGCCTTCTTCCTCGCGCTCGCCCCCAACAAGGAGCGCGCGAAGCCGCACTTCGTGAAACGGGTGATGCGGTACGCGATCCCCGGCGGCATCGTCGCGGCGGCCGCCACCTTCGCCACGTACCTCGTGGCCCGCTCGTACTACAGCGGCCCGGGCGCCCTGGACGCCGAGACGAGCGCGGCGACGCTGACCCTGTTCCTGGTCTCCATGTGGGTCCTGGCGATCGTCGCCCGCCCCTACACCTGGTGGCGCATCGCCCTGGTCGCCACCATGGGCGGCGCCTTCCTCCTGGTCCTCGTCGTCCCCTGGCTCCAGGACTTCTTCGCCCTGAAGCTGGTCGGCGTGACGATGCCGTGGACAGCGGTCGCGATCGCGGCGGCGGGCGCGGCCCTGATCGAGTTCAGCTTCCGCTGGGTGGACCACAGGTTCCCGGCCTGAGCCCGTAGGTGGGCCTCACTCCGGACCCGGGCCGGGGTCCGCTGCCGTGGCCCGCCACAGGCGGAAGCAGGAGAGGACCACCGCCGCGAGCAGCAGCCCGTTCCGGAGGACCATCAGCGTGTTGCCCAGGGCGGAACCCTGCATGACCTCCAGGTAGTACGTCGGGAAGGCGAGGGCCGTCACCGCCGTCGCGGCGAGGAGGACCCAGGCGACCGGGCGTTGCGTGGTGTGGCGGGAGGTGAGGCAGACCGCGGCCAGGCCCAGGAGCCAGACCATGTACTGGGGGCTGATGACCCGGCTGGTGACCGTGAACAGGAGGATCGCGGTGAGCGCCGCGTCGAACGGGGTCGCCTCCGTCCAGCGCGAGGCGCGGCCCCGCCAGAACATCAGCCAGCCGAAGGCCGCCGCCGTCAGCATCAGCGACAGCTGCGCCACGCTCCCCACGTGCTCACCGGCGAACTCCAGGGCGCCGTACCGCGTTTCGACCCAGATCGGCAGCCCGGCCGCCCGCATCAGCGACAGCACCGTGCCGCCGAGCGACTCGATCTGCACGCCCCGCGCGCCCTGCTGCTGGAGGAAGTCGAAGCTGTGCCGGAAGGCGACGGCGAGGACGGTCAGGAGCGCCGCGGCGGCCGCGGCGGCCGACACCCAGGCGTCCCTGGTCGTACGGCCCCGCTCCAGGCCCACGAGGGTGAGCAGCGGCCACACCTTGATCAGCGCGCCGAACGCGGCGAGCGCCCCGCCGAGGCGCGGGCTGCGGCGCCCGGCGAGCAGCGCGAGGACGGCGAGGGCCGTCACCTGGATGTCGAACCGCCCGTGCGGCAGGTTCAGGAGCAGCGGCAGCCCCGCGGTCCACAGCCAGGCCCCCGCGAGCCTGCGGCCCGGGCGGGCCAGCGCCACCGTGACCACGGCGTCCGCGACGAGCGTGAGCACGAGGAACGCCGCGAAGTAGTCGAGGAAGGGCAGGAGCGAGGGCGAGAGGAACAGCGGGCCCGCGCCCGGCGGGTACTGCCAGGTGACGTCGCCGACCGGGTACGAGCCGCCGGCCAGTTGCTCCGCCCAGCGCGGGTAGAGGAACTCCACCTCGGAGGAGACGTTGCTGACCCCGATGTCGTCCTGGACCAGCAGGTACACCATGACGATCCGGGTCAGCGCCCAGACCGCCGCGATCGCGGTACGGGACGTCCCGTACGACCGGACGGCGTCCCAGGGAGCCGGGGCGGGGCCCTTCGGGTTCGGGTCCTGCTCGGGAGGGGCGCCGACCAGAAGGCCGGCCTTCTGCTGCATCATGGACCGGAACGTAGGCCGATACGACCCCCGTCTCCATGAACGCACCGGCCGCGCCCGCCCACGTCCCCCGTCGGGCGGGCACCCGGAGGGCCAGGTGGCCCCACCGGGTCCGGGTCCGAACACGACCGATGAGTTTTTCTGCGCTCCCCAGTCATAGATCACGACCGAAGCAGCCGACCGACCAAGACGCCTAGGAAGCCATCATGCGCACTCTCATCAGCACCGCCTTCATCTCCCTCGACGGCGTCGTGGAGGGCCCCGGCGGCGAGCCCGGCTACCGGAACTCCGGGTGGACCTTCAAGGACATCGACTTCCTCCCCGAGGCGTACGAGATCAAGGGCCGTGAGCAGAAGGAGGCCTCCGCGATGCTCCTCGGCCGGGCCAGTTACGAGGCCTTCAGCGCGGTCTGGCCCGACATGGCGGAGTTCGCCGACTACAAGGCGATGCCGAAGTACGTCGTCTCCACCACCCTCACCGAGGACGACCTCGTCACCAACTGGAGCGAGACCACGATCCTGCGCTCCCTCGACGAGGTCGCCGCTCTCAAGGAGACCGAGGGCGGCCCGATCATCGTCCACGGCAGCGCGAGCCTGAACCAGGCCCTCTCGGACGCCGGCCTGATCGACCGCTACCACCTGCTCGTCTTCCCGCTCCTGCTCGGCGCGGGCAAGCGGCTCTTCAGCGCCACGGACAAGGACGTCCAGAAGCTGAAGCTGGTCGAGCACGAGACCTACGCCAACGGCCTGCAGAAGCAGGTCTTCGACGTCGTCCGCTGATCAGGGCCACCCCCTAGTCGAACCAGCGGTCGCGCGCCAGCTCCGCCGTGCGCGACGGGTCCTCCAGGAGGGCCGCGACCTCGAAGCGGCGGGGCCACTGGCCCGCCGCCCAGGCGAGGCCGGCGGCGACGCCCTCCAGGGTGGCGGCGTGGATCGTGTCGTCGGGGGTACGGCGCCAGTCCAGTTCGACGCCCGCCGCGCGGAGCTCCTCGTGCTCGACGTACGCGTCCGGGGTCGCCGGGCCGAGGAGCGCGTGGACCGAGGCCGGGACCTCGTGCTCCTCGCCGACCGTCGTCACCTCCGCCTCGACGGCCTCGCTCAGCCGCCGCACCTGGAACAGCTCCGCGAGGTCGGCCGCGCGCGACGGGGAGACCGGGAGCAGGGGCAGGCCGCCCGCGAGCGGCAGGAGGTCGGGGGCGTCGGCGACCAGGGCCTCGGCGGCGTCGACCACGACGAGTTCGCCGTCCACGACCGCGCGCAGCTCGTCGGGGAGGGTGACCTGCTCGGGGTCCAGGTCGGCCAGGGCCGTGTACAGGGCGTGCAGTTGGGCGCCGGACACCTCCCGGTCCGGGTCGGCCAGACGGCCGAGGAGTTCGGCCGCGCCGCCGGGCTCGTCGAGGAGCGCCGGGACCGAGGTGCGGACGCCCAGGGCCCGCAGCACCTGCTCGTCCTCGAAGCCGGTCGCGTCGGCGGAGTCGTACAGGCCGATGAGCAACGGGTCCGTACCGGCGGCGCGCAGGCCGGCGGGGCGGCGGCCGTCGAGGACCGGGTGGTCGCGGAGCCACCAGGCGGTGTACGACCGTACGGTCTCCGTCGTGCCGTCCGGCATCAGGACCCGTACGGGCTGGGTGAGCGCGTCCCGCAGGGGCGGCTGGGCGAGCAGGGCGAGCGCCTGCGGCCAGGCGTCGTCGTCGACCAGGTCCAGGTCCCGTACGGCGACGATCTCGGTCGCCACCGGCGGTACCGGGGTGTCCGCGAGGCGGTCGAGGACGTCCTCGCACCAGACGTCGACGGCGTCGAGCAGCCCGGCGTCGTCGGGTTCGGCGAAGTCCCCGTCGCGGGGCTCCATCTCGTCCGGGTCGAGGACCAGGTCGGTGGCCCGGACCAGCGCGAAGCCGGCGAGCACGCCGCAGGCGGCGAGGGGCTGTTCGCCCCAGCGGTCGGCCAGTTCGGCGTCGCAGAGGGCGAGTTCGCCCTCGCTCATCACGGCGGCGAAGGCGCTGCCGGGCAGGACCAGTTCGCCGGCGGGCGCCAGCTCCCCGTCCTCGTCCGGGAGGGCGAGCGCGCCGAGCCACGGCTCGTCGCCGGGCTCCAGCTCCGCGTCCCGTACGAGCGCGAGCACGGTCTCGGCCAGCTCGTCGGCGTCCAGGGCGTCCGCGTCCTCGTCCCAGATGTCGCCCGCGTCGAGCGAGCCGGCGACCGCCGCCCGCACCTGGGGCGTCGTCAGGACCGCGCGGGGCGTGGCCGGGAGCGCGCCCAGCTTCTCCAGGAGGGGGTGGGCGGCGTCCGGGTGGGCGACCTTGAGGCCGAGGCGGGTGAGGTCGGCGGGGGTGCGGTCCTGGGGCAGGAGGACGTGGCGGGGGCCGATGGTGGTACGGGTGGGGTGGGTGGCGCGGGCGTCACTGTCGGGGCCCTCGCCGACCGCCCCCGCGTCCGGGTCCGCCAGCGGGACCGGGAGGCCGGTGAGCCGGTCCGGATCAACCCCGGCCAGCGAGTCGTACAGGCGCCACCACCAGGACGGCGCCCGGTCGACCCCGGCGAGCCGGTCGATCGCCTCGGTCAGCGGGACGCGGCCGACGCCGAGCGTGCGCAGTTCCACGCGCCGTTCGAGCCCGGCGGGCAGCAGGGTCGGGAAGACCTCCGCGAGGACGGCGACGGTCTCGTGCCCCGCGCCCTCCACGACCTCGGCCTCGACCGCCCGCAGCGCGGGCACCTCCTCCGAGGGCGCCTCGGGCGCCAGGAACGCGACGCGCGGCAGCCGCTGCAGGATCGCCTCGCGCAGCGCGCCGTCGAGGGCGGCCTTGCCGAGCGGTCCGGGGACGAGGTCGATCGTGGCGACCGACACCGGCTCCCAGTCGGCGAGGAGTTCGGCGTACGCGTCGGCGGCGCGCTCGACGAGGAAGTCGGTGAGCGGGCCGGGGGCCGGGTGGCGCCGGGCGGTGTCGAGCGGGAGGGAGGCGATGAGGAGCGCGGGCAGGCCGAGCGGCTCGTCGGTGGGGGTCGGGGCGTGGACGACGGGCTCGGTACGGGGGAACAGCGGGGCGCCCTCGGCGTCCACGGGCACGGCCCAGGTCACCGACCAGTAGGGGCGCAGCCGTTCCTCGACCGGCCGGTCCTTGAGGAGCGCGGGGTCGAGGGGGCCGCCGTGGGTGACGGTCCGCCAGCGGTGGGTGCCGGTCGCGGAGTCGGCGATGTGGACGTAGCCGTCCGCCTCGGAGCGGCGCAGCGTCCGGACGCCCTCGGGGGTGTCGACGACGACCTCGGCGAGGCCGGGGAGGGTGAGCAGAAGCGCGTCGTCGATGGAGGCGAGGAGCCGGCCGGCGAGGCCGACGGCGGCGGAGTCCCGGAGCGGGAGGACGACGACGGTGTCGTAGCCGTCGGGGGCGGTGCCCTCGGCGGGCAGCGGGAGGCGGAGCAGCGGTACGTGGCCGTCACGGCGGCGCAGCTCGTCCCCGAGGCCGGGGCTGTGCCGGGCGGCGTCGGCGGCGAGCTCGCGGGCCTCGGCGAGGGACCAGCGGACGCCGCCGTGGCGGCCGAGGACGGCGGGCTCGTCGGAGACGGCGAGGACGGCGGCGAAGCCGACGCCGAAGCGGCCGACGGCGTTCGTGTCGGACTCACCGCGCTTGGCGGAGGCGCGGAGGGTGGAGAGCGATTCGACGCCGGTCGCGTCGAGCGGGGCGCCGGTGTTGGCGGCGGCGAGGACGGCGGGCGCGTCGGGGCCGGCGTCGTGGAGGGTGAGCCGGAGGCGTCCGGTGACGCCCGCGCGGTGGGCGGCGTCGGCGGCGTTCTGGGCGAGCTCGACGACGAGGCGGTCGCGGTAGCCGCCGAGGGCGAGGTCCTCCTCGGCGTTGGCGTCCTCCCGGAACCGGGCGGGCCCGGCGCCCCAGGCATCGAGCACGCCCCTCCGCAGCCGGGCGGTGCCGAAGGGGTCGGCTCCGTCGGTCGACGTCCTGACGCTGACGCTCACGTCTGCTCCACTCTGCGGGCGGTTTGAAGTTGCCGGGTGCCCGAAGGTACCGCGCCCCTCACCAGCGACGCGCCGCGCCTCCATCCGGACCCGCCCTTGGGCCCCCTACGCCTTCCCACCCCGCGCCGGAGCAATCACCCCAGGTGAACGGTCACCCCGCGCCGGCCCCACGGGGAGGCCGGCGCCTGCCGCTACGAGTGGCCCAGGTCTTCCGAGGTGCCGTCCGGTTCCGTCGTCGAGCCGGAGTCCTTCGCCGGGCGGAGGGGGAACGCGTCCGCGCCCATCGAGTCCAGGACCGGCGGCGCCGGACGCGGAGGCTTCGGCATGATCGCGGCCTCCGAGTGCCCGCCGCAGCCGTACGAGAGCGACACGACACGCCCGTCCGCCGGCGAGAACTCGTTCGCGCAGACGCCGAACGCCTGCTTCAGCGACCCCGCGAGCGGCACCAGGAACGCGCACGTGTCGCACGACGCGGGCGCCGCCTGCGCCATCGGGGTCTTCGCCCCGAAGGACTCGTCCCAGCGGTCCGCCGCCACATGCAGCCCGTACCGCGAAAGGACCCGCGCCCGCCGCATGCCGAGTTCCTCGGCGACCGAGGCGATCGCGCCCCGGGACGGCGTACGGGAGGTGATCTCGGCGTCCTCGACGTCGAGGTGGTCCACCATCTCGTCCGAGACCGGCGAGTTCGGCGGCGGCACGTCCTCGCCCGTGTACCCGGGTTCGAGCCGCAGGTCGTCCTGCTCCGTCGGCAGCAGGTCCCCCGGGCCCATGTCGCCCGGCCGCAGCCGCTCGCTCCACGGCACCCACTCGGGGGCCAGGAGCGCGTCGGAGCCGGGCAGCAGGACGGTTTCGTCGAGGGTGACGTTCTTCGCCCGGGACGCCCGGGTGACCGTCACCGCCCAGCGCCAACCCCGATAGCCGGGCTCCTTGCACTCGAAGAAGTGCGTGACGACCCGGTCGCCCTCGGCGACGGTCTCCACATGGGCACCGACGATTCCGGGAGCGGCAGCCTCCTCGGCGGCCTCCCTCGCCAGGTCTACCGCCTCGGCGCACAGGCGGTCGGGGGTACGCGGGGTACGCGGGGTACGGCTTCGCGTCGTCGCAGCACTCACAGGTCTCGCTTCTCTCCTACGCCGTCTCACGGGTGCGCCGGCCGAGGAGCGGGAGCGAAGAGACCCGGGCGGCGGGCGGAGCGGACCAGAGGGCCGCATCGACGTCCGCGCCCGACCTCGTCTCGCGTCTCTCGGGCACACCTATCGTCATCCATTCTGCGGGATGCCGAAGAGGCGCGCGGCCGAGATCTTCCGCCGGTGGCGCGCTACGCACGCTACCCCCTCCGCCGCCCGCCGCCCACCTGCCCGCCCCAAGTGGCCCGGATCGTGGACCTCCGGCCGCCGCGCCACGGTTCACAAGTCAGGGGCGTGGGGCACTATGACGGAGTGGCAGCCGCACGGTCGTCCGCACGATCCCACGATCTTGCCGGGCCGCTCCGCCGAGTGGGCCGGACGGTGGGGCGCGCCCTTCATCTGCCGTTCACCGGTACGGCGCGCGGCATCCGCAAGGCGACCCACGCGCACGGCGCGGGCGAGTCGGGGCTCGGGAAACTGATCGAGCTGCACGCCGTGAACGGGGCCGGCGATGTCATGATCACGGTCGCGCTCGCCTCCACGGTCTTCTTCTCCGTACCGACGGACGAGGCCCGCGGCCGGGTCGCGCTGTACCTGGGCATCACGATGCTCCCGTTCACCCTGCTGGCCCCCGTCGTCGGCCCGCTCCTGGACCGCCTGCCGCACGGGCGGCGCGCGGCGATGGCCGCGGCGATGTGGACCCGGGCGGTCCTCGCGATCACCATGTCGGGCGCGGTGGCCACGGGCGGCCTGGAGCTGTATCCGGCGGCGCTCGGCGTGCTCGTGGCCTCGAAGGCGTACGGAGTCGTCCGCAGCGCGGTCGTGCCACGGCTGCTCCCGCACGGCTTCTCGCTGGTCAAGGCGAACTCCCGGGTCACCCTCGCGGGGCTGCTCGCGACCGGGATCGCGGCGCCGATCGGCGCGGGGCTCCAGCAGATCGGGCCGCCGTACCCGCTGTACGGAGCGTGCGCGCTGTTCCTGCTCGGCGGGTACTGGGCGTTCCGGATGCCGCACAAGGTCGACTCGGCGAAGGGCGAACGGCGGGCACACCTGCTGACCCACGGCGAGAAGAAACCGAGCCTGCGGACGGTGGGGCCCTCGGTGCTGCACGGGCTCCAGGCGAACGCGGCGCAGCGGATGCTGTCCGGGTTCCTGATCTTCTTCCTGGCGTTCCTGCTGCGCGAGCATCCGCTCTCCGGGCAGAGCGCGGCCGTCTCGCTGGCGATGGTGGCCGTGGCGGCGGGCGTGGGCAACGCCTGCGGGACGGCCGTCGGCTCGCTCCTGAAGGAACGCGGCCACGCGCCGGAGGTGATCATCGCCACGATGATCACGACCGTGTGCGGGGCGGCGATCCTCGCGGCGGTCTTCTTCAGCGGGGCGATGGTGGCCGTGCTCGGCGCGGTGGCGGGACTGACACAGGCCCTGTCGAAGCTGTCCCTCGACGCGCTGATCCAGCGGGACGTGCCGGAGGTGGTGCGGACGTCCGCGTTCGCCCGTTCGGAGACGCTGCTGCAGATGTCGTGGGTGGTGGGCGGCGCGATCGGCATCTCCCTGCCGCTGAGCGGCCCGATGGGCATGTCGGTCGCCGCCTGCATCCTGGGCCTGGGCGCCCTGCTGGCGGTACGGGGCCTGGTGGCAGCGGCCCGCGCGGAAACCAAAAAGAAGGCGACCACGGAGGCGTGAGCCGCTCGGGCAGGGCGCTGAGCCATGTGAGCGCCCCCGAAAACGCGGCGCGCCGCACCCCCGCGTGGCGGAGTTCGGTGGGCCCGATAGCCTTCGGGCCATGACCGTAGCGTTCTTCACCGGCTCGCGCCGCCGGGCCGCCGCCGCCCTCGGGGCCGTCTCCGTCGGGCTCCTCACCCTCTCCGCCTGCGGCGAAAAGCCGACTCCGCTCGCGACGCTGACGGTGGGGACCAACTCGATCCACTCCGAGGCCGCCTGCTACAACGACGGCGACGCCATCAAGGAGTCCCAGATCCAGGAGTGCCTCAACAGGAAGGCCGAGAAGTCGATCACGGTCGCCGCGGACGACAAGGTCCGCTTCGGCGTGGACCCGTCGATCGCGGAGAACGGCTGGACCATCTTCCTCGGCGGCCAGAACGCCGAGCCGGAGCCGTACAAGAAGACGTACCGGACCATCCCGGCCAGCGCCTTCTTCTCCTCCCAGACCGGCGAGGCGACCAACCAGACCCAGGTCACCATCGTCGAGAACGACGGCAAGAAGCTGACCGGCATCTGGCACTTCGAGCTGAAGAAGGACTCCTGATCCTCCGGTGACCCTCCGGACCCTGATCGTGACGGCCGTGGCGGCGGAGGCGGACTCCGTCGTACGCGGCCTTCCCTTCGACGGTCCGGGCCCGGAGCGCCACGGTCCTGAGCCGGAGCACGGTCCTGAGCCGGTCGACGTCCCGCTCCCCGGCGGGTACGTGCTCCGCCGCCTCCGCCATCCCGCCGGCGCCGTCGTCGACGTGCTCGTCGGCGGTGTCGGGCCCGCCTCGGTCGCCGCCGCCACCGCCACCGCCCTCGCGGGGGCCGCCACCCCCTACGACCTCGTCGTCTCCGCCGGGATCGCCGGCGGGTTCCAGCCGCTCGCCCCGATCGGCTCCGTCGTCGTGTCCGACGCGATCGTCGCCGCCGACCTCGGCGCCCAGACACCCGACGGCTACCTGACCGTCGAGGAGCTCGGCTTCGGGCGCTCCACCCACCCGGTCTCCGCCGCCCTCACCCAGCGCGTCTCCGCCGCCCTCGGCGAGGCGCGCCACACCGTCGCCCCGGTCCTCACCGTCTCCACCGTCACCGGCACCGCCGAGCGCGCCGCCGAGCTGGCCGCCCGGTATCCCGGCGCCTCCGCAGAGGCGATGGAGGGGTTCGGCGTGGCCGAGGCCGCCGCCGCCCACGGCGTGCCCGTGGTCGAGATCCGGGCCGTCTCCAACGCCGTCGGCCCCCGCGACCGCGCCGCCTGGCGCATCGGCGAGGCCCTGGACGCCCTGCGGTCCACGTTCCAGCAGCTCAGCCACTCCGTCCTCGTGGAGCCTCTCCGATGACCCCCAAGCTGAAGATCGCGTACTCCCCCTGCCCGAACGACACCTTCGTCTTCGACGCCTGGGCCCACGGCCGGGTCCCCGGCGCGCCCCGCCTCGACGTGACGTTCGCCGACATCGACCTCACCAACGGCTGGGCCGAGCGCGGAACGGCCGACTACGACGTCCTGAAGGTCTCGTACGCCGTTCTGCCGTGGGTCCTCGACGAGTACGCCCTGCTGCCCTGCGGCGGCGCCCTGGGGCGCGGCTGCGGCCCCCTGGTGCTCACCCGGGAGCCGGGCGTGGACCTGCGCGGGAAGACGGTCGCGGTGCCGAGCGAGCGCTCGACCGCGTACCTGCTCTTCCGGCTGTGGGCCGCGGACGTCGTACCGGGCGGGGTCGGCGACGTCGTCGTCATGCCGTTCCACGAGATCATGCCCGCCGTACGGGACGGGAAGGTCGACGCGGGGCTCGTCATCCACGAGGCCCGGTTCACGTACCAGAGCTACGGTCTGCACGCCCTCGCCGACATGGGCGCCCACTGGGAGGACACCACCGGCCTCCCGATCCCGCTCGGCGCGATCATCGCCCGCCGCTCGCTCGGCCCCGACGTGCTGCGGAGCCTCGCCGACGCGGCCCGCACGTCGGTCCGGATGGCCTGGGACGACCCGGCCGTCTCACGCCCGTACGTACTCGAGCACGCGCAGGAGATGGACCCCAAGGTGGCCGATCAGCACATCGGCCTCTACGTCAACGAGTTCACGGCCGACCTCGGCGAGGCCGGTTACGCGGCCGTGCGCGGGCTGCTCACGCGCGCGGCGGCCGAGGGGCTGGTGCCGCCCCTCGGCCCGGACGCGCTGTCGTTCCCGTAGGAACGCGGCGCGTCACCCGTCGAGCTACACGTCGAGCTGGTCCGCGACCGCCCGCAGCAGGCCCGCGATCTTCGCGCCCTGCGCCTTGTCGGGGTAGCGGCCCCGCTCCAGCATCGGCGTGATGTTCTCCAGGAGCGTCGTCAGGTCCTGCACGATGGACGCCAGTTCGTCGGGCTTACGGCGCTGCGCCGCGGCGACGGAGGGGGTCGGGTCGAGGACCGTCACGGAGAGGGCCTGGTCGCCGCGCTGGCCCGCGACCACCCCGAACTCCACACGCTGCCCCGGCTTGAGGGCGTCGACTCCGGCAGGGAGCACCGACGAGTGGACGAAGACGTCGCCGCCGTCGTCCCGGGAGAGAAAGCCGAAGCCCTTCTCGCTGTTGAACCATTTGACCTTGCCGGTAGGCACGTCTGTCCTCGTCCTCGTACTCGATGGGAATGCGCCGGGAATCCGGCTCTGGATAGCAATACAGCGGGTCGTGAGACCCGCCGCCACCAAGGCTAATGGGCTTCCGGCTGGTGACAAGACGTCGCCGGTTTGTTCATACGGGCTGGGAACTACCCTGGCCGAATGCGTAGTGAAACCCCTTCGGCCCCCTCGGACGACAGCGCGCCGGGTGACGGTCTCGTCCGCGCCGGTGCGATTGTCTTCATCATCGGTGCGGTGGCCACCCTGGTCACGGTCGCGCCGCTCTTCCTCGGCACCGACCCGTTCCCGCCGATCGCCTACGGCGTGTGCATGCTGATGGGCGTCGGATTCCTCGTCGCCGGCGCCGGCGTGCTGCGCTCGATCGCCGCCCAGCGCCGCCAGGCGAAGACGGTGACGGCGCAGGGCGGCTAGCCCCGGTACGCCTCCCACCAGGCACGGAACTGCGTCAGGTCGCTCAGGACGACGTCCGCGCCGGCCTCGCGCAGCTCGGTCGCGTCGCACGGTCCGGTCGCCACGGCCACCGACAGGGCGCCCGCGTGCGCGGCGCCGCGCACGTCGCCGGTGTGGTCGCCGACGTACACCCCCGCGCCGAACTCGCGCAGCGCCTGCGCCTTGCCCTCGGCCCACAGGCCGCCGATGACGGCGTCGGGGTCGATGCCGAGGTGGGAGAGGTGCAGCTTGGCGTGCGGCTCGTTCTTGGCGGTCACGACGATCGCCCGGCCGCCCGCCTCGCGAACGGCTTGAATCGCATCCCTGGCGCCCGGCAGCGCGAGCGAGGGCTCGATCGCGTACGTCGGGTAGAGCGCGCGGTACTGGACGACCCGCTCCGCGATCTCCGCCTCCGGGAACCAGTTCGCCAGCTCGTGCTCCAGCGGCGGGCCGAGCCGGGAGACGGCGAGGTCGGCGTCGATCGCCACGCCGACCTGCGCGGAGAAGGCCTGGTAGGTGGCCTTGATGCCGGGGCGGGAGTCGATCAGGGTCATGTCGAGGTCGAAGCCGACGGTGGGGATGCCAGGGGTAGCCATGGAGGACATTGTGCCTACATGTTCGAATCGCCCTTCGGGCCGCTGCTTAGACTGAGCCACTGAGCCACGCCTTACCTGAGCAACGCCCGCACCTCGCACCTCGTACTTCCTGATGGGCCTCGATGACCGCCGCCTTCCGTTCCAGACGAGTTCTGGCCATCGCCGTAGCCGTCATCGCCCTCCTCGTCGCGATCCTGCTGAGCCTCGCCGTGGGCGCCCGGGCCATCGCCCCGTCCACGGTCCTCGACGCGCTGCTGCACGGCGGGACGAGCGCCGACGCCGAGGTCGTCCGGCAGATGCGGGTGCCCAGGACGCTCATCGGGCTGATGGTCGGCGCCGCCCTCGCGCTGGCCGGCACGGCCCTGCAGGGCATCACCCGCAACCCGATCGCCGACCCCGGCATCCTCGGCATCAGCCAGGGCGCCTCGGTGGGCGTGGTCCTCGCGATCGCCTTCGCCGGCGTGCACACGCTGACCGGGTACGTGTGGTTCGCCTTCGCGGGCGCCGCGCTCGCCTCGGTCGCGGTGTACGCGATCGCCTCCAGCGGGCGCGGCGGGGCGACCCCGGTGAAGCTCGCGCTCGGCGGCGCCGCGATCAACGCGCTGCTGCTCTCCGTGACGACCGGGGTGCTCACGACCAGGGCCTCGGCGCTCGACGAGTTCCGGTTCTGGCAGATCGGCTCGCTCGACGGGCGGGACGCCGAGGTCGTCGGCCAGATCTGGCCCTTCCTGCTGCTCGGCGCGGTGCTCGTGCTCTCCGTCGCCCGGGGCCTGGACGCGCTCGCGCTCGGCGAGGACGTGGCGAAGGGGCTCGGGCAGCGGGTCGCGACGGTACGGATCGTGGGCGGGCTCGGCGCGACCGTGCTGACCGGGGCGGGGGTCGCGGCGGCGGGCCCGATCGCGTTCGTCGGCCTCGCGGTGCCGCACATCGCCCGCGCGATCGTGGGCGGCGACCACCGCTGGGTGCTGCCGATGGCGGCGCTCGTGGGGCCCGTGATGCTGCTGGTGTCGGACGTGATCGGCCGGGTGCTCTTCCCGCCGGGCGAGGTCCCGGCAGGGGTGATGACGGCGCTCATCGGGGTGCCGTTCCTGGTGACGCTCGTACGCCGGAAGGCGGTGCCGGCATGACGACGACGTCGGTACGTCCCGCGGGGTACGGGGTCGTGCGCGCCGGGGGCGGATCGTTCCTGCTCCATCGGCGCTCGGCTTTCGTGGCCCTGGGCCTGGTGCTGCTCCTGGCGGCGGTCTCGGTCGCGTACCTCTGCGTGGGCGAGAAGTTCGTGGCGCCGGACGAGGTCCTGAAGGTGGTCTTCGGGCAGGAGTCCCGTTCGACGTTCGTCGTCGAGGAGCTGCGGATGCCGCGGCTCGCGGTCGGGCTGATGGTCGGCGCCGCGTTCGGGATCGCGGGCGCCCTCATCCAGACCGTCGCCCGCAACCCGCTCGCCAGCCCCGACATCATCGGCATCAGCCAGGGCGCGGGGGCGCTGACGGTCGGCGCGATGACCTTCGGCCTCACCTCGTACACCGTCCTGCCGTACCTCTCGATCGTCGGCGGGATCGCGGCCGCCGCGCTCGTGTACGTCGTCGCCTGGCGCGGCGGGCTGCACGCGACGCGGTTCGTGCTCATCGGGATCGGATTCGCGATCGCGCTGCGGTCGCTGATCACCCTGTTCATGACCAAGGGCGACTACCTGGTCGCCCAGCAGGCCCAGGTCTGGATGACGGGCTCGTTCAACGGCCGCGGCTGGGACGAGGCCGCGCCGATCCGCTGGACGCTGCTCCTGCTGCTCCCCGCGATCCTGTGGGCGGCGCGGGCGCAGCGCACGGTGTCGTTGGACGACGACACGGCGACGGCGCTCGGCGTCTCGCTGGGGCGGGTCCGGCTGGGCCTGGTGGTCGTGGGCGTCGTCCTGGCGTCGGTGGCGACGGGGGTGGCGGGCCCGGTGGACTTCGTGGCGCTGCTCGCGCCGCAGATCGCCCGGCGGATGACGCGTACGGCGCAGATTCCGCTGCTGTCCTCGGCGCTGATGGGCGCGTTCGTGGTGGTCCTCGCGGACCTGCTGGGGCGGCGCCTGTTCGCACCGACGGAGTTGCCGGTGGGCGTCCTGACGGCGGCGGTGGGCGCCCCGTACCTGATCTGGCTCATCGTCCGGAGCCGAAGCGTGGGAGGAGCGCAGTGAGCAGGCTGACCGCGCGCGGGCTGACGCTCGCGTACGAGGACCGTACGGTCGTGAAGGACCTGGACCTCGCCGTACCGGACGGCAAGGTGACCGTGATCGTCGGCCCGAACGCGTGCGGGAAGTCGACGTCGCTGCGCGCGCTCGGGCGGCTGCTCAAGCCGGCGGGCGGGGCGGTGCTGCTCGACGGGGAGTCGCTGGCGAAGCTGCCGACGAAGCGGATCGCGCAGTCGATCGGCCTGCTGCCGCAGACGCCGGTCGCACCGGAGGCGATCACGGTCGCCGACCTGGTGTCGCGGGGGCGGCAGCCGCACCAGGCGTGGTGGAAGCAGTGGTCGGAGGCGGACGAGCGGGCGGTCGTGGAGGCGATGGCCTCGACGGACGTCGCGGCGCTCGCCGACCGCTCGGTGGACGAGCTGTCGGGCGGTCAGCGGCAGCGGGTCTGGATCGCGATGGCCCTCGCGCAGGACACGGACCTGCTGCTCCTCGACGAACCGACGACGTACCTGGACATCGCCCATCAGGTCGAGGTCCTGGACCTGGTCCGCCGCCTGAACGTCTCACGGGGCCGCACGATCGTGCTCGTCCTCCACGACCTGAACCAGGCGGCGCGGTACGCGGACCACCTGGTCGCGATGAAGTCGGGCGCGGTCGTGGCGGAGGGCGCGCCGGCCGACGTGGTGACGGCGGACCTGGTCCGCGACGTCTTCGGCCTGGACTCGGTGGTGGTCCCGGACCCCGTGACGGGGTCACCGCTGGTGGTGCCGGGGGCGCCGTGGGGAGCGGACGTGGCGGAGGTGCGGGCCTAGGCCGGCACTCCAATGGGGCCCCACCGCCTGCGGCGGGCGCCTTCCGGCACGACGCTGGAGGGCATGCACGACCGGACGAAGGTCAAGGTCACGGTGCTGCCGCCCGACAGCCGTGGCCTGCGCGAGGTGCGCATCGGCGCCGAAACGGTGGGCAGCGCCTGGTCTCTGCCGGATCTGCGGCGCGCACTCGGCCGCCACGGCTACCCGAAGGACCTGGACCTGGAGGACCGGTCCTCCGTCGCCTGGCAGGGAGGCGGCAGCGACACCTGGCCCGACCACACACGACGCAGACGCGCGACGATCGTCCTGATGGTGGCGGGGCTCGTGGGCGGTTGGGCTCTGATGACCTCCGTCGGCATCCCGGACGCTTTCGACGCGCTGACGTTCGCGGGGCGGATCACGGGATTCGTGTTCATGCTGGGAGGCGTGGCCGAGGTCGCGGCGGCCGTGGCGGTATTCGACTACTGGGGCAAGCGCAGCCTCCGCGTCTCCGGAGCGATCGTCTTCCTGGGCGTCCTCATCGCGCTCACAGTCACGACCACGCTCGTCTTCCTGTGGTTCCAGGAGTTGGAATACACGCACTACATGCTGGGCGTCTTCCCTCTCTTCGCCTGGTCCCTGTGGGCACTGTGCCTGTGCGTCCGGGAGAAGGTGTGGCGAGGCACGCCGCACCCGACGAAGATCGCGGCGGGGGTGCTGGCCACGGTGCTCCTTGCCGCCGTGAACATCGCCTACTCCTCGCTCTACCAGCCCACCGCCGCACCGGCGAACCTGTCCTTCAAGGTGAGGTTCGGCGTCCCTCGCACGGACCCCGAGCGGTCGATCGTCCATCTTCCGCTCACGCTTCAGCTGGAGAACACCGGCAGCGTTCCGGTGTACATCCTCACCGACAGTTGGGCGCTGTACGGGCACACGGGAAAGTACGTCGAGAAGAGCGAGGAGCTGAGGGACCGTCGAGCGGAGCTGGAGTACGACCTCGAGATGGACATGTCACGCCATGTCGAATCCGTCGAGTTCTCTCAACTCGCCGGGGGCCCGTTCGCGGGGGCCGGGTCCTGGTTCGAACCAGGTGAGCAGTACAGCGAGGAGAAGGTGGTCCAGATTCCGAAGAACGCGGCATACGACATGCTGGACGCCGACCTGGAAGCCCATGTCATGAGGATGGATCGCGGACGCATCGACGTAGCCGAATTCAGCGGAGCATGGCTGTCATGGGACAAGGAGTCGCCGCTCTACTGCCCTCCGGAGGAGTGCCCCGACCTTGCCATCCATCACGCGAGGGTCCGCTACAACAACAACCTCGTCAACGTCACGCGAAAGCCCCGCTATGTGACCGCCTGGTGGGGAGCCGCTCCGGAAGGTTCCCTTTGGGGCGCCTTCATCACCACGTTCCAGGGGAAGGGATTCTTCGAGAACTGGGAGCACGACGTGGAGGCCGCGAAGGAATCGGACCGGTTCGACCTGTTCATCGTGACCGGCGACGCCGCCGTCCCCTTCGCGGCCGTCGTGAACCCTGCCCGTCCCTGACCCGCCCTCAGACCCTCCGCGCGCGCCACAGCAGGAACACCGCCGAGGCGATCGCCGCCGCCTTCAGGGTCCACGGCCAGGTTTCCGAGATCGCCGCGCCCATCGCCTCGCCGCCCTGGGCCACCGGGGTGCCCCAGCGGCCCTCCACGCGGCCCCAGAGCCAGACCACGCCGGCCGCTGCCGTGAGGCCCGGGAGGATGATGACCGCCCACTGGCTCTCCGTACGGGAGAGGCGGCGCGAGGCGTAGGCCAGGAGCCAGCCCAACGCCACGGCGATCAGGGAGCCGAAGATCACGCCGCCCAGGAGGAGCAGCGCGGCCAGGACCACGCCCGGGCTGCCCAGTCTGAAACCGGCGGGAGTCCCGTCCTCCGTGTTCGGGCGCTGCCTTCGCAGGATCCGGCGCCACGGGGGCCGCCGGGCCGTCTCCGCCTCCTCCTCTACGAAGTCGGCCTCCTCGTCCTCCTCCGTCGCCGGCGGCTTCAGGAGTTCCGGGATCTCCACCCCGCCCCGGAAGCCCGGCACCAGGTCGTCGCCCGGCAGGGGTTCCTCGACGTCGAGGGCGTCCAGGCGCCACCAGTCCGGGTCGTCCGCCGCACCGACCTCGTCCATGCCCGCCAGGTGCGGAGGCGTGGGCCAGGCTGCCGCCTCAGGAGCGCGCGGCTTCGGGACCGGGGGCTTTCGCTTCCGTAGGCGGCCGCCCCCAGTACCGGCACCAGCCCCCGCCCCGTCCCGCTGCGTCGGCAGGCCCGCCGCCCTGTCCACGACCTCCGCCGGTGAGCCCAGTTCGTCGAGGAGGTTCCGTACCGCCGTCGGACTCTCCTGGCCGAACGTGGCGCGCCGGCGGTCGATCTCGCCCCGGAGCGAGGAGACGAGCTTCATCCGGTCCCCCGACGGCAGCTGCCGTTGCTGGGCCAGATCGCCCACCCGGCTCAGATAGTCGAAGACCAACTGGTCGCTCTCGATCCCCACAGTCCCCTCCACGGCCGGTACGCCCCGACGTTAGCGCCCGTGCAGGGGCTAACGTGGTCCGGATGGGGATCGGTGAGCTCGATCGGGAGGCGTACGTGCCCGGAGGAACTGACGCCGCCGCGCCGCGCACGCTCGCGGAGGCGCTGCGCGCGCGGGGCGACGAGGGGCTCGCCGCGCTGCTGCGCGCACGCCCGGATCTGCTCTCCCCCGTACCGAACGACCTGACCCAGCTCGCGACCCGGGCCGGCACCCGCGGCTCCGTCGTGCGCGCGCTCGAACGGCTCGACCGGTTCACCCTCCAGACCGCCGAGGCGCTCGCCGTCGCCCCGGACCCCGCCCCGTACACCGTGCTGCTCGCCCTGCTGTCCGGCGACGACGGCCACCCGGGCGTCGAGAAGGCGCTGCCCCGCGCCGTGGAGGTGCTGCGCGAACAGGCCCTGGTCTGGGGCGAGGACGACCGGCTGCGGCTCGTACGGACCGCCCGCGAGCTGCTCGCGCCCTCCCCGCAGCACCCGTCCCCGACCGGTCTCGGGCCGACCGTCTCCGAGGCGACGGCCGGGATGTCCCCGGGCCGGATCCAGGAGATCATCGCCACCGCCGGGCTGCCCGCGACGCACGACCCGGTCTCGGCCGTCGCGGCGCTCACCGGGCTCTTCACCGACCGGGACCGGATGGGCGCGCTGCTCGACACCGCGCCGTCGGAGGCGCTCGCGGTGCTGGACCGGCTGGTGTGGGGTCCGCCGTACGGCGAGGTGACCGCGAACCCGGCCCCGCCCGTCCAGTGGCTGCGCGACCGCGGCCTGCTGCTCCCCGCATCGCCCCGTACCGTCGTCCTGCCCCGCGAGGCCGCACTCCATCTGCGCGGCGGCCGCGCGCACCGCTCGCCCGAGCCGCAGGCGCCCGAGCTGACCGTGCTGCGCGAGTACCGTCCCCAGGTTGTGGACAACGCGGCCGCCGGCCAGGCGCACGCGGCGCTCTCCACAGTCGAGGAGCTCCTGAAGAGCTGGGACCAGGGCGGCCCGGCGGTGCTCCGCGCGGGCGGGATGTCCGTACGGGACCTCAAGCGGACCGCCGTCGCGCTCGACGTGGGCGAGCCGATCGCGGCGTTCTGGCTGGAGCTGACGTACGGGGCGGGGCTGCTCGCCTCGGACGGCGAGGCGGACGAGCGGTACGCGCCGACGCCCGCGTACGACGACTGGCTCGACCTGCCGCCCGCCGAGCGCTGGGGCCGGCTCGTCACGGCCTGGCTCATGGGGACGAGGACGGCCGGCCTGGTCGGCGGCCAGGACGCGAAGGGCCGCACCCTCTCGGCCCTCGGCCCGGACCTGGACCGGGGCGGCGCGCCGGAGGTACGGCGCCGCGTCCTCACCCTGCAGGCGACGCTGCCGCCGGGCTCGGCGGCGGACCCTGAGGCCCTGCTGACCCGGTTGCGCTGGGAACGCCCGCTGCGCGGCGCGGGTACGACGCCTCCGTCGAACGCGGGCGGCGACCTCCGCTCCCGGCTCGCCCACTGGACCCTCACCGAGGCCGAGCTGCTCGGGGTCACCGGGCGCGGCGCCCTCGCCTCGCCCGCGCGGGCGCTGCTCAACCTGCCGCTCGCCGAGGCCGCCCCGGAGCCGGTGGCCGAGCACGGGGTCGAGTTGTCCGTCGCCGCCGCGCGGGCCGCGACCCTGCTCGCGCCGCTCCTGCCCGAGGCCGTCGACCACGTCCTCCTCCAGGCCGACCTCACGGCCGTCGCGCCCGGCCCGCTGCGGCGCCCGCTGGCCGACACGCTCTCGGTCCTCGCGGACGTCGAGTCGAAGGGCGGCGCGACGGTCTACCGCTTCACGCCCGGCTCGGTGCGGCGTGCGCTCGACGCCGGGCGCAGCGCGTCCGACCTGCACGACTTCCTGACCGCCCACTCCCGTACGCCGGTGCCGCAGCCGCTCTCGTACCTGATCGACGACGTGGCGCGGAGGCACGGCCACCTCAGGATCGGCGCCGCGTCCGCGTACGTGCGCTGCGACGACGACACGGTCCTCGGCGAGATCCTGGCCGACAAGCGGTCCGCGTCCCTGCGGCTGCGCCGCCTCGCGCCGACGGTCCTCGCGGCGCAGACGGACCCGGCGGCGCTGCTCGACGGGCTGCGGTCGATGGGGTACGCCCCGGCCGCCGAGTCCGCGGCCGGCGACGTCCTGATCACCCGCGCCGACGCCTACCGCACCGGAGCCCGCACCGCCCCCGCGCCCGTCCCCGACGGCCCGCCCTCCCCCGACGCGACGCTGCTCGGCGCGGCGGTCCGCGCGATCCGGGCGGGCGACCTGGCCGCGACGGCCGTCCGCAAGGAGCGCCCCGAGACCGCGGAGGCCCCGGCCCGCGCGGCCGGCGAGCTCCCCCGTACCTCCCCCGCCGAGACCCTGGCCACGGTCCAGGCCGCCGCGCTGACCGGCACGGCCGTCTGGATCGGCTACGTCAACGCCGAGGGCGCCGCCAGCCAGCGCGTGATCGCCCCCGTGCGCGTGGAGGGCGGCTTCGTCACGGGCTACGACCACACGGCGGACGAAGTCCGCACGTACCCCCTGCACCGCATCACGGGCGTCGCGGAACTGGCGGAGGACCAGGTCTAGCGACAGCCGGTCGGCCAGACCCTAGGACCTCGGGCTGACGAGTGCCGCCGGATCGACCTCCACCGGGAACGGCTTCTCGATCAGCGTCGCCCGCCCCGCCTCGGCGACCGTCCGCTCGGCGTAGCGGCCGTCCTGCAGCTCGCAGACGACCAGTGTCGGCACCGGCTCCAGTTCGAGCCGCCAGAGGTGCTCGATGCCCGCCTCCGCGTAGTACGGCGGCTTCAGCAGCCGGTCGGTACGGCGCCCGGACGACGAGGGCGAGACGATCTCCACGACGAGCAGCACGTCGTCGGCGTTGTAGGTGATCGGGTCGGCCGCCGCAGCGGCCGCCTCGACCACCACGATGTCCGGGATGAAGAGTCCGTCGGGCAGGATGAGATTGACCGCTTCCAGGACTTCGGCGGACAAGCCCTCCGCCTGGACGGCGCGGTCCATCAGACTCCAGAGACGCGACGACGCCCGCTGGTGCTTGGTTCCCGGAGCCGGAGACATCACGAGCGCTTCGCCCATCAATTCACGACGCTGACCACGGTCCTCCGGCAATGCCAGGACTTCTTCTATGGTCCAGGGCCCATAGTGCGGATCGTGCGCGACGCTCATCTCGCCACCTCCCTCTCGTGGAACCGGTCGCCTTCAGTGTGGCAGGCCCCACCGACAACCGCCGGACCTCAGGCACACTGGATGTTTGGCCGTGCGGAAGGGATGTACGTACGTGAACGGACCACTCATCGTCCAGAGCGACAAGACGCTGCTCCTGGAGGTCGACCACGAGCAGGCGGACGCCTGCCGCCGGGCCATCGCGCCGTTCGCGGAGCTGGAGCGGGCGCCCGAGCACATCCACACGTACCGGGTGACGCCGCTCGGGCTGTGGAACGCGCGGGCGGCCGGGCACGACGCCGAGCAGGTCGTCGACGCGCTCGTGGAGTTCTCGCGGTACCCCGTGCCCCACGCGCTGCTCGTGGACGTCGCCGAGACCATGGCCCGGTACGGGCGGCTCACGCTCTCCAAGCACCCCACCCACGGGCTCGTCCTGACCAGCACCGACCGGCCCGTCCTGGAGGAGATCCTCCGGTCGAAGAAGGTGCAGCCGCTCGTCGGGGCGCGCATCGACGACGACACCGTCGCCGTGCACCCCTCCGAGCGCGGGCAGATCAAGCAGACGCTCCTGAAGCTGGGCTGGCCGGCCGAGGACCTCGCCGGATACGTCGACGGCGAGGCGCACCCGATCGAGCTCGCCGAGGACGGCTGGGCGCTGCGCCCGTACCAGAAGCAGGCCGTCGAGGGCTTCTGGCACGGCGGCTCCGGTGTCGTCGTGCTGCCCTGTGGCGCGGGAAAGACGCTGGTCGGCGCCGGGGCTATGGCCCAGGCGAAGGCCACCACGCTGATCCTCGTGACCAACACCGTCTCCGCGCGGCAGTGGAAGCACGAGCTGGTGAAGCGGACCTCGCTCACCGAGGACGAGATCGGCGAGTACTCCGGTACGAAGAAGGAGATCCGGCCGGTCACCATCGCCACGTACCAGGTCCTCACGACCAAGCGGAAGGGCATCTATCCGCACCTGGAGCTCTTCGACTCCCGCGACTGGGGCCTCATCGTCTACGACGAGGTGCACCTGCTGCCCGCGCCGGTCTTCAAGTTCACCGCCGACCTGCAGGCCCGGCGGCGGCTCGGCCTCACGGCCACGCTCGTGCGCGAGGACGGGCGCGAGTCGGACGTCTTCTCGCTCATCGGTCCGAAGCGCTTCGACGCGCCGTGGAAGGAGATCGAGGCGCAGGGGTACATCGCGCCCGCCGACTGCGTCGAGGTCCGGGTCAACCTCACGGACTCCGAGCGGCTCGCCTACGCGACCGCCGAGCAGGAGGAGAAGTACCGCTTCTGCGCCACGACGGCCACCAAGCGGAAGGTGACCGAGGCGCTGGTGCGGAAGTTCGCCGGGCAGCAGATCCTCGTCATCGGCCAGTACATCGACCAGCTGGACGAGCTCGGCGAGCACCTGAACGCGCCGGTCATCAAGGGCGAGACGCCGAACGCGCAGCGCGAGAAGCTCTTCGACGCGTTCCGGCAGGGCGAGATCAGCGTCCTCGTCGTCTCGAAGGTCGCCAACTTCTCCATCGACCTGCCCGAGGCCACGGTCGCCATCCAGGTCTCCGGCACCTTCGGCTCCCGGCAGGAGGAGGCGCAGCGGCTCGGACGGGTGCTGCGCCCGAAGGCCGACGGCCACCAGGCGCACTTCTACTCGGTCGTCGCGCGCGACACGATCGACCAGGACTTCGCGGCGCACCGCCAGCGGTTCCTGGCCGAGCAGGGGTACGCGTACCGGATCGTGGACGCGGACGAGCTGCTCGCGGGCGATTCGCCGAGCTGACGGCAGGCGTACGGCGTGTACGTGGAAGGGCCCCGTCCTCGTGGAAACGTGGACGGGGCCCTTCGTCGTACGACGTGAGCCGTACGCCGTGCTCAGACCGCCGGGTTGAGGACCAGCTTCGCCTGGTTGTTCGTCGGGTTCGGGTCGAACGGGAACGGCCCGTCGCCGTAGGCCTGCTTGAGCGTGATCGCGCCCTTCGCGCCACGGATCACGGTGTCGATCCGCAGCTGGAACGGGAACGTCACGGTCTGCTTCTCGGCCACCCACATCGGCAGGTTGCAGACGTAGCGCGGGGCGCCGGTCCGGGTCTCGCTCTCCCACCAGCCGCCGTCCGCCGTGCGGGGCTCGCAGCCCTCCGGTACGGAGGTGACGGTGGCGCCCCTGGGGACGGTCAGGTCGACCGCGCCGACGGGGTCCCCGGAGCCCAGGTTGGCGACCCAGGCCGGGCCGCGGTTGCGGAAGGTCAGTGCGGCGGTCACCGTCTCCCCCGCGGCGCCGCTCGCGCGGACGCCGCCGACGGCGAAGTCGGCCGTGTTGGTGACGCCGATGGAGGCGACCTGACCGTTGTTCTCGGGCGTCACGTCCTCGGCTCCGCCGCGGGCCGTGACGCCGATGTCGATCCGCTCGGCGAAGGCGTACCGGGCGACGCTCGCGCGGAGCGGGGTCGGCAGGGTGAAGGTGGAGCCGGGTGCGACGACGTCGTCGAAGAGGCACTCGACCTTGGTGAGCGCGGCCGGCACGCTCTCGCCCTCGGGCGTGCTCACGCACTGCGGGGCGACGGTGCCGAGGGAGAGGCCGCGCGTGACGTACAGGGTGACCTGGACGCCGTTCGCGGCCTCGTTGCCGTTGTTGACCACGGAGAACGGCACGGCCACGGTGGAGCGCGGGGCGACGTCCGTGACGGCGGGGATCCGGCTCAGGACCAGGTCGGGGCCGGAGGCGACCCGGACGGTGGACCAGCCCTCGGAGGCCGTGAGGGTGCCCTCGGGCGCGTTCGTGGTGGCGGTCGCCCCGTAGGTGATCCGGCCGCCGACCCCGGTCTCGGCGCCCGAGGCCGCGCGGAGCTTCAGCTCCACCGGGGACTCGGGGGACTCGCCCGTGAGCGGCACGTCGGGTAGGGAGCAGACGGCGGTGGCGCCGGTCGGCGCGCAGTTCTCGGGCCAGGTGACGTCGGCGACACCGGTCAGCTCGGAGACGTCGACGGTGAGCCGTCCGTCCGTCACGCGGTGGTTGGCGTTGTCGTGGTACAGGCTCAGGGCGACGGTCGTGGCCGGGACCTGACCGCCGGCGACGGCCTTGGGCAGCGCCACTTCCCACGGCGACGCGATCCAGAGCTGGTCGCTGTCGGCGGCGGCCGGGGTGGCGGTCAGGCCGACCGTGACCAGACCGGCGGCGGTGAGACAGGCACCGAGCCGCGCGACGCGGCCGGCGAAAGGCATTCCCATGATCTCCTCTGTTCCTCTGCTCCATGGGGAGACGGCGGTGCGATGAGGAGACCTGTGAGAGTGGGGAAGGGTTGCGCTCCGAGTTCTGTGAAGATCGCCGGAGGTCAGCTGGGCATCCGTCCGGCCTATCAGGGCCGTCCGACGTACTGAGGCCGGGGGTCACGGACGCCCGTGCGCTCTCCGTACGGGCCGTGGTCGCCGAGGACGACGACGGACACGGCCGCCGAGCCGTAGGCGCGTATCGCCCGTAGCGCGAGGCCGAGGCGGCGGGAGCGCGGGATCGTGCGGTCTGGGGTGAACGTCGCGGTGGTCATGTCTCCATGATGGAATCCGGACATTCCGAACACATCAGGCTGGGGATGGAACCCTCGTCCCCCTCAGGTCGGAGACCACCCCCTACGGGCCCTCCCCCGGAATATTCGGTCGCCCCGTCCGCCCCACAGAGCTACAATCTCCGACTTCCCCGCCTCCCTCCGTGGAGCGCGCTGCCCCCGGTCGGAAACCGGCGGCCGCCCCGTCACGCTCACGCACCTCCGGAGGCTTCCGCATGTCCACGCCCGCCGACCCGCTCGCGCGCGAGCGCGCCCATCTCGCCGACTCGCGTGCCGCGCTGCGCGCGATGCGCGAGGACGTCGAGGCGCTCGACATCAAGGACGTCACCGCGAACTGGGTCAACGCCGCCGTGCTCGGCCGTCAGATCGAGGAGCGGATCAAGGCGCTCGCCGACCTCTCCCACACCCCGCTCTTCTTCGGGCGGCTCGACTACCTGCACACCACGCAGGAGGGGCAGCGCTTCTACATCGGCCGCCGGCACGTCCACGACGCCGACGGGGACCCGATGGTGATCGACTGGCGCGCGCCGGTCTCCCAGCCGTTCTACCGGGCGTCGCGGAAGAACCCGCAGGACGTGGGGCTCCGGCGCCGGTTCGGGTACACGGGCGGCGACCTCACCGCGTACGAGGACGAGCACCTCTCCGACCCCGCCGAGCTGGAGCGGACCAGCAAGCTGCTCCAGGCCGAGATCGAGCGGCCCCGCGTCGGCCCGATGCGGGACATCGTCGCCACCATCCAGCCCGAGCAGGACGAGATCGTCCGGTCCGGGCTCTCCGGCACCGTCTGCGTCCAGGGCGGTCCCGGCACCGGAAAGACCGCCGTCGGCCTGCACCGGGTCGCGTACCTGCTCTACGCGCACCGGGAGCGGCTCGCCCGCACCGGCACCCTCGTCATCGGGCCGAACCGGTCCTTCCTCCACTACATCGAGCAGGTCCTGCCCGCCCTCGGCGAGCTGGAGGTCCAGCAGGCGACCGTCGACGACCTCGTCGCGCACGTCGAGGTCCGGGGCGCGGACGAGGCGGCGACGGCGGTCGTCAAGGGCGACGCGAGGATGGCGGAGGTGCTGCGGCGGGCGGTGCGCTCGCACGTCACGCTGCCGACCGAGCCGCTCGTCGTGGTACGCGGCTCGCGCCGCTGGCGGGTCCCGGCGTACGAACTGGAGGAGATCGTCCGCGAGTTGCTCGACCGCGACATCCGTTACGGTGCCGCCCGCGACGCGCTCCCGCAGCGCATCGCGCACACGGTCCTGGTGCGGATGGAGCAGGCGGGCGAGGCGCCCGACGACCGGGTGCAGGACGCGGTGGCCCGCAACGCGGCGGTGAAGGCGGTCGTGAAGACGCTCTGGCCGCCGGTCGACCCGGCGAAGCTGGTGCTGCGGCTGCTGAGCGACGCCGAGTTCCTCGCCGAGCACGCGGACGGCGTCCTGACGGACGACGAGCAGAAGCTGCTGCTGTGGGCGAAGCCGGGCCGCTCGGTGAAGTCGGCGAAGTGGTCGGCGGCGGACGCGGTCCTGATCGACGAGGCGAAGGACCTGGTGGAGCGGACGCACTCGCTCGGGCACGTGGTCCTGGACGAGGCGCAGGACCTGTCCCCGATGCAGTACCGGGCCGTCGGCCGCCGCTGCACGACCGGTTCGGCGACGATCCTGGGCGACCTCGCGCAGGGCACCACGCCCTGGGCGACAGGGAGTTGGGCGCAGGCGCTCGGGCACCTGGGCAAGCCGGAGGCCGTGGTGGAGGAGCTGACCGCCGGCTTCCGCGTACCGCGCGAGGTCATCGCGTACGCGTCGAGGCTGCTGCCGCACATGTCGCCGGGGCTCGCCGCCGTCGAGTCGGTCCGGGAGAACCCGGGTTCGCTGTCGATCCTCCACCACGAGCCCGCGGAGCTCGACGCGGCGGTCGTCGCCGCGTGCGCGGAGGCCCTGGAGCACGAGGGCTCGATCGGCCTGATCGCCGCCGACGCCCGGATCGCACCGCTCGCCGAGGCGCTGACCGCCGCAGGGCACGCGTACCTCTCGCCCGGCGAGGAGACGACGGCCGAGTCCCGCCTGACCCTCGTCCCGGCCTCGCTCGCCAAGGGCCTGGAGTACGACTACGTGGTCCTGGACGACCCGGCGGCCGTCGTGGACGGCGAACCGGACGAGCGGACGGGGCTGCGGCGGCTGTACGTGGCGCTGACGCGTGCGGTGTCGGGGCTGACGGTGGTTCACTCCTCGGCGCTCCCGGAGCAGTTGGACGCGTGATCGCCTCGTGTTGATCGCCAACCCTGGCGGCGGACGCCGGCGCTCTGCGGCCTAGGCTGCTGACCACGGGGGTCGGTCAAGAGTTCCGGGTTCGGGGTTCGGGGTTCGGGGTTCAGGGTTCGGGGGGACTGGTTCAGGTGGAGTACGCGACCGAGGTGTTCCAGCCGCTGCAGGCGGACGATCCGCCGGTGGTGGGGCGCTACCGGCTCGCCGCCCGGCTCGGCGCGGGCGGCATGGGCCGGGTGTACCTGTCGCACACGCCCGGCGGGCGGCCGGTGGCGATCAAGGTCGTACGGCCCGAGCTGGCCGACGACCCGGTCTTCCGGCGCCGGTTCCGCCGGGAGATCAAGGCGGCGCAGCGGGTCCGGGGCGCGTACACCGCCGAGTTGATCGACGCCGACGCGGACGCCTCACCGCCGTGGCTGGCGACCCTGTACGTACCCGGACCCTCCCTGGCCGAGGCCGTCGCCCGGCGCGGGCCGCTGCCGGTGGCCGCGGTGCTGTGGCTGATGGCGGGCGTCGCCGAGGCGCTGCAGGCCGTCCACGGCGCGGGCATCGTCCACCGGGACCTGAAGCCGGCGAACGTCCTGCTCGCCGCCGACGGTCCGCGCGTGATCGACTTCGGGATCTCGCTCGCCTCCGACATCACCTCGCAGACGGCGACGGGCACCGCCATCGGCACACCCTCGTTCATGGCTCCCGAGCAGGCGTCCGTGGGCGAACTCACCCCGGCGACCGACATCTTCGCGCTCGGTCAGACGGCGGCCTTCGCGGCGCTTGGCGAGCCGCTGTACGGCGACGGCCCCTCGGTCATGGTGCTGTACCGGATCGTGCACTCCGAGCCCGACCTGTCCCGCCTGCCCGCCGAGCTCCGTCCGCTGATCGCCCGCTGCCTGGCCGCCGATCCGGCGGACCGGGCCACCCCTGCGGAGGTCGTCGAGTGGTGCCGCCGGCACCTCGGCCCGGAGGCGGGCGCGGACCCGGCCGTCTGGCGCGAGGTCATGGGCCCGGAACTCGCGGTCCCGGGTCCCGTCCCCGAACCCACCCCGGTGGGCACACTGCCGCTGGTCCCGCGACGGGACGGCCGCCCCGAGACGGGGCCGGACGAGCGAAGGTCCCGAAGACGGCGCACCGTACTCGTCACGGCCGTCGCCGCCCTGGCGGGAGCCCTGCTGGTGACGGGCCTGACCTGGACGGTCACGGACGCGGTGGGCCGGTGGATCCGGGACCGGGAGGCGTCGGACTCGGCTTCGAAGGACGGCGGCCGCTCGTCGGGCCCGACGGGCTCGTCCTCGGGCCCCTCGTCGACTCCCTCCTCGACCCCGTCCTCGGCCGCGCCGCCCAAGAAGCCTCAAGCCGTCGCGTACCCCTTCCAAAGACTGGACGAGAAGAACTCCCTGAGCATCAAGGAGCCGGTCGAGCGCACGGACCGCAAGGGGGACATCCGCCTGGTCTGCAAGGAGTTGTGCGACCTGCAGAGCGACTCCACCCTGATGAGCATGCACGTCGGCAAGCCGGGGGCGACCCTCGACGACTGCCGCATCGCCGTCAAGGTCGTTCCCACGCGCCGCCTCTCCCTGCTCACGGCGGCGGCAGGCAGCGAGATCTGCGTCAAGCACCCCTCAGGAGACATCGGTCTGTTCGTCGTCCAGATCAAGTCGACGTACCTGCCGGACAGCGGGGTCAACTTCCTGACCGGTGACCTGACGGTCTGGCGGGCGCCGTAGCCGCCCGGCCACCGGTCGGCTACGAGGCGAGGAAGGCCCGCACCCCCGCCGACACCCCGTCGTCGCCGAGCAGCGCGTTGTGGTCGAGGCAGCCGGCCGCGTTGTTGGTGGCGCCGGTCAGGGGGACGCTGTTGTCGGGGTTGATGACCTCGTCGCAGTTCGACCACCACGTGGCGTAGCGGACGGCGCCCGGGGTCTCGTCGCCCTCGGCGAGCTTCTTCTGTACGTACGAGCCCGGGGTCATGTCGCGGCAGGCCTGGTCCCACAGGGCGCACGCCCAGGCGGTGCTGGTGCCGTGGTTGGGGCCCGCGAGGGAGACCCAGTGGGCCACGGAGGACTGGCCGGCGCCCTCGAACTTCACGTACCAGCGCGAGACGAGGCTGCCGAAGGAGTGCGAGACGAGGTCGACCCGGCTCGCGCCGGTCCGCCGCTTGACGTCGGCGACGTACGCGGCCAGCTCGCCGGCGATGGCCTCGTTGACGGAGCGGTGGGTGTCGTAGCCGAAGGAGAAGAGCTCGGCGTCGGTGTAGCCGTCCGCCTTGAGGTCCTCGCGCAGGCCGCCCCAGACACCCGGGTCGGCGTTGTAGCCGTGGACGAAGACGACGGGGGTACGGGCCACGGCCTGAGCCGAAGCGGAAGCGGACGGGGCGGCCTGGCCGGCCTGGGTGACGAACACGGACGCCATCAGGGCAAGGAGCGCCACGAGGCCGACACGGGCACGGAGACGGGCACGGAGTCTCAACACGCTTCTCCCTACGGGGTGTTACGCACGAGTAGTGAGGAGCATGGTGGGGTCCGGGAGCGCGGAAGAACAGTCCCGCGGCGGCTAAAACTTCATGGCCGCGGAGCGGCCGCGGGAAGCGCTTACTGCGCGCCGTACTCCGGCAGCGCCTCCGACCACGCACGGTGGGCCACGGCCGCCAGGACCGGATTCGTACCGCGGTACTCGTGTTCCGTGACCACGCCCCAGCACAGCGCCCAGCCGCGCCCGCGCGCCCAGGTCGCGTCGTCGACCTCCGCCGCCGCCCGGAACAGCGGGCGGGTCTCGGCGGTGAGGAGGGTCCAGGCGGCCATCATGTCGCAGGCGGGGTCGCCCGTACCGACCGCGCCGAAGTCGATGACGGCGCTCAGCCGGCCGTCCCTGGCCAGCAGGTTGCCGGGCAGCAGGTCGCCGTGGACCCATCGGGGCGGGCCCTCCCACTGCGGCAGCCGAAGCACCGACTCCCAGGCGGCTGTCACCCGGTCCGCGTCGAGGAGCCCATGCGCGCCGAGATCCCGGATCGCCCTCTCCGTCACCCCCGCCGACGCCCACTCGGTGACGTGGCCGCCCCGGAACGACCTCGGCCCGTCCGTCGCGTCCACGCGGCGCAGCGCCGCTCCGAACCGGCCCAACTCGACCGCCGCGTGGGCGAGATCGGCGATCGGCTCGTCGTAGGCGTTGGCGCCGTGGAGCCAGTCGTACACCGACCAGGGCAGGTCGAAGCCCTCCCCGGGCACGCCGTGGCCGACCGGCACCGGTACGGGCAGCGGCAGGTGCGGGGCGAGGTGCGGCAGCCAGCGCTGCTCCTTGGCGATGGACCCGGCGTTCGCGGCGGTCCTGGGCAGCCGGACGGCGAGGCGGTCGCCGAGGCGGTACATGTCGTTGTCCGTACCGGCCGACGGCACGCGCCTGACGGGCAGCCCGGACCACTGCGGGAACTGGGCGGCGACGAGGGTGCGGACGGTGCGTACGGGGTCGGCCATGGCGGGGAGGGTAGCCAGCCGCGGACCGGCCGGGCCACCGCTTTACGGTGGGGGCGGCGCGACCGAGAGGAAGGTGGGACCACCATGTCTGACCCCCGAAATGTCACCGTCGTCACGGGCGGCAGCCGCGGGATCGGCGCGGCGACCTGCGTACGGCTGGCGGCCGAGGGGCACGATCTGGCGCTCGGGTACGTACGGGACGCGGCCGCCGCCGAGTCGACGGCGGCGGCGGTCCGGGCGGCGGGCGCGCGGTGTGTGATCGTCCGGGTGGACACGTCGGACGAGGCGGACGTGGAGCGGCTCTTCGACACGGCGGAGGCCGAACTCGGCCCGGTGACCGGCCTGGTGAACAACGCGGGCGTGACCGGCCCGTTGGGGCGCCTCGCCGATGCCACGACGGAGGACCTGCGCCGCGTGGTGGAGGTCAACCTCCTTGGCTACCTGCTCTGTTGCCGCCGCGCCGCCCACGACATGGGCGCCCGGGGTGGCGGTGCGATCGTGAACGTCTCCTCCGCGGCCGCCACGCTCGGCAGCCCCGGCGACTACGTCCACTACGCGGCGACGAAGGCGGCGACCGACGCGCTGACCGTGGGCCTCTCCAAGGAGCTGGGCCCGGACGGCATCCGGGTCAACGCGGTGGCGCCCGGCATCATCGAGACCGACATGCACGCGGCGATGGGCGACCCGGACCGCCCCGCGAAGGCGGCGGCGACGATCCCGCTGGGCCGGCCGGGCCGCCCGGACGAGATCGCGGCGGCGGTGGCGTGGCTCCTGTCGGCCGACGCCTCGTACACGACGGGGACGATCCTGCGGGTGGCGGGCGGCCGCTGAGGGCGGCTCCGTACGCGTACGGTCGGCGGCGTACGCGTACGGTCGGCGGCGGCGGCGCCGGGCACCCAGGAGGGCGGACGAACTGGCCGCCGTCCCCCGGCCCGGACAGGGCGACGTCAGGCGGGCTGCTCCGGCTCGGACGCCGTGATGACGGAGAACGCGCCGCCCTGGGGGTCGGCCAGCACGGCCATGCGGCCGGCCGCCATGTCGAAGGCCGGGGCCAGGACCGTGCCGCCCGCACGGACGGCGGCCGCCTGGACGTCGTCCACGCTGTCCACGTGGAAGTACGGCTGCCAGTGCGGCGGTACGCCCGGCGGAAGCGCGCTCAGGTCCATCATTCCGCCCACGGCACGGCCCGCGACCTGGAACTCGATGTACTCCTCCGCTCCGGGAATCTCGGACCGCGCGGTGGTGACGGGCAGGATCGCCGAGTAGAAGGCGGAGGCGGCCGGGAGGTCGCTGGTGACCACCTCGTTCCAGATCAGCGCGCCGTGCTCGTTGACGATGCCGGCGCCGGGGAAGGTGCCGGCCTGCCACAGGCCGATGACGGCGCCGGTCGGGTCGACCACCACGGCCATCCGCCCCAGCTCCATGACGTCCATCGGCTCCACCATGACCGTGCCGCCCGCGTCGGCGACGGACTTGACCGTGGACCCGAGGTCGTCGGTCGCCAGATACGTCGTCCACACCACCGGCGGCAGCGGGTCGGGCACCGTCCCGTCCGGGTTCATCGCCTTCATGATCCCCGCGACCGGCTGCCCCTTGAGGGTGCAGACGGAGTAGCCCCCCGTCTCCGCCGGCCCGATCTCGCCCTGCCACCCGAAGAGGTCGCGGTAGAAGTCGAGGGCCGCCTGCTGATCGGGAACCATCAGGTCGATCCAGCACGGGGTGCCGGGCTTGTAGTGACCATGCTTTTCGGGCACGGGTGCCTCCGTCGATAGCGCTGCGGGGAAGAACGGTCCACCCCCTACCCGGCCCCGCCGCCCGAAATCGGGCCGTTCAGGTGACACCGCGGGCGCCTGGGGCGGGCGGGCCGGGGCCTCCGTGCCTCAGCCCTACGCGTCCAGGGCCTCGCGCCAGACGCGGACCGCTTCCGGGGAGACCGGGGCCGTCCAGCCGTGGGGGCGGGCTGCGCCGCCGATGTGGAAGGCGGAGAGGCCGGCGGTGCGGAGGTGGGGGAGGTGGTCGAGGCGGAGGCCGCCGCCCACCAGGATCTGGGGCTCGTAGCCGGGCTCGCCCGCGCGGGCCGCCTCCGCGAGGAGGACGGGGAGGCCGTCGTCGACGCCGGTCGGCGAGCCCGCCGTGAGGTAGGTGTCGAGGCCCGGCAGGTCGGCGAGCTGCTTGCGCAGGGCGTCGCGGTCGGGCGTGCGGTCGATCGCCCGGTGGAAGGTCCAGCGGCAGCCGTCCAGGACGGCGATCAGCCGCTCCACCGCCACCAGGTCGGCGTCGCCGTCCGGGGTGAGGAAGCCGAGGACGAACTCGTCCGCGCCCGCGTCCCGGAGGTCGGTCGCGCGGGCCACGAGCGCGTCGATGTCGCCCGCGGCGAAGCCGTCCGTCAGCCTGAGCATCACGCGCAGCGGGATGTCCACGGCGGCACGGATCGCGGCGAAGCCGGTCCGCGACGGGGTCAGCCCGTCGGCCGCCATGTCGGTGACCAGCTCGAGGCGGTCCGCCCCACCGGCCTGGGCGGCGACCGCGTCCTCCTCGTCGAGGGCGATCACCTCTAGGACTGCACGGTTGCTCATCGAGCCCATTCCTCCATGAATGACGGCTACAGGTCTGCAGGGTCTACAGGTCTAGTCCAATGACCCCACCCTAGCCGTGCTCGTGGCCTCCCGCATCGTGCCCTGCCTCATCCGGCGTCGAGATCGCCGGCGCCCCGCCCTGCCCCGCCTGCACCGTGAACGCCGCCGTCCGCACCTTTCCGCCGTGCTGGAAGTCCAGGAACAGGCGGTACGACCCCGCGCTCGGCGCCGTCGCCGTGAAGGAGACGTCCGGGCCCGGGCCGCCCTCGTTGGGGTGGACGTGGAGGTAGGCGAGGTCGCCGGCGCGCAGGGCGACCAGGTGGCCGTACGCCCCGAGGTACGGCTCCAGGTCCGTCACCGGCTTCCCGGCCTTGCTGACCGTGAGCTTCAGTTCGCCCGCCCGGCCGGGGGCCAGGGTGCCGCCCAGATTCACCTCGTAGCCGTCCACCGTCGCCGTTCGCGTGGGCGTCGGCAGGGGCTGCGGGGCGCTCATGCCCGGTACGGACAGGTCCGCGCCCAGCGTGATGCCCTTCGCGTTCTTCGCCGCCGGCTTGAAGTCCGCGAAGGCCTTGTAGCCCCCCGCCGCCGGCAGGTCGACCGGCGTCGACCACGTGCCGTCCGCCGCCCGCACCGGGTGCAGGTGACGGAAGACCGTCAGGTCGCGCGAGGCCACGATGAAGTGCAGCTCCTTGCCGTGCTCGGTCGTGTACGCGGTGACCTTCTTGCCGGCCGCGTCCTTGACCGCGAACTTCAGGACGCTCCTCCCCTGCGCCGGGGTCGGCGTCTCCAGGGCCAGCGTGTAGCCGCCCTCCGAGACCTGGAGGCCCCCTGCCACGGGGGCGTTCGCCGCGGGGGCCGCTTCCGCCTCCGCGTGTTCGCCGTGTGACGCCTTCGCCGGGGGCTCGCCCACGGGGCCTACGCCTTTGCCCACGCCGTACGCCGTCCCGAACGTCGCGGCGATCGCGGCGGCGAAGGCGGTGATCTTCACTCCGGTGTTCATGGCTGCTCTCCCGTACGTCAGTGACCCGATGAGCGACGCGATGTCGTTCCAGTTGCACTTCACCATACCCCTGGGGGGTATGGTGTCAAGCTGGAGCCACCCTTGCGCTGGATACCACGGGGGGGTATACATGGACTCATTCCCGGATACCCCCTCAGGGTATCCGCGCCCACCATGAGGAGGAACCCATGTCTTCCTGCTGTACTCCTGACGGCAGCTGCTCCACCACCGGCGAGACCGCCACCACCGCCACCGCCGTCGCCGAGAGCACCGCCACCGTCTACGCCGTGTCCGGCATGACCTGCGGGCACTGCAAGACCGCGATCACCACCTCCGTCTCCGCCCTCGACGGCGTCATCTCCGTGGACGTCGACGTCGCCGGCGGCCTGGTGACCGTGACCACCGGCGGCGCGCCCGACGACGCCGCGATCACCGCCGCCGTCGACGACGCCGGCTACGAGCTGACCGGCCGCGCCTGACGGCGGCGGCCCACGCCCCATTCCGGCCGCCGGGGCCCGTCCGCCCATGGGCCCCGGCCCCCGCACCCCGCAGTACCGAGGAGCAGGAAATGACCACCACCACCCCAGGCGCCGCCCAGGTCGAGCTCGCCATCGGCGGCATGACCTGCGCCTCGTGCGCCGCCCGGATCGAGAAGAAGCTCAACCGCATGGACGGGGTCGAGGCCACCGTCAACTACGCCACCGAGAAGGCGAAGGTCACCTTCGACGCCGACGCCGACATCTCCGTCGACGACCTCATCGCCACCGTCGAGGCCACCGGGTACACCGCCGCCGAGCCCAAGCCCGAGCGCCCCGCGAACAGCGGCGACGACGGGCCCACCGACGACGAGAAGGCCGACGAAGAGCTCCGGCCCCTCAAGCAGCGGCTCGTCACCGCCGTCGCGCTCGCCGTCCCCGTCATCGCGATGGCGATGGTCCCGGCGCTCCAGATCGAGTACTGGCAGTGGCTCAGCCTCACCCTCGCGGCGCCGGTCGTCGTCTACGCAGCCTGGCCCTTCCACAAGGCCGCCTGGACCAACGCCAAGCACGGCGCGGCCACCATGGACACCCTGATCTCCGTCGGCACGATCGCCGCGTTCCTGTGGTCCCTGTGGGCGCTGTTCTTCGGCACCGCCGGTACGCCGGGCATGACCCACCCCTTCGAGTTCACGATCGCCCGCACCGACGGCGCCGGGAACATCTATCTCGAAGCCGCCGCCGGCGTCACCGCCTTCATCCTGGCCGGCCGCTACTTCGAGGCCCGCTCCAAGCGCAAGGCGGGCGCCGCCCTCAAGGCGCTCATGCAGCTCGGCGCCAAGGAGGTCACGGTCCTCAAGGACGGGCGCGAGATCACCGTGCCCACCGGCGAACTCCAGGTCGGGGACCGCTTCCTGGTCCGGCCCGGCGAGAAGATCGCCACCGACGGCACCGTCGTCGAGGGCTCCTCCGCCGTCGACGCGTCCATGCTCACCGGCGAGTCCGTACCCGTCGAGGTCGGCGTCGGCGACGCCGTCACCGGTGCCACCCTGAACGCCGGCGGCCGGCTCGTCGTCGAGGCCACCCGCGTCGGCGCCGACACCCAACTGGCCCGCATGGCCAAGCTCGTGGAGGACGCCCAGAACGGCAAGGCCGCAGCCCAGCGCCTCGCCGACAGGATCTCCGCCGTCTTCGTCCCCGTCGTCATCGCGCTCGCGCTCGGCACCCTCGGCTTCTGGCTCGGCACCGGTGCCGGCCTGACGGCCGCCTTCACCGCCGCCGTCGCCGTACTGATCATCGCCTGCCCCTGCGCCCTCGGCCTGGCCACGCCGACCGCGCTCATGGTCGGCACCGGGCGCGGCGCGCAGCTCGGCATCCTGATCAAGGGGCCCGAGGTCCTGGAGACCACGCGCAAGGTCGACACGATCGTCCTGGACAAGACCGGTACGGTCACCACCGGCCGGATGACGCTCATCAAGGTCCACACCGCCGCCGGTACGGACGAGACGGACGTGCTGCGCCTTGCGGGCGCCCTGGAGCACTCCTCCGAGCACCCCATCGCGCAGGCCGTCGCCACGGGCGCCGCCGCCAAGGTCGGTACGCTCCCCACCCCCGAGGACTTCGCCAACCTCCCCGGGCTCGGCGTCCAGGGCGTCGTGGAGGGCCACGCGGTCCTCGTCGGCCGGGAGATGCTGCTCACGGAGTGGGCGATGGAGCTGCCCGCCTCGCTCAAGTCCGCCAAGGAAGCGGCCGAGACCGCCGGCAAGACCGCGATCGCCGTCGCCTGGGACGGCGAGGCCCGCGCGGTCCTGGAGGTCGCCGACGCCGTCAAGGAGACCAGCCCCGAGGCGATCCGCCGGCTGCGCGGCCTCGGCCTCACCCCGATCCTCCTCACCGGCGACAACAAGGCGGTCGCGGAGGCCGTCGCCGCCGAGGTCGGCATCGACGAGGTCATCGCGGAGGTCATGCCGCAGGACAAGGTCGACGTCGTCAAGCGGCTGCAGGCGGAGGGGCGTTCGGTCGCCATGGTCGGCGACGGGGTCAACGACGCCGCCGCGCTCGCCCAGGCCGACCTGGGCCTGGCGATGGGCACCGGCACGGACGCCGCGATCGAGGCCGGCGACCTGACGCTCGTACGGGGAGACCTGCGGGCCGCGGCCGACGCGATCCGGCTCTCCCGGCGCACGCTCGGCACGATCCGCTCGAACCTGTTCTGGGCCTTCGCCTACAACGTGGCCGCCCTGCCGCTCGCCGCGGCCGGACTGCTCAACCCGATGATCGCGGGCGCCGCGATGGCCTTCTCCTCGGTCTTCGTCGTCGGCAACAGCCTGCGCCTGCGCGGCTTCCAGGCCGCCGACAAGCAGCTCGACAAGTAGAGCTCGACAAGCAGCCGAGGAGCCTGCCATGGCCGGGTACGGACAGCACAAGGAAGACATCATCAGACGCCTGAGGCGCATCGAGGGGCAGGTGCGGGGGGTGCAGCGGATGGTCGACGAGGACGTCTACTGCATCGACGTCCTGACCCAGGTCTCCGCGATCAACGCGGCGCTGCAGTCCTGCGCCGTGGCCCTCCTGGACGAGCACCTCAGCTGCTGCGTGACCGAGGCGATCGCCCAGGGCGGGGACCAGGCGAAGGTGAAGGTGGGCGAGGCGTCGAAGGCGATCGCCCGGCTGATCAGGACGTAGGCGCAGCGCCTCGCGGGGCTCAACCGCCCTTGCGTGAAGGGCAGTCGGCGGTCACGGTGACGCTCAGGCGGAGACAGAGCCCGAGCACCGCCCGGAGGAGCGTCAGCTCCACCGAACCGGGCAGACCGGGGCCGCAGACCTTCGCGCAGGGGCGGTTCTTCATGAGGGTCGACATCCGGTCATCGTACCCCTAGGGGGTATATCTGCGCCGGGTTGACGGCCCGTACGATGGGCCGCCCCCATGGGGACGCGAGGGGGGTCGAGGGGAGGGGATCCGCGTGCGCCGACTGGGCGAGCTGGAGGCGGAGATCATGGACCGGCTGTGGGCCTGGCAACGGCCCGCCACGGTCCGCGAGATCGTCGACGACATCAATCTGGGGCGCAGGGTCGCCTACACGACGGTGATGACGGTGGCGGACATCCTCCACCGCAAGGGCTGGCTCCGTCGCGAGAAGGCGGGCCGCGCCTGGCTGTACGAACCGGTCCGCAGCCGCGAGGAGTACACCGCGGCCCTCATGCAGGACGCCCTCGGCGACAGCGCCGACCGCCCGGCCGCGCTCCTCCGTTTCGTGGAGACCATCTCCCCCGAGGACATGCGCGCCTTGGACGCGGCGCTGCGGATGGCGCGTGGGGGCGGGAGCGGGGGCGGGGATCCCTCGGCCCCGGGGCAGGACGGGCCGGGGGTGGGCGGTCCCGGTCGCCGCGACAGCACGGAGGGCGGCCCGGGTCGCGGCGGCCCTGGCGGCGGCGCGCGCGGCGCCGACGCGCCCCGTGGTGACCACCAGCCGCTCGGCGACTCGTCTCGCCGCGACCTGCGCGGCGGTGACGCGTGAGTCATCATGTCCTGCTGCCGCTCGGGCTCGCGCTCGTCTGTGGGGTGCTGATCCCCTGGCTCCTCGTACGGGCCCGCTGGGCGCAGCAGGTGCCGCGGCTCGGGCTCGCGGTGTGGGCGGTGATCGGGACCGTGTTCGCCGGGGCCGCCGCGCTGCTGCCCGCCCAACTCGTCCTCGACGGGGACAGCAGCCACCGGCTGACCGACCGGGTCGTCACCCTCGACCTCCCCTCCCCCGCCGCGCTCCTCGACCTGAGCGCCCGCCAGTACACGGCCGCCGGCCTGGCCCTCGCCGTCCTCGCGCTGCCCACCGCCGGTTTCGTACGGGAGCTCCTGCGCGCCCGCCGCTCGCGACTGCGGCACGCGGGCGTACTGCGCCTGGTCGGGCGGTACGACCCGGACCTGCGGGCCACCGTGCTCGACCACGCCCGCCCCGCCGTCTACTGCCTGCCGGGCCGTTCCCGGCGCGTCGTCGTCTCCTCCGGCGCCCTCGACACCCTCACCGCACCCCAGTTGGCGGCCGCACTCGCGCACGAGCGCGCGCACATCGCCGGACGGCACCACCTCCTCGTCGCGGCGACGGAGGCCTTCGCGACCGTCTTCCCCCGCCTCCCCCTCGCCCGCCACGGCGGAACCGCCGTACCGCTGCTGCTCGAAATGGCCGCCGACGACCGGGCGTTGCGCCGCTGCTCGCGCGACGCGCTCGCGACGGCGCTGTACGCGCTCGCGGCCGGCCAGGCACCGCGCGAGGCGTTCGCGGCGGGCGGGCCTTCGGCGGCCCTGCGGATGCGGCGCATTCTCACTCCGTACAGCGCGGGACACCCGGTGCTGCGCGGCCTGCTCGCGATCTCGACGGCCGCGGGGGCGATGGCTCCGTTGATCGTCGCGTGTTGTTCCGTACCCGGATAATCGACTCGTTTCAGCGGCTCATTACTAAGTGAATTCGTAGATTTCACATCGGTCACCATCCGTCCCGCGGCCCTGAATTCCCGGCTAGTGTGGGTATGTTGACGCTGGGGCTCGGCACGTCGAAGGGTACGAACCAATGCAGCTGGCTGACGTGCGGGCGGCGGCGGCCGCCGACGCGGCGACGATATCCAGGCTGCTGGCGGATGCCATTCGGGGCAGTTACCACGAAATCCTCGGTGAAATCCCGGTGCACCGACTGGTGTCCACCCAATGCGCACTTCCCCGCATCCGCGCGGAAATTGAAATTCCGGGTGGCGCGCCCGGCTGGCTCGGCTGGCTCGTCGCCACCGGCGAGGACGGCACGATCGTCGGCGCGGCGGCCGGCGGGGTCCCGGTGCCGGGCGAGGGCGAGGTGTACGCGCTCGCCGTGGCGGAGTCCTCGCGCCGACGGGGCGTCGGCTCGGCGCTCCTGGGCGCGGCGACGGAACGGATGCGCGGGTTCGGGGCGGTCGCGCAGCGCGTGACACTCCCCTCGGACGTGGACGAGGACCCGTCCCTCCCCTTCTACGAGAGCCGGGGCTTCGCCCCCCTCAACCCCACGCGCCTCGGCCGCCCGCTGTAACTCGCGCTCCTCGCAGGGCTCCTCGCTTGGCAGATGAACGCCATCGCGTGTTCACGCCGTCGCCGAACCTGGAAGCGGCGCGCTCTCCCCCGGCACCATGGACGCGCGACGCGGTCGCCCGGCGGCACGGGTTCCCGCTTCGCGGACGGCATGGACCGAGCGAGCCCCTGGAGGAGCGATGCAGACACCGAGCGGCGCCGCGCTCGCGCCGGTCCTGCCGTCCCGATACGACCCCCACACCGACGCGCTCCCGGGCCTCGAGTCCGTCTCCCCCTGGGGCGAGGACGCCGTCTGGCTGTACGACGCCCTCCTCGGGCCCCACAGCGCCGACATCCTCCGCTACCTCGACCTCGCCCGCGCCACGACCACCGGTACAACCAGCACCAGCAGCCCCGTCCTCGACCTGGGCTCGGGTGCCGGGCGCCTCGCCGTCCCGTTCGCCCGGCACGGCTTCGCCGTCGAGGCCGTCGACCGCGACCCCGCCGCCCTGGCCCGGCTCGACGCCTGGGCGCGGCGCATCGGCCCCCAGGTCGCCCGGCTCGTCGTCACCACGCGCGCCGACCTCACCGAACTCCGCCTGCACCGCAGTTACCGCCTCGCGCTCCTGGCCGGCGCCATGGTCTCCGCCGTACCGCCGCGCGCCCGCCCCGCGCTGCTCCGCGAGATCGCCACGCACCTGGACACCGGCGGCGCCCTCGCCCTCGACTACACCTCCCACCTGCGCCACGGCCTCGTCACCGAGCCGTCGCGCACCTGGACCTTCCAGGTCCCCCGGTTCGACGGGGTCGACGAGTGGGTGGTCGCCCGGCAGGTCTTCGACCTGCCCACGATGAGCGAGCGGATCACCTACTACGCGGCCAGGACCGGCAAGCGCTCCCCCGAGCGGGTCGTGCTCACCACCGACAAGTGGATCGTCGACCCCGAACGCCTCGCGGCCGAGCTGCGCTCCGCGGGCCTGCACATCGAGGGCCGGCGGCGGCACCGTATCGACGAACGGACCGAGAGCGTGCTCCTCATCTGCCGCGCCGGGGAGACAAGAGGTACGATGCCCGCAAAAGTTTGAGCCGACCAGATCGACCGTGCCGGGCGGAGAAGATGGCAGTCGTGGAAGAACTCTCGGACCGCGAGGCGGTGATCCAGCGCCTGCGCGACGTGGGCCTCCGGGTCACGGGCCCCCGCCTCGAGGTGCTCACGGTGCTCGCCTCCGCCGGCCATCTCGACGTGGAGGCGATCGCCGCCGCCGCGCGCGAACGCCTCGGCACGCTCACCAGCCAGGCCGTGTACGAGATGCTGCGGCACTTCCAGGAGACCGGCCTGGTCACCAAGTTCGACCGGCCCGGCCTGCCCGCCGTCTTCGAGATCTCGGGGACCCCGCACCAGCACGCCCTCTGCGTCCGGTGCGGCCGCGTGGAGAACGTCGACGCGCCCGCCCCCAAGCCCCCGCGCGGCGCCCTGCCCGGCTGGCGGACCAGCGACGCCGAGATCGTCTTCAAGGGGCTGTGCCCCGACTGCGCGGCCGGTTGAACCCCGTGCGGGGCGTTCGAATGTGTGGCAGGGTCTAGCGGGGCGATTCAACGGGACCCGTACGGGTCCGGGGGGAGTCTGCTGCTCAGTGTCCAAACACGCCACCGGGACGCGTACGGGAAGCGAACAGGCTCTCGCGGTCTACCTCGAACTCCGTGCCCGGCCCACCGCCGTCTTCGACGACGTCGCGGACGGCCTCGGGCTCTCCGCCACCGACCGGCAGCGCTGCCGCGCCGAACTCACCGCCCTCGGCCTGATCGAACCGGCGCCGGAGCACCCTGAGGCCCAGACCCAGACCACGCCGCCGGAGCACCCTGAGGCGCAGACCCAGACCACGCCGCCGGAGCACCCTGAGGCGCAGACCCCGCCGGAGTGCCCCGACACACAGGCCCCGCCCGCCCCGCAGGCCGTCGTCGAGCCCGACGTCGCGCTCGTGCGGCTCCTCCAGCGCGAGCGGGAGCGGCTCGAGCACCGGCTCGCCGAGACCAGCCGGGCCCAGACCACCCTCGCCACGCTGGCAGGACCGTTTCTCCGGGCCGGGTCGGCGCCCCGCTCCGCCGTCGACGTCGAGGTCGTCGCCGACCCCGCGCGCGTACGGCAGGAACTGGCCGCGCTCGGCGACTCGGTCCGCGCCTCCGTGCACTCCATGCACACGGGCTCGGTACGGCGCGAGGACATGGCCGCCGAGCTGGCGCGCGACCGGGCCCTGAGCGGGCGCGGGGTGCGCGTCCACGCGATGTACAGCCGCCGGATCAGCTCCGTCCCGGACATGGCGCAGCACCTGGAGGAGCGGGCCGCGCTCGGCGTGGAGATCCGGCTCTCCCCCGTCGTGCCGATGAACATGGTGCTCGCCGACGAGAACTTCGCCCTGCTGCCCACCGATCCCCACGACCCGGACTCCGCCTCCCTCCTGGCGCGCGGGCCCGGCCTGGTCCGCTCGTACCTCGCCCTCTACGCGTACTGCTGGCAGGCCGCCGGTCGGTACGGCGACGAGGAGAAGCCCGAGCGCGGTGGCGACGGGCTCTCCGAGCAGCAGCGGGCGGCCCTGCGGATGCTCGCCTCCGGCATCAAGGACGAGCAGATCGCGAAGAACCTCGGGGTGTCGCTGCGGACCGTCAGCCGGCTGCTCTCCGAGGTCATGCACGAACTGGGCGCCGCCAGCCGCTTCGAGGCCGGGGTGAAGGCGGCCAGGCTCGGGCTGCTCGACGGCGAGGGCGAGGCGTGACGAGCGACCGTGACGCACGACAGTGACGCACGACACATCCAAGATCGGCATCTCGGCTCGTCGCCGGACCCTGTGACAAGGTGAGGCGGGGCGGCGACTCGGACGAAGAGGGGGTCACTTCGCCATGGTCACGGACGCGGGCACCGGCACGACGGACAGCGCGATCGACGCGCCCGGGCGGGATGACGACGTCCTGACCCTCTATCAGGAGCTGCGCAGGCGCGGCGTGTCCGGCTTCGGCGAGGCGTACGCGGACTTACGGCTCGCGCCCGAGGAGTACGAGCGATGTCGTGACGCCCTCGTCCAGCTGGGCCTGATCGTGCCGACCGGCGCCGCGCACGCCACCGTCACCGCCGTCCAGGACGGCAGTTGGCGCTCCGACACCGATGTCGTCGCCGCGGTCGACCCCGAGATCGCGCTGCTGCGGCTCCTCGAACGGGAGCGGGAGCGGCTGCGCGAGCACCTCGCCGAGGCCGACCGGGCGTACAGCACCCTGGAGACCCTGGCCGGCACCTTCCTGCGGGCCGACGCGCTGACCCGGGCGGAGGCGGAGGTCGAGGCGCTCACCGACTACCGCCGCATCCAGCAGGCGATCGAGGACATCACCGATGTGATGCAGGAGAGTTCGGCCTCCCTGCACCCCGGGACGCCCGGGCGCCAGAACCCGGAGCGGATGCTCGACCGCGACCGCCGGCAGATCGGCAACGGAGTGCGGGTCCGCGCCATCTACGGGCGGCAGGAGGCGGCGCTCCCGGAGATGGCGGAGTTCCTCGGCCGGCGCGCCGAGCTGGGGGTGGAGATCCGGCTCGCCCCGTCCGTCCCGCTGAACCTGATCATCGCCGACCGGCAGTTCGCCCTGGTGCCCATCCGCCCGGAGGACCCCGGCGAGGGCGCGATCCTGGCCCGGGGCAGTGCGCTCGTACGGCCGTATCTGAGCCTGTACGAGCACTGCTGGCACACGGCCACGCCGTACGGCGACGACGCGGCGCCCGAGCGGGGCGGCGACGGGCTCTCGGAGCAGCAGCGGGCGGCGCTGCACATGCTCGCGTCGGGAATGAAGGACGAGAAGATCGCCCGCACGCTCGGGGTGTCGCTGCGGACGGTGAGCCGGATGATCTCCGAACTCATGCAGGAACTGGGCGCGTCGAGCCGATTCGAGGCGGGGGCACGCGCGGTTCGCCTCGGCTGGCTGGACTGACCGCGGGAGAATTCGGGCCCGGACACGGGTCGGGCCCCGCAATCGCGCGCGGCGATCGCGGGGCCCGATTCGACTCCCCGGTACGAATTCCGTTCGGCAGGTGCCCAGTTGATACGTCGATCAGGTGGTCAGTTGACGGTCGGGGCCGGGGACGGCGGCGGGACGGGCCAGCCGTTGTCCTGACCGTCGGCCACCATGCGCGGGCCGACGGGCGCGGTGCCGTCGGGGGCCGCGACCAGCGCCGCGCCACCGGCGACGGCCGTACAGGCCACGATCGCGACGGCGAACTGGCGGACCGTCTTCCGAATACCCGCTATACGCGCAGCAGACATGTTTCCTCCAGGAGTTGGAATGCGAATTCCGACTTCGGGGGCCCGTGCCGCCGGGCGCTCCCTGAAGACATCTCCATATTGGCCCGCACCGGGAAAGGGATCCAGAGTTTCTCCATGCGTGGATCCGCCATGGCGTGGATGCGTCAATGCGCCTGCGCAGTATCGGAATTGGGGGATCCGGAGCGATCCACACCTTTGGTCCAACCAAAACAAATGCTAGACTCGTGCGACGGCCTTCTCGTTCCTCCAGGAGAGAGGGGCCGCCGGGGCAGGGGCGTGCCGCCGCCCCTGCCCCATCCGCCCGCTGTCCCGACGCGCCGCCTCGTACACCTCGACCGTCCGCGCGGCCGAGGCCCGCCAGCTCATCCCCCGGGCGTGCGCGACCGCCGCCTCCCCCATCGTCGCCCCCGCCCGGGGATGCGCCGCGAGCCACCGCAGCCGGCGGGCGTACTCCAGCGGGTCATGGCCGCGTACGAGCAGTCCGGTCACCCCGTCCCACACCGCCGTCGGCAGCCCGCCGACCGCCGCCGCGAGCACCGGCGTCCCGCACGCCTGCGCCTCCAGGGCCACAAGACCGAAGGACTCGCTGCGCGAGGGCACCACGAGCACATCGGCCGCCCGGTACCAGTCCGCGAGCCGCTCCCGCGGTACGGGAGGGCTGGGCCGCAGCACATCGTCGACCCCGAGCTCCCGCGCGAGCCACCAGGCCGAACCCTCCCGGGTCGCCCCCGAGTGACCCCCGACCACCGGGACCAGGAGCCTGCGGCGCAGCTCCGGGGCGAGGAACAGCAGCTCCGCCACGGCCCGTACGAGCACGTCCGGCCCCTTCAGGGGCTGGATGCGGCCGGCGTAGAGGGGCACGAAGGCGTCGGCGGGCAGTCCGAGACGCGCCCGGGCGGCCGCCCGGCCGCCCGGAGCGGGTCCGAACGTCCGCAGATCGACACCCGGCCGTACGACCTCCGTGCGCGGTCCCGCAGCCCCGTACAGCGAGGCGAGGGCGGCCGCCTCGTCGGCCGTGTTGGCGATCAACCGGTCGGCGCACTCGACCACTTGGTGCTCGCCGCGGATCCGCAGCTCGGGCTCGGGGGTGTCGCCCGCCGCGAGCGCCGCGTTCTTCACCCGGGCCAGGGTGTGCGCGGTGTGGACCAGGGGTATCCGCCAGCCGGCCGCGGCGATGCGCCCGGCCTGCCCGGAGAGCCAGTAGTGGGAGTGGACCAGGTCGTAGCGGGCGCTCTCCTTGAGCAGGGCGAGCGAGAACGGGACGACGAGCCCGGGCATGGCCTCCTTGGGGAGCGCCCGGCGCGGCCCGGCGTGCAAATGCCGGACCCGGACCCCGGGGGCGAGCTCGACCAGCGGGGGCCGGCCCTCGCCCCGGCAGCGGGTGAACAGGTCGACCTGGGCGCCCTGTTCGGCGAGGGCGCGGGAGAGTTCGACCATGTAGACGTTCATGCCACCGGCGTCGCCGGTGCCCGGCTGGTGCAGCGGGGAGGTGTGGACGCTGAGCATGGCGACGCGCAGGGACACGTGGGGCTCCTGGGAGGCGGGCCACGTGCCCCCGCGCGTCGCGCGCGCACGGTCCACGCGGCAGGGATGGGTGGGACGGCGCTGGGGTGGGGGGCGCTTGAGGAACTGAGGTGAGCGGTCAGAAACCGAAGACCGGTCCCGACGGTGGGGCGAGACGCGTACCCGGCGCGGGCGGGGTGAGCGCCGTCGCGTCGATCGGGCCGCCCGGCTCGGTCTTGAGCGCGGCGGCCAGGCGGTCGGCGCCCTCCGGCATCACCGGCCGCGCCCACGCCGAGAGCGCCGAGGCGACCGCCAACTGGGCGGCCAGTGCGGGCAGATGGGGGCAGGCGGTGGTGGGCCGGCAGCGTTCGTGGGCGTTGACGTGGCCGAAGTCGGCCACCGAGCGGACCATCTCGTCGAGGACGGCGACCGCGCGGCGCGGGTCGAAGGCATCGGGGCCGTACGCCTCGCGCAGGTCCTCCACCGCCCGGCGCAGCCGCCGTTCCAGGACCTCCCAGCCGGTGCCGCCGGGCAGCGCCTGCGGGGTGAGACCGGCGCACTCCTCGCGTACGGCGGTGAAGAGCCGGGCGAGCCAGCTGTTCCAGCTCTCGTCGAGCTCGTGGCGGGCCGCGGCGAGCCGGTCGCGGTGGAAGACCGTGCGGCGGCCCAGCGGGCGGGCCTGGAGCACGTGCCGGCGCAGGGTGTCGGAGCCGTACTCGGTGAGCAGGTCGAGCGCCCAGACGTTGCCCTCCTGGACGCCCTCCTCGACGACGTACGACTCGTTGACGCAGAAGTCCTGCGGCAGCTTGACGTCCTGGGCGAGGAGCAGCACCGGCAGCAGCACGGCGTGGCAGAAGGCGTGCCCGAAGCCGCAGAAGTGGATGGCGCGGCGCGGCAGCGGGCCCTTGGGGTCGTAGCCGAAGAGGTGCATGGCGGCGGCCTCGAAGCAGCCGTCGATGCGATGCTCGGGGAAGCCCTCGACGGGCACCTGGAGCCCCCACTCGGCCGGGTGGCCGACGGCGATGTCCGGCAGCCCGTCCTCCACGAGCGACTCGCACAGCGCGGCGAGCCGGGGCGGGAGACCGGCGGTGGCCCAGTAGTCGGCGAGCGCCTCGCGGAACGGTTCGAGGGGGACGTAGAGCCGGCGGCAGCGGCGCGACAGGGCGGGCGTCTCGCAGAGCGAGCAGCGCGCCTCGATCAGGTCGCCGCCGTCGTTGGGGCGCGCGCACTCGTGGCACATCCCGCCGCCGCTGACCGCGCCGCAGTGCGGGCAGGTGCCGGTGACGTGGGCGCCGTACAGCCACCGCTCGCACGGCTCGCAGTAGGGCAGCAGCCGCGTGCGGGGCGCGATGACCCCCTGCGCGTACAGCCGGCTGAAGAGCTCCTGCACCCAGCGTCCGTAGCCCCGGTCCCGGCGCGGCCGCACGATGTGGTCGAACTCCACGCCGGAGCGCAGCCAGTCGGCGGTGATCGCGGCGCGGTAGCCCTCCGCGACCTCCTCGGGCTTGCGGTGCAGCCGCAGCGCCCGGACCTCGACGGAGCTGGCGTGGTCGGCGGTGCCGGTGGTGAACCGCACGGGCTCGCCCTCCGCGCGCAGGAACCGGGTGAGGACGTCGGCGGCGACGTACGGCCCCGCGAGATGACCGATGTGCAGTTCGCCGTGGGTGGCCGGAGGGGTCGCGGTGATCCAGACGGGGGTGGTCATGGGACCTCCTTGATGAGCTGCTGGGTGCTGCTCCGAGGCTCAGCGAAGATCAGCGGGTTCAGCGGTTCAGCGGGTTCAGCGGTTTCAGCGGGGTTCGAAATGGAAGGAGCGGATGAAGCAGTCGCGGGGCTGCTCGACGGCGTAGACGACGCATTCGAAAAGGGCCTGCGTGGTGAGCTTCTCGTCGGGGCCGATTCCGTCCGCCGACGTCACTCCCTCCCATTCCGCGAACCTCGGGTCCGAGGTGGAGAAATCGGGCGGATAGAGGGAGAAGACGCGGACGCCGGAGGGGCGCAGGCGGCGCGCGAGAATGTCGGCGAAGCCCGCCTGCGCGCTCTTCGCCGCCCAGAACGCCTCGTGCGCGCCGCCGGTGGCGGCCGAGACGCCCTCGGCGTCGCGGACGGCCACCATGTTGACGATGTCGGGCCGGTGCGAGCCGCGGAGCAGCGGCAGGAAGTGCTTGACCATCAGGACCGTGCCGCCCGCCGTCGACTCGATCGTCTCGACGATCTCCTCGTCGCCGGCCGCCTCCAGGTCGATGGCGTCGAGCCAGCGGGCGCCGTTGTTGACGAGCAGGTCGACGCGGTCGGTGCGCTCGCGGACCTGGGCGGCGAACTCCCGGATCTCGGCGGGCCGGCTCAGGTCGCAGCCGAAGGCGTGGATGCGGTCGCGGGCGGACCCCATGACTTCCGTACGGGTGCGCTCGGCGGCCTCGACGGTTCGGGCCGACACATAGACCTCGGCGCCGAGATGGGCGAATCCGACGGCGAGGGCGCGGCCGAAATAGCGGGAGGCTCCGGTCACGACGACTCGCAGGTTCTCGAATTTCATTCTGGTCCGCTCTCCCCATGAATACCGATTTCCGGTCGTCATTCAGCGTGACAGAGGAAAGGCGGCCCAGGCCCGGTGAGAGGGGTGCGCATTCACGCCGTTGCGTGGATACGCCAGGGCAGTTCGAGCCGTTCGAGCACGGTCGCGCGCTTGTGCCGTACGGCGACATGGTCGGCGCCGGCGGAGACGCTGACGGTCCGCCCGCCGGGGGTCCGCACGGGCCGTCCGGCGAGGTCGGGTACGACGGTTCCGGGCAGCGCCCCGGCGGCGGCGAGGGCGGCCGCCCCGGTGAGCGCGAGGCGGGGGTGCCAGCCGCCGACGGTGAGCGCGCGGACGGCGATCCCGGTGGGGTGCGGCGCGAACGCGGCGACCTTGGGCAGCGCGGAACCCTCGTCGTACCCGAGGAGCCGGGCGGCATGGGCGCGCAGCGCGAGGAGGGCGTGGCGGACGTCGTCCCCGGCCCGGAAGAGTGCGCGGCGGGTCGGGAGGCCGAGGTGCCGGGCGTCCACGAAGACGTACGGGTTCCCGTACCGGACGAGGGAGACGGGCACCCCACCGAGGACACGGACGACGTCGACCGGGCGGCCGGTGGGGAGGGTGCCGGGGGCGGTGGGGGCGCGGAGGAAGGCGAGGGTGGTCTCCCCCGGCCCTTCCGGGGTGCAGCGGACCAGGTCGCCCGTCGTCAGCGCGTGGACCGTGACCGGGCCGGGGCGGGCGGCGGCCACCACGCAGGCGAGGAGCGAGTGGCCGCAGCCGGTACGGAAGTCGAAGGCGCCGCCCGGGAGGGCCTGCACGAAGCGGTAGTCGAGGTCGGCGCCCGGGCGCGCAGGCGGTCCGTACAGCGCGATCTTGTTCACGCGCCCGTACGGCGTGCGGGCCAGGGCCGCGCGCAGGGCGGCCAGTTCGCATGTGACCGCAAGCGCGCCCGGTGGCAGGCGCTCCACCTCGACGACGAGCGTCGGCCCGGGCGCGTCCTCGGCGCGCACGACGGCGACCTCGACGAGCCCGCAGGCACTCCGGTCGCTCACGCCACGCAACCCACCGGGATCCGCATGCCCTGGACCACGTCCGTCCACAGCTCGTGGACCGCGAGGGCCCAAAGGGCCTGGGCGTCACGCTGGTTGGGGCGTTCCAGCTGGCGGGCGAGGAGCCCCCGCACGCGGTCGGCGCGGAGCTTCCCGCCGAGGACCAGGCGGGCCGGCGAGAGGAGTTCGCGGACCGTGTCGAGGAGCGGGCTGCCCGGGGTCAGCATCGCCGCGACGGGGAGCGTGAACGGCTGCTTGGGCCGGGCGAGCACCGACGGCGGCAGGAGCTCGCGCCCCGCCTCGTACAGCGCCCGCTTGCCGCGCAGCGCCCCCGGGGGCAGGGCGCGCGCGTGCGCGACGACCCCGGGCTGGCAGAACGGCAGCCGGGTCTCCACGGCCCAGGCCATCGACAGGTGGTCGACGCGCCGCAGGTGGTACGCGGGGAGCCGCCAGCGCGTCTCGAAGGCGGTCAGCGCCGTGGCCCGGTCGGGTCCGCACGCGCGCAGCTCCTGCTCGATCCGGTCGGCGGCGGAGCCGTGTTCGGCGATGTAGGCGCGGTACGCGGGGGTGTAGAGGTGCTCGCGCAGCAGCCGGGGCGCGGCCGAGAGCGCGTCCACGTAGGCCGGGACCCACTCGGGCGTCTCCAGGGCGGCCCGCATCCGCTCGTACCCGCCGAACAGCTCGTCCGCCCCGTCCCCGGCGAGCGCGACCGTGAAGCCGGCCTCCCGTACGGCGCGGAACAGGGCGTACGTCGAGAGGGCGATCGGGTCGGCGTTGGGCTGCCCGAGATGGCGGACCGTACGGGTCAGGAGCGAGCCGAACTCGTCCGGGTCGAGGGAGACTTCGTGGTGGACCGTACGCGCGCGGCGGGCGACGGAGCGGGCGTGGGCGGCCTCGGAGTCGGGCCAGCGGCCCCGGTAGGTGAGGTGGAAGGTGTGGAGCGCCGGGGCGTCCGTCTCGCGGGCGTACTCGGCGGCGAGGGCCGTGACGAGCCCCGAGTCGAGCCCGCCGCTCGTGATCGCGCACACGGGCAGCTCGGACTCGGCGAGCCTGCGGACCTCCCGCCGCAACACGTCCTGCGTGCTCGAATCCCCAGCGGTGGCCCGGTGCGGAGCCCGGCGCCGTACGAGCGGGCGGCAGCCCGGCCGTACGACGGCGGTGGCGCCCGGCGCGAGGACCTCGATGCCGTCGAGGGCGGTCCGGGACGAGAAGGAGGTACGGGTGGCGAGGACCGTGTCGAGGGAGTCCTCGCGCGGGGCGATCCGTACGCCCTCGAAGGCGAGCAGGGCCGGGATCTCGGAGGCGAACCGCGTGGAGCCGTCCGCCGGGTCGTGGTGCCAGTGGACCGGCTTCATGCCCATGTCGTCGACGGCGAGGACGAGTTGGGTCCGACCGGGCCTGAGGTCGAGGACGGCGACGGCGAACATGCCCTCCAGGTGCTCGGCGAACGCGGGGCCGTACTCGGCGTAGAGCGCGGGCAGCACCGTGCCGTCGCAGCGGTCGGGGAAGCGGTGGCCCCGGGCGGCGAGGTGCAGGCGGAGCTCGGTGTGGTTGTAGATCTCGCCGTTGAGGACGGCGAGGATCCCGGGCAGGTGCGGTAGCCGGTACGGCTGCTGTCCTCCACAGGGCTCGGTGACGGCGAGCCGGTCGCAGCCGAGCGACCAGCCGGCCCCGCTGAGCACGTGGTGTTCGTCGGGGCCGCCGTGGCGCTGGCGCGCGGAGACGGCGGCGAGTTCGGCCGCGTCGGGCCGGGCGGCTGCCCCACCGCCCCCCGCGCCGGCTGCCAGGTTGCCGAAGATCCTGCACATGACGGTCGCCTCCGGGTCGTCCGTTTCCCTACCCGCTCATTGATTTGAACGTACCAAGTTTTTGAATGGCGCGTAAGTGCCATGTCCAGTTCACGCCACGGCATGGCCTTGCGACGCCCCCGCCCCCACCAACACGCTGGCCCCATGGAGGACTTCAACCGCACACCCCCCGAGTCCCTGCTGGTGGTCGCCGCGCACCCGGACGACATCGAGTTCTGCGTCAGCGGCACGGTCATGCGGTGGATCGAGCACGGCACCCGCGTCACGTACTGCATCGTCACGGACGGCGACGCGGGCGGTTACGACGCACGGCTCCCGCGCCAGGCGATGGCGGACCTGCGCCGCGCCGAGCAGGTCCACTCCGCGAAGCTCAGCGGCGTCGCGGACGTCCGCTTCCTCGGCTACCCCGACAGCTTCGTGGAACCGAGCGTGGAGCTCCGCCGCGACCTGTGCCGGGTCATCCGCGAGGTGCGCCCGCAGCGGGTGATCATCCCCTCCCCCGAGATCAACTGGGCCCGCGCGGCGGACCTCCACCCGGACCACCGCGCGGTCGGCGACGCGGGCCTCCGCGCGGTCTACCCGGAGGCCCGCAACCCCTTCGCGCACCCCTCCCTCCTCAAGGAGGAGGGCCTGGAGCCGTGGACCGTCCACGAGCTGTGGCTGATGACGGGCCCGACGCCCAACCAGTACGTGGACGTCACCACGGTCTTCGACCGCAAGGTGGAGGCCCTGCGCATCCACACCTCGCAGACGGCCCATTTCGACGACCTGGCGGGCCTGTTACGGACCTGGCTCGCCGAACACGCGAGGGCGGGAGGCCTGCCGCCGGGCCGGACGGCGGAGGCCTTCCAGATCGTCCGCATCGACTGAGCGACATCTGTCACGACCAGGCCAACCCGACCCGACAGGACGCAGAGCGGCTGTACCGGCCCGGTAAGGTGCTCGCTGTTGTTTTGGCGAGAGACGGTGCCGCGGGGGGATGCCAGGTGAGCGGGACACGACACATATCGGGTGATCGGCGTACGGCCGGAGGGGCGCTGAGGGCCTTCCTGACCGGCTCGGCGGGGAATCCCGGTGACGAGTTCGGCCTGGCGCGCGTCGAGGACGGCCTGGTGAGCCGGCTCCAGCTCGCCCGGACGATGCTCGGCCTGGCCGCGGCCGTCGGGCTGTTCGTGGCGTACCCCCTGAGCAGCGACGGGGAGGACTACGTGCTCGGCAAGCTCCTGGAGCTGGGGCTGGCCTGCGGGATCCTGCTGGTCGGGACCGTCATCGGCATCACGGTGTTCCTCGCCGCGAGCACCCGGGACAGGCGCCGCCACTTCGCGGCGCGGCTGCACACCCCGATCCTGTCGGCCCTCGCGCTCGCCCTCGGCCCGTTCGCGCTGTGGGTGACCTTCCTGACCCTGAAGGGCGAGACGATCAACGGTGAGGACCTGAAGGGCTTCTTCGAGTCGATCACCGGCCCCGGGTGGATCTCCACGATCCTGTCGTTCCTGGTCCTGGTCGTCGGCGCGCTCGCGGCCCTCGTCGTGCTGATCGTCTCGATCCCGTACACGGTCGTCGTCGCCTACGGCTGCGTCGCCACCTGCTTCCGCGCCTCCGACGTGCACCAGCTGCTGCCGGCGCTGCTCGCGCCGCTCCTCGTCTGGTCGCTCTTCGCCTTCCAGCTGTTCAGCGGCCCGGACATCGCCGCGCCTCCGGAGGTGCTGTACGCGTTCATGGTCGGCGGCCCGCTGTCGGTGACCGCACTGTCGGTCTGGGAGGTACGGCGCCTGCGCAGCCGCCACGGCATCACGCTGCGGGTGGCGCTGGGCCGCGCGTGACACGCTCTGCGCATGCGCGTGCGTCGTGTGAAGCTGGAGGTGGGGGCCGGCGCGACGCACTCAGGCGAGGCAGAAATGACAGCGTCCGAGCAACGCAACACGACTGACATCATCCCGGAGGAGTTCGGCGGCCTGCTCGCGGAATTCCGCGGCCTGCTCGAGAAGTATCCCGATGCGGACCAGCACTTCTCGCTCGCGTACCACCCCACGGGCAAGGGCGACGACGCGGGAACGACGACTCTGACCACGACGGCGGGAAGCCATCAGCCGGTCTTCGAATGCCCGGAGATCGAACCCGGCTTCGTGGTGTGCGAGCGCGTCGACAAGCAATGACCGCCGCACTCTCCCTCTGGTCCCGGGACTCCGTCCTGTCCATCGGCTCGGTGGGCTCGGTCCTGTCCATCGGCTCCGTGGGCTCGGCACTCTCCATCGGCTCGATCGGCTCGGCCGCGTCCGTGGCCTCGGTCGGCTCCTGGCTGAGCGCCGGCTCGCTCCTGTCCGCCCAGTCCTGCTGGTCCGTCATGTCCTGGCGTTCCCGCGGCGGGGTCATGGCGGCGGGCGCGCTCACCCTCGGCGCCGCGCTCCTGCCGGCCTCGCATGCGCGGAGGCGGTGAGAGCGACGGGGAGTCTCAGGCCCCGCCCATGTACTCCACGGCGCTGTTGGCGTCCGGGCGGTTGTCCCGACCCGGCTTGCCGAGAAATCCCCAGGCGGTCTGATGGACGTCCGCGCCCACGTCGACCTGGACGCGCCTGGCCCACTCGCTCAGGGTGAGCGGACCCGAACGGGAGAAGACGGGGTCGATGACCAGCACCCCGTCCGCGGTCGTCACCGAGGCCGCGACGTGGTGGTTCCACTGGTGATCCGTGTGCAGCCGGGCCCCCGACGAGGTGGCCCAGTGCTTCGAGAGGTGGTGGGCGGCGAACGCCGGCGAGGCCTCGGCGAACGCCAGACAGATCGCGTGGGCCCGGTCCTCACAGCCGTCCTCGCCCACCTGGGCGCCTGCGCCGCCGAAGGCGGGCTGCAGTTCGGACCAGAGCGCCTGGACGTTCTCCTCGGTCGGAAGCTCCTCGGACGGGAACTCCTGCGCGAGATAGCCGAGCTGGGCGTCGAGCCTGCTCAGGTAGTTCTTCTTCGAAGGACTGTCGGGCTTCGCACTGATGAGCCGGATGGCCTCGTTCACGGTCTCCACCGACATCATGGGGGCCAGGTTCCGGAGGAGGCTGATCATCTCCAGCTTGTCCTCGGCGGCTCTCACGACGCGCTCGGGGGCGCCCTTCTCGTCCATCTCCTCGAGGAGCCCCATGGTCTTGCTCTGCTGCCTGCCGAGCAGTTCGACGTACTCCGCCGAGAACTGCTCCTCCCACTCCTCCTCGGAAGAGGACTCCATGTCCTCGGAGGAGGACTCGGCCTCCCGCAGGTGCTTCGGCTCCTCCTGCTCCTCCGCCGACGGGGACACCCTGCGCTTGCGCCCCTGCGGCGCCTCCATGCGCTGGACCGCCGCGGCGACCGCCGCGTTCCCCCAACTGCTCTGCAGCGGAGACAGGTCCGCGGTACGACCGGGCTGCAGGAGCCCCGGCCCCGCGGTCACGGCCTCCGCGCGGTCCGCGGCACGCGACGACTCGGGCGCCGTCCCCGGCTTGCGCCGCTCGTTCCGAGCCGACCTGCGCATCGACCGCTCCTTCCTCCGCCCCTTCGACAGGGGGCCTCACCATCCTCACCGCCTACGGCGGTGCGTGTCGCCGCCCGCGAGGGCAGACCTGCGGGCAATCCGGCTTCCTGCGGGCGTCAGTTCCGGCGGTAGAGGTCGACGGCACCCTCTCGGCCCAGGGCGATGGTCCGGCCGTCGGGGCTGAGGGCCACCGCCTCGGCCCTGGCCGCCTCCTTGATCATCTGCCGCTCGGTACGTTTCACGGGGTCCCACAACTGGAGCCGGTCGCCGGCCGTGACCGCCACCGTTCCGTCACTGCTGAACGCGACGGCTCTGGCGAGCAGACCGAAGCCGGTGAAGGCGGTGCGCTTGCGCGTGGCGATGTCCCACTGTTCGAGATCCTGGGCAGCGAGGCCGTACAGCTTCGTGCCGTCAGGGCTGAACGCCAACCCCTCCATCCAGCCGTCCCTGTCTTCCGGGGCGTCACGCAGAACGACCGGCGGCTTGCCCGGCACCAGGTCCGACAGCATGACGCCTTCGTCGTACGTGCCGATGGCCAGGGTCTTGCCGTCGGACGAGAACGCCAGCGCCGTCACCCCGCCGCCGTCGAACCCGTCGAGGGTGGCGACGAGTTCGCGGGTTCGGACGTCCCAGAGCCACACCGCACGCGTGGCCCCTCCCCCCGTGGCGAGCATGGCTCCGTCCGGGCTGAAGGCGAGGGTCGACACGTACTGGCTGAGGCTCTCGGGAATCAGCGGTGCCTTCGGGACCGTGAGTGTCGCGCGCACCCGTTGAGTGGTCGTGTCCCACAGCCGGATGGTGCGGTCGTTGCCCGCGGAGGCAAGGGTCGCGCCATCGGGGCTGAAGACGACGGCTCCGGCGTTGTAGGTGCCCGTGTCGAGCGTGTCGGCCACGGGGGCGGTCGCGAAATCGGGGCTGGTCCAGAGATGGACGGTGCCTTCCGCCGCCCCTGCGGCGATCGTCCTGCCGTCGGGGCTGAAGGCCAGCGACTCGATCCGCTCCTGCGGGCCGCTGAGGGTGAGGGAGGGGGTCGTCGCGAACAGCCCCTCACCGGCCTTCCCGTCCTTCCCCGCGTCTCCCTCGCCGCCCCGGTCCACGAGTTCCGCGACCGCGGGCCCGCCGACACCGACGACCACCGCGAGCCCGCCGATCAGCAGCCTGCGACGGCTGGGAGTGGACACCGAAGCGCGGGCGGGCGCGTCGACCGGCTGATCCAGCACGGTCGGGGTCCGGTTGACGGCTCTCGGGGCGTCCGGCGTACGCGGCCTCTTCAGCCTCTCCAGCCACTCCGCCGTAGCCGCGGCGTCCGGACGCTCGACGGGCGACTTCGCCATCAGCGCTGCCAGCAGCTCGGCCAGCGGGCCCGCGTGCACGGACCGGGGCGTCGGCTGGGTGAGGACGGCCACGATGATCGCGGTCAGCGACGGCCCGTCGAAGGGCGGGCGCCCCTCCAGCGCCGCGTACAGGGTCGCGCCCAGCGCCCACATGTCCGCCGGCGGCCCGACCGGTTTGCCCTCAAGCTGTTCCGGCGGCATGAACTGCGGGGTGCCGATGACCGTGTTCGTACGGGTCAGCTGTTGCGTGGAGTCCAGGACCCGGGCGATCCCGAAGTCCGTGATCACCGGCCGGCCGTCACCGCCCAACAGCACGTTGTCCGGCTTGAGGTCCCGGTGCACGACCCCGGCCGCGTGCGCGTGTCCCAGCGCGTCCACCAGCGTCGCGGCGATCTCCGCCGTGCGCTCCCACGACAGCCGGCCCTCACGGGCGAGCAACCCGGCCAACGAAGGCCCCGCCACGAACTCCATGACGATCCAGGGCGCGCCCTCGTACTCCGTCACGTCGTGGACCGTCACGATCCCCGGATGCCGCAGCCGGGCCGCGGTCCGCGCTTCCCGCTCCGTACGGGCGATCAACTCGGCGCGCAGCTCGGGCGGTACGGCCTCGAAGAGGACCTCCTTGACCGCGACCTCACGGTCGAGGACCTCGTCACGGGCCCGCCACACCCGGCCCATGCCTCCGCGCCCGACCGCCTCGACCAGGCGATAGCGCCCGCTGACCAGCTGACCCGCAGCCCCCGGCATGCCAACTCCCCCGTACGCAAAAGGATATCGACGGTATCCTTCCAGAGGTGCCCTGATCCGGTCAGCTCACCAAGTGCACCGCCAGGCCCGCGATCAGCGTGCTCGACACCAACGCCGTCGCCAGGCGGCCCCTCGGTCCCGTCAGGCCGCGACCGAGGAGTGCGCCGCCGGAGGCCAGGAACAGTTGCCAGCTCGCGGAGGCGACCAGGGCCGCCAGGACGAAGACCGTACGGTCCAGGGGGGTCGACGGGCCCTCCGGGCCGGTCGCCAGGATCAGGGCCGCGAAGTAGATCACGGTCATCGGGTTGAGGATCGTGATCCCCAGGAAGGTGGCGTACGCCCTGAGGGGGGTCAGGCCCCGCTCCTCGGTTCCGGCCGCCTGGGTCTGTGCCCGCGCCCTGTACGCCCGTACCGCCGTCCACGCCCCGCGCGCCGCCAGAGCCACCAGGACCACCGCCGACGCCCAGCGCAGCGGGGTCGTCACCGGGGCGAGCAGGGGGACCAGGGCCGAGCCGCCCAGGACGGCCACCAGGGCGTACACGCCGTCCGCGGTCGCCACCCCGAGGGCCGCGCCCGCTCCCGTGCGCCAGCCGGTGCGTGCCGTGACCGCCACCAGGTAGGCGCCCACCGCGCCGACCGGGATGGCGATGCCGTAGCCGGCCAGCAGGCCGGCCACCAGCGCGGCGCTCACGCCACGGCGGGGATCGTGCCTCCGGGGGAGCCGGGCTGCTGCTGGGAGGGCTTGAGGGCCCGGCGATAGGCGGAGCCGTCCCTCGTACGGGAGAGTTCGCCGCCGGTCACGAGGTAGCGGCGCAGCGCCGGGAAGTCCTCGTGGACGGTGAGCAGCGCCTCGTTCACCTCGCGCTCGCTGTACGCGCGCGACGGGTCGAAGAGCGCCTCCGCCAGGTGCGCGAGGAGCTGCGCCCGGCGCGGGGCCTTGCGCGGGATCGCCTTCAGGCGTCCTTCGGCGGAGAACAGGTCCGCCACGGAGGGGGCGGAGGGGGAGGCATGGGAAGTCATGCGGTGAAGGGTGGCCTCCGGCGTCCCGGCCCGGCAATGGATTTTCCGGGGCCCGCCGCTACCTCGTGATCACGTTCACCGCGTCCTGGACCTTCGGGATCGCCGTCGGCATCCCCGCCGACTGGAAGATCGGCATCGCCTTCTCCGTGAACGCGACGAACGACTCCCGCGACTCCCAGAAGTCCACGACCCGCCAGCCGCCACTGCCGTCCGGGCCCGCCGCGTGGGCGATGAAGCCCTCGGCCGGCCACCAGGGCGCCGCGTCGATCTGGGCGTTGACCTGCTCGTACATCTGCTGCGTGGCGCCCGGGAACTCGACCGTGACGATGACCGGCATGCTGGTGCTCCCGTTCTGCGTGGGCGTGGGTACTCCTCAGTCGAGCAGGACCCGCCGCCCTCCGCATCGTGACCGGCGCCGAAAGGGCTACCGGTAGATCAGCAGCTCCTGCTCCGTCGCCCCCGTCAGCTCGTACCGCGTGCCGACCAGGGGGCGGCCCGAGTAGATCCGTACGAGCGTCGCCGCGTCGCCCCAGTAGTGCGCCGGGGTGCGGCCCTCCACCGGGCCGCCGAGGACGAGCGGCTCGGCCCGGCCCGTCAGGGTGGCCACGAGCGCCGGGGTGTCCCGGCGGCGACTCGTGACCGCCAGCAGGGGCAGGGCCAGGTCCAGGGTCGCCGCCCCGCCGTACGCGCCCGGTTCGCCGAAGGCCTCCCGTACGTCGCCGGCGTGGACCCACTCCCCCAGCGCCACGGCGTCCAGCGTGCCGTCCTCCGTCGCCGCGATCACCGGGCCGGCCTCCGTGAGGCCGCGCTCCAGTTCGTCGAGGATCCGGGCCGGCGGCCACTCCTCCCGCTCGGCCACGTCGGCCGCGTTGGCCTCCGGCAGGAAGACGCCCTCCTCCAGGCGGCCCTCGACGATCCGGACCAGGGCCGCCGCGCAGTGCGCGAGGACCTGCCGGGCGGTCCAGCCCGGGCAGGCGGTGCGCAGCTCGAACACTTCCTCCGGCGTCCGGCGCAGCAGCGGCATCAGCGCGTCCCGTTCCGTCCGCAGCAGCCGGTCCGGGAGCCATGGGTCGGCGCGCATCAGTAGCGGTAGTGGTCGGGCTTGTACGGGCCGCTCACCGGCACCCCGATGTATGCCGCCTGCTCGGGGCGCAGTTCGGTCAGCCGCACGCCGAGCGCGTCCAGGTGGAGCCGGGCGACCTTCTCGTCCAGGTGCTTGGGGAGGACGTAGACGTCGGTCGGGTACTGCTCCGGCTTCGTGAAGAGCTCGATCTGGGCCAGGGTCTGGTCCGCGAACGAGTTCGACATCACGAAGGACGGGTGGCCGGTCGCGTTGCCCAGGTTCAGCAGGCGGCCCTCGGAGAGGACGATGACGACCTTGCCGTCCGGGAACGTCCACGTGTGGACCTGCGGCTTCACCTCGTCCTTCACGATCCCGGGGATCCGCCCGAGCCCCGCCATGTCGATCTCGTTGTCGAAGTGACCGATGTTGCCGACGATCGCCTGGTGCTTCATGCGGGCGATGTCCGACGCCATGACGACGTCCTTGTTGCCCGTGGTGGTGACGAAGATGTCCGCCGTCTCCACCACCTCCTCCAGCGTCGTCACCTGGTAGCCGTCCATCGCCGCCTGCAGCGCGCAGATCGGGTCGATCTCGGTGACGATCACGCGGGCGCCCTGGCCGCGCAGCGACTCCGCGCACCCCTTGCCCACGTCCCCGTACCCGCAGACCACCGCCGTCTTGCCGCCGATCAGCACGTCCGTCGCCCGGTTGATGCCGTCGATGAGCGAGTGGCGGCAGCCGTACTTGTTGTCGAACTTCGACTTCGTCACGGCGTCGTTCACATTGATCGCCGGGAAGAGCAGCGCGCCCGCGCGGTGCATCTCGTACAGGCGGTGGACGCCCGTCGTCGTCTCCTCCGTCACGCCGCGAATGCCGGCCGCCAGGGCCGTCCAGTCCAGCTTCGTGTTCTTCAACAGATCGAGGACCACGCGCAGTTCGTCGTTCTCGGCCGTCGAAGGGTCCGGGACCTCGCCCGCCTTCTGGTACTCCACACCCTTGTGGACGAGCAGCGTGGCGTCACCGCCGTCGTCCAGGATCGTGTTCGGGCCGCCGGTCGGCGAGTCCGGCCAGGTCAGGGCCTGTTCCGTGCACCACCAGTACTCCTCCAGGGTCTCGCCCTTCCAGGCGAAGACCGGGATCCCGGCCGCCGCGATCGCCGCCGCCGCGTGGTCCTGGGTCGAGTAGATGTTGCAGGACACCCACCGGACCCGGGCCCCGAGCGCGACCAGCGTCTCGATCAGGACGGCCGTCTGCACGGTCATGTGCAGCGAGCCCGTGATCCGCGCCCCGGCCAGCGGCCGGCTCGCGGCGAACTCCCGGCGGATCGCCATCAGGCCGGGCATCTCGTGCTCGGCGAGGGTGATCTCCTTGCGGCCGAACTCCGCCAGGGACAGGTCCGCGACCTTGAAATCAGGCATGAAACAGAACTCCTCGAAGTCAGAAGAGAAGAAGACGGAAAGGGAAGGGGGTCGTCTGCGCCGTCAGCGTCTGCCGCCCGCGTTGAAGTAGCTCGCCTCCGGGTGGTGCACCACGAACGCGTCCGTCGACTGCTCCGGATGCAGCTGGTACTCCTCCGACAGCTCGACCCCGATCCGCTCGGGCCGCAGCAGCGCCGCGATCTTCGCCCGGTCCTCCAGGTCGGGGCAGGCGGGGTAGCCGAGGGAGTAGCGGCAGCCCTGGTACTCCGTACGGAACATGCCGGCCATGGCCTTCGGGTCCGCGCCGCCGATGCCCCACTCGGCGCGCACGCGCGCGTGCCAGTGTTCGGCCAGGGCCTCCGCCAACTGCACCGACAGGCCGTGGAGTTCGAGGTAGTCGCGATAGGCGTCGGCGGCGAAGAGCCGTGCCGTCTCCTCGCCGATCCGGGAACCGACCGTGACGACCTGGAGGGCCACCACGTCCACCTCCCCGGAGTCCTCGGCGCGGAAGAAGTCGGCCAGGCAGAGGCGGCGGCCCCGCTGCTGGCGGGGGAAGGAGAAGCGGGTCCGCTCGCCTCCGTCCTCGTCCAGGACGATCAGGTCGTCGCCCTTGGACACACAGGGGAACCAGCCGTACACGACGGCCGCTTCGGTCAGGGCCTCCCGCTCGACCCGGTCCAGCAGAGCCGCGAGCCGGGCCCGGCCCTCCGACTCGATCGTCGCGGGGTCCTTCAGCCCCCACTGGCCCTTGAACAGGGCGCCCTCGTCCAGCCAGGGCGCGTACGCGGTGAGCGGGATGCCCGTGACGACGCGCGTGCCGAGGAACGGCGGCTCCGGTACGGGGTTGTCGACGGCCACGTCCGAGCGGCCGACCGGCTCCGGCTCCCGTACGTCGAGCACGGGCGCGGCCCGCTTCGGCACCCTGCGCTGTTTCAGCGCCGGCAGTACGGCCCCGGGCACGCCCCGCTTGACCGCCATCAGCGCGTCCATCAGGCGCAGGCCCTCGAAGGCGTCGCGGGCGTAGCGCACTTCGCCCTCGTACAGCTCGTGCAGGTCCTGTTCGACGTACGCCCTGGTCAGCGCCGCGCCGCCGAGGATCACGGGGAACTTCGACGCGAGGCCGCGGCCGTTCAGCTCCTCCAGGTTCTCCTTCATGATCACCGTGGATTTCACCAGCAGACCGGACATGCCGATGACGTCCGCGCGGTGCTCCTCGGCGGCCTCCAGGATCGCCGAGACCGGCTGCTTGATCCCCAGGTTCACCACGTCGTAGCCGTTGTTGGACAGGATGATGTCGACGAGGTTCTTTCCGATGTCGTGGACGTCTCCGCGCACGGTGGCCAGGACGATCGTGCCCTTGCCGTCCGCGTCCTCGTCGGAGCGTTCCATGTGCGGTTCGAGATACGCCACCGCCGTCTTCATGACCTCCGCCGACTGGAGCACGAACGGCAGCTGCATCTGCCCCGAGCCGAAGAGCTCGCCGACCGTCTTCATGCCGTCGAGCAGCACCTCGTTGACGATCTCCAGGGCCGGCCGTTCCGCCAGAGCGGCGTCCAGGTCGGCCTCCAGGCCGTTCTTCTCGCCGTCCACGATCCGGCGCTTCAGCCGCTCCTCCAGCGGCAGCGCGAGCAGCTCCTCGGCCTTCCCGGCCTTCAGGGACTTCGCCGTCGCGCCCTCGAAGAGTTCGAGGAGCCGTTGCAGCGGGTCGTAGCCGTCCCTGCGCCGGTCGTGGATCAGGTCGAGCGCGACCTCCACCTGCTCCGGCTCAAGGCGGGCGATCGGCAGGATCTTCGAGGCGTGCACGATCGCCGAGTCGAGGCCCGCCTTCACGCACTCGTCGAGGAAGACCGAGTTGAGGACGATCCGCGCGGCCGGGTTCAGGCCGAAGGAGATGTTGGAGAGCCCCAGGGTCGTCTGGACGTCCGGGTGGCGGCGCTTGAGCTCGCGGATCGCCTCGATGGTGTGGACGCCGTCGCGCCGGGACTCCTCCTGGCCGGTGCAGATCGTGAACGTCAGACAGTCGATCAGCAGGTCCGACTCCCTGAACCCCCACGTCCGGGTCAGCTCGGTGATGATCCGCTCGGCGATCGCGACCTTCGCCTCGGCCGTCCTCGCCTGCCCCGCCTCGTCGATGGTCAGCGCCATCAGCGCCGCCCCGTGCTCCTTGGCGAGCGCCGTGACCTGCGCGAACCGCGACTCGGGCCCGTCACCGTCCTCGTAGTTGACCGAGTTGATCACGGCCCGCCCGCCGAGCTTCTCCAGGCCCGCGCGGAGCACCGCCACCTCGGTCGAGTCGAGGACGATCGGCAGGGTGGAGGCGGTGGCGAAGCGGCCGGCCAGCTCGGCCATGTCGGCGACACCGTCCCGGCCCACGTAGTCGACGCACAGGTCGAGCATGTGCGCGCCCTCGCGGACCTGGTCGCGCGCCATCTCGACGCAGTCGTCCCAGCGGCCCTCCAGCATCGCCTCGCGGAACTTCTTCGAGCCGTTGGCGTTGGTCCGCTCCCCGATCGCCAGGTACGCGGTGTCCTGCCGGAACGGCACATGGCCGTAGAGCGAGGACGCGCCGGGCTCCGCGACCGGGGTACGGGCCGGGACGGCCGCGCCCCGCACGCGCTCGACGATCGCGCGCAGGTGCTCCGGGGTCGTACCGCAGCAGCCGCCGACGAGCACGGCGCCGTACTCCCGTACGAACCGCTCCTGCGCGTCTGCCAGTTCGGCCGGCGAGAGCGGGTAGTGGGCGCCGTCGGAGGTGAGCACGGGGAGCCCCGCGTTCGGCATCACCGAGAGGGGGATGCCCGCGTGCCGGGACAGGTACCGCAGGTGCTCGGTCATCTCGGCCGGTCCGGTGGCGCAGTTGAGGCCGATCATGTCGATGCCGAGCGGCTCCAGGGCGGTCAGCGCCGCCCCGATCTCCGAGCCGAGCAGCATCGTCCCGGTGGTCTCCACCGTGACCTGCACGATCAGCGGCAGGTCGAGCGCGCACCACTCCAGGGCCCGGCGGGCGCCGATGACGGCCGCCTTCGTCTGGAGCAGGTCCTGCGAGGTCTCGATCAGCAGGGCGTCGGCGCCGCCCCGGATCAGCCCCTCGGCGTTCTGCTGGTACGCCTCGCGCAGCGGCTCGTACGCGATGTGGCCGAGGGTCGGCAGCTTCGTCCCCGGACCCATGGAGCCCAGGACCCAGCGGGGCCTGCCGTCGGCCGCGGTGTGGGCGTCGGCGGCGGTACGGGCGATCCTGGCACCGGCCTCGGACAGCTCGTAGACCCGTTCCTCGACGCCGTACTCCGCGAGCGCGGCCAGGTTCGCCCCGAAGGTGTTGGTCTCCACGCAGTCCACGCCCACGGAGAAGTACGCGTCGTGGACGGCGGCGACGATGTCGGGCCGGGTCACGTTCAGGACCTCGTTGCAGCCCTCCAGGCCCGTGAAGTCGTCCATCGTCGGGTCGGCGGCCTGGAGCATGGTGCCCATGGCGCCGTCGGCGACGACGACCCGGCGCCCGAGCTCCTCCCGCAGGGAAGACGTCACGACAACCCCCTCAGGTGGACCAGGAGTTCGGCGGTGCAGCCGAGCCCGTACGTCGTCCTGATCCGGTCGAGGAGCGGCTCCCGGTGCAGCCGGTACTCCTGCGTCCCCACGTAGTCGAGGACGGTCGCCGCCACCGCGCAGCCCAGCTGCGCCGCGCACCGCTCGGGCACGCCCCAGGCCGTGCCGGCGAGGAACCCGGCCCGGAACGCGTCGCCGACCCCGGTCGGGTCGACCACCCCGGGCACCTCCACCGCCGGTACGGACAGGGTGTCCCCGTCCCCGTCCTCGCGGCGGATCCGGACGCCGGACGCGCCGTGCGTGGTGACCCAGGCGCCGACCCGGCGCAGGATCTCCGGCTCCGACCAGCCCGACTTCTCGCCCAGCAGGGCCGTCTCGTACTCGTTGGTGAACAGCCACCGCGCGCCCTCCACGAGCCCCCGCACCTCCTCCCGGCCGAGCCGCGCCAGCTGCTGCGACGGGTCGGCGGCGAACGGGATCCCGAGCTCGCGGCAGGTGCGGGTGTGCCGGAGCATGGCCTCGGGGTCGTCCGGGGAGACCAGGACCAGATCCAGACGCCCGGTCCGGGCGACGACCTCCCGCAGATCGATCTCGCGGGCCTCGGCCATCGCTCCGGCGTAGAAGGTGGCGATCTGGTTCTGCGCCCGGTCGGTGGTACAGACGAAGCGGGCGGTGTGGAGGGCGGAGCTGACCCGCACCGAGTCGGTGTCGACCCCGTGGTCCTTCAGCCAGACCCGGTACGGCTCGAAGTCGGCGCCGACCGCGCCCACCAGGACCGGGCGCAGCCCGAGGACACCGAGCCCGAAGGCGATGTTCGCTGCCACTCCGCCGCGTCTGACCTCCAGGTTGTCGGCGAGGAACGACAGGGAGACCCGGTCGAGCCGGTCGGCGAGCAGTTGCTCGCTGAACCAGCCGGGGAAGGTCATCAGATGGTCGGTCGCGATGGACCCCGTGACAGCGATCCGCATCCCTACACCCCCGCGGCTTTCCCGAGACCCGCGGCCTTCTTGAGCGCTTCCACGCGGTCCGTGCGCTCCCAGGTGAACTCGGGGAGCTCGCGCCCGAAGTGCCCGTACGCCGATGTCGTCGCGTAGATCGGCTGCTTCAGGTCCAGGTCGCGGATGATCGCGGCCGGCCGCAGGTCGAAGACCTCGCTGACGGCGTCCTGGATCGCCGCGTCCGGGAGCGTGCCCGTGCCGAAGGTCTCCACGAACAGGCCGACCGGCTCCGCCTTGCCGATCGCGTACGCCACCTGCACCTCGCATCGGCGCGCGAGTCCGGCAGCGACGACGTTCTTGGCGACCCAGCGCATCGCGTACGCGGCGCTGCGGTCCACCTTCGACGGGTCCTTGCCGGAGAACGCGCCGCCGCCGTGCCGGGCCATCCCGCCGTACGTGTCGATGATGATCTTGCGGCCGGTGAGGCCCGCGTCGCCCATCGGCCCGCCGACCTCGAACCGGCCGGTCGGGTTCACCAGGAGCCGGTAGCCGTCGGACTCCAGGTTGACGCCCTCCTCGGCGAGCGCCTTCAGCTCGGCCTCGACGACGAACTCCCGTACGTCCGGGGTCAGCAGCCCCTCCACGCTGATGTCCGCCGCGTGCTGCGAGGAGACCACGACGGTGTCGAGCCGGACCGGACGGTCCCCGTCGTACTCGATGGTGACCTGCGTCTTGCCGTCCGGCCGCAGGTACGGGACGGTCCCGTCCTTGCGGACCGCCGTGAGCCGGCGCGCGAGCCGGTGGGCGAGGGCGATCGGCAGCGGCATCAGCTCGGCCGTGTCGTCGCAGGCGTACCCGAACATCAGGCCCTGGTCGCCGGCGCCGCCGGTGTCCACGCCCTGCGCGATGTCGGGCGACTGGGCGCCGATGGAGACGGAGACCCCGCAGGAGGCGCCGTCGAAGCCCTTCATGGACGAGTCGTAGCCGATGTCGAGGATCGCCTCGCGCACCAGCTTCGCGATCGGCGCGTACGCGGTGGTGGTCACCTCGCCCGCGATGTGGACGAGACCCGTGGTGAGCAGGGTCTCCACCGCGACCCGGGCGTCCGGGTCGTCGGTGAGGAGCGCGTCCAGGATGGTGTCGCTGATCCGGTCGGCGATCTTGTCGGGGTGGCCCTCGGTCACCGACTCGGAGGTGAAGAGCCGCCGGCTGCTCATGCCTTCACCTGGGCCTTGAAGAAGTGCTCCTCGATCGCGGCGAGGGTACGGATGGAGTCGACCTCCAGGGTCTCCATCTGGATCGCCCTCCCGCACTGCTGCTCCAGGAGGAAGACGAACTCGACGAAGGACAGCGAGTCGATGAGCCGGTTCTCGATCAGGTCGAGGTCGTCGGCGATGTCGGACCGCTCGGGGTGCCGGTCCAGGATCCAGTTCTTCACCTGCTGCAGGCCGTCGGACATGGTGCTTCTCCTTCTAGGTGTGGGTGGGGGCTGCGATGAGCGGGGCGGCGACCGCCACCGCGTAGTCGACGTCGTGGCTGATGGACACCGTGATCTCGGTGATGCCGGTCTCGGCGGCCATCTCGGCGGCGCTCCGCCGCAGCTCCACCAGCGGCCAGCCGCCTTCGGAGCGCCGTACGACGATGTCCGTCCAGGGCAGGAACCTGCCGCGGACCCGGAGGGTCTTGAAGGCCGCCTCCTTGGCCGCGATCCGCCCGCACAGACTCAGCACGTCGAGTCCGGAGGAGGTGCGGCAGTCGGCGAGTTCGCCGGGGGTGAGCATCCGCTCGAAGAACGTCTCGCCGTACTCGGCGAGCAGCCGGCGGACGCGGGTGACGGACACGATGTCCATGCCGAGGCTCGGCAGGGCCAGGCCGCCCGCCGGCGGGGCGACGGGACGGGCCGGCACGTCAGCTCACCGGCCCGACCGCGGTACGTGCCTCCGCCACGGCCCGGGTGGCCGTGGACCAGTCGCCGTGGCGGCGGGTCAGCGCGGACAGCCAGCGTTCGAGGCCGAAGGCGACGCAGCTGGTGAACGCGGGGCCGCCGGTGGACTCCAGGGTGATGGCGCAGCGGTCGCCGAAGAAGTTGCGGTGCGTGTTGACGGAGGCGATCGCCAGGTCCTCGTACAGGAACTCGTGCTTCACCGGGGTGAGGCGGGCGAGCACCGCCTTGGAGCCGCCCTTGTCGAAGAACGGATCGCAGGCGGCCTCCTTGCGCAGCGGCAGGTCGAGCGCCGCCGCGAAGGCGTGGATGCGCTCGGTGAAGTCGCACAGGTGCGTCTCGGCGTGCTCGCGCGTGCCGATGGCGACGATCTCCCGCATACGGAAGCCGAGTTGGCGCCGCATGCCTTCGTAGTGGGTCTCCTTGCGGAAGCACCAGGAGCAGACGGTCACCAGCGCGTCGTCGGCGACCTGCCGGCCCTGGTGGTCCAGGTAGACGGCGTAACAGGACGCCGAGGGCAGGCCGAGCGCGGCGGGCTGGAGCGCGTCGCAGGGGAAGCAGCCGTTGTCGTCGCAGGAGATGCCGGAGGCCTCGCGGCGCTCCAGGGAGAGCGGGGCGGCGACGACGGCCTGGTGGGGGAAGTTGTCGTAGTAGTCGAGCCGGGCCAGGTCGGCGACCGGCAGGAGCGGGGGCATGGTCATCGGGCGGGCGCCGGCGGCCACGCCCCAGCTCTCGAAGGTGTCGTCGAGGAGCCGCAGCAGGGCGGTCGCCTCGGGGCCCAGGGAGGGAAGCCCCCTGGTCTCCCCGGCGGTCGCGGGGGCGGTCACGGTCATGATCGGTGCACCTCTCGGGTGGGAGGGCTCTGGGATGTCTGGGATGCCTGCGAGGCCTGGGCGACGCCTGTGGCACCTGGGCGATGCCTGGGCGGCCTCAGACGACGGGCAGGGTGTCGTCGGAGAAGATCCCGGTCTTCAGGAAGAAGGCGAGCGGCTTGCGGATGGCCTTGCGCTCGTACGGGCGGCGGCGCTCGTCGGCGACCAGCGCGTTGCGCAGGGCCAGCGGGTCGGCGATGCCGGCGTCGCGGTAGACGTGCGGGTTGTAGAGGGAGTTGACGCTGTAGACGACGTACCGCTTGAGGTACGCCTCGACCTCCGCGACCCGCGCCGCGGAGACCGACTCGCGCATCCGGGTGAAGAGCAGCGAGACGAGCTCGCGGCCGAAGGCGATGTGGCGGGACTCGTCCTGGTGGTGGATGCGGTTGACCTCGCGGATGGTGTGGCAGAGGGACTCGTCCTGCGCCATCCGGGTGTTGTAGTGGTCGACCAGCTCCTCGAAGAAGAGGATGCGGGCGAAGACGAGGAAGTTCTCGACCTCCGGCTCCCACGCGGAGTCGGCGCGCATGGCGGTGGAGCCGTAGATCTTGTGGCCGTAGCGCCGGCAGAACTCGGCGAAGAACCACATGTGTTCGTTCTCCTCGCCGATGAAGTGGTGGAAGAAGTCGGAGGGCACCTCGAAGCCGGGCATGTGGATCCGGCCGACGACCTCGATGAGCAGCTCGCGGATGCCGTGCACGTTGAGGCTGTAGAAGTTGATCGACTCCCACTTCGACAGCCTCTGGATCGTCTCCTCACCCAGCTCGTCGAAGTGCGGGGTGCCGTACACGGTGAGCAGCTCGGGGGTCATCCACAGCTGCTTCTCCTCAAGGTGGTCCGGCCAGTCGAACTGCTGGTAGGGGTTGTAGTACTCCTCGATGGAGCGGGAGCTGAGCCGCTCCAGGACCTCCATGAACCGGTCGGTGACGGGCAGGGGGGCGCTGACGCCCATGGGAACTCCTCGCTGAGGGTCGGGGGTGGGCCTTGTCCGGTGCGGTTACGGCCGGACTTCGTAGACCGCGTTGACCGGGGTCTCGGTGGCGCGCCGCCAGCGGGTGAAGCCGGCCTCCTCGGCGATGGCGCGGAAGGCCGTCTCGCCGGAGTGGTTGCCGAGCGCGTGCGGGCCGCGCTGGGCGACGGCCACGGGCAGGCACATCACGGCGGACAGGGCCATGAACATGCGGGCGGCGGGGGTGCGGGTGTCGATGTCGGCGGGCGAGACGTTCGACTCGACGAGCATCCAGGTGCCGTCCCCGTCGAGGGACTTGTGGACGTGCTGGGCGGCGGCGACCGGGTCGCCCATGTCGTGCAGGGCGTTGAAGAAGGTCACCAGGTCGTAGCCGGAGCCCGGGTAGTCGTCGGCGGCGGCGACCTCGAAGACGACCCGGTCGGAAAGGCCGGCCTCCTCGGCGAGCTGCCGGGCGATCGAGACGGCCTCCTCGGAGTAGTCGAAGCCGTGGACGGTCGCCGCCGGGAAGGCCTTGGCGATGAGGAGGGTGGTGTGCCCGACACCGCAGCCGACGTCGGCGACGGTCCCGCCGCCCGCGAGCTTCTCGGTGACCCCGTGCAGCGCCGGCAGCCAGTCGCGGACGAGCTTGTGCTCGTACGTCGGCTGGAAGAAGGAGCCCATGCCGGTGTCGAGGGCCGCGTCGTGCTCGGCCCAGCCGACGCCGTCGCCGGTGCGGTACGCGTCGACGAGCAGGTCCTCGGTGGCGTACAGCGCCTTGAGGGCGGTGAAGAACCCGGCGGCGAAGGTGACGGCCTTCGGGTCGGCGAGCACGGCGACATGATCGGCGGGGAGCGTGTACGTACCGGCGCTCGGGTGGCGCTCGACGTACCCGGCGGAGAGCTGGGCGTGCAGCCACTCCTCGATGTAGCGGGGGTTGGTGCCGGTCTTCTCGGCGAGCCGGGTGGCGGTCGTCGGGCCGTGTGCGGCGAGGGCCTTGTAGAGGCCGAGGCGCTCGCCGAGGGCGACGGTCAGGCCGCGGACGGCGGCGCCGGCGTCGGTGATGACCTGCTGGTGGAAGTCGTGGGCGCTCATGAGGCCTCCTCCTGTCCTTGAGTCGGGAGGTCGCAGGTGAAGAGGAAGGACCGCGGTACGCGCGGGACGGTGCGGGCCGGGACCTGGTAGGGCCAGCGGCCGAAGTCGGCGCCCTCCTCTCCGGGCTGCCTGACCTCCCGTACGTCCCAGCCGCAGTCGGCGAGCAGCGCCTCGGGCTCCTCGGTGCCGAAGAGCCAGGGATTGCCGTCCTCCTTCAGGGCGTTGAGGAAGGGGCGGGAGAGCGGGTTGTCCAGGGCGGCGCGGGAGATGACGTCGCCGAGCAGCACGGAGCCGGGCGCGGCGTGCGCGGAGAGCGTCGAGATGAGGGTCCGTACGGCCTGCTCGGGCAGGAAGAACAGCAGCCCTTCGACCACCCACAGGACGGGCTCGTCGCTCTTCCAGCCCGCCTCCTTCAGCGGTCCCGTCCAGTCCTGGGTCAGGTCGACGGGGACGGTGACGCGGGTCCGTCCGGCCGGGCGGGGCTCGTCGGCGAGCATGGCCGCCTTGGCGTCGAGGAGGGCGGGGCGGTCGAGCTCGTAGACGGTGACGCCGTCGGGCCAGGGCAGCCGGAAGAAACGGGTGTCCATGCCGGCGGCGAGGAGGACGACCTGGCGGATGCCGCGCTCCTCGACCGCCTTGACGACGGCCCGGTCCAGGTAGGTGGTGCGGATCGCGAGGAACGGCACGGTGCCGGCCCCGGCGTAGCGCTCCAGGAGCTCGAAGCCGATCCGGTCGGCGACGGTGCGCGCGTAGGGATCGGCGAAGAGCCGGTCCTCGCGCTCGGTCTCCAGGGCGCGCGCGGCGGCGGTCCACTGGGCGGTGCGGGATACGGCCTCCACAGGAGGTCCCCCTTCACTTGGCGGTTGGGAGAGGATGCGGACGGCCGTGCTCAGGCACTCACGCGCGCACAGGCGACGGGATCCTCGGCCGCGGGCATCGACGACAGACGTGCGGCCTCGGTACCGGCGGGACGGCGCCGGAAGATGCTGTGCAGGATCATGCTGAACACGGCCGTCCCGTCGGCGGCCACGAGCGTGCACCGCGGCTTGACGGTGCCGGTGGCGGGGTTGAACGGCGACGGGGTGGAGCCAAGGATCTCCACGCGGGCGGTGAGCACGTCTCCCGGGCGGACGGGCCGCAGATAGCGGACCTCGTCGATGCCGGGCGACCCCAGGCAGGCGCTGTAGGCGAGCAGTCCGTCCACGTAACGGCGCATGAAGAGCGCCTGGGTGTGGAAGCCGCTGGCGATCAGGCCCCCGAACGAAGAGTTCTTCGCGAGCTCCTCGTCCGTGTGGAAGGGCTGCGGGTCGAAGCGCCGGCCGAACTCCAGCACCTCGTCCGTCGTGACGGTGACGGTGCCCAGTTCATGGACGTCGCCGGGCCGGAAGTCCTCGAAGTAGCGCATCGCGCTTCCCCCTTGACCTAGGAGAGATCGTTCCCTGGCAACACCCAATTTACGAATGGCTCGTTCTTTTTGTCAACCCAAAAGAAGCGCTCCAGGGTCGGCCCGTCGGTCCAGGCCGCTCCGCGAGAACCCGCTCGAAGTCCCCCCACAGGTCCTCGACGTCCTCGATCCCGACGGAGAGCCGTACGAGCCCCGGCGCTATCCCGGCCGCCGCCAACGCCCGTGCGTCCAGCTCGCGATGGGAGGTGGAGGCGGGGTGGGCGACGAGGCTCTCGACCCCGCCGAGCGAGAGCGCGAGCCGGGCGACCCGTACCCCCTCGATGAAGGCCCGCCCCGCCTCCCGCCCGCCGGCCAGCTCGACGGAGAGCAGCCCGCCGCCCCCGGAGAGCACCTTGCGCGCGGTGTCGTACGAGGGATGGCCCGGGAGCCACGGGTAGTGGACGGCCGTGACGCGCGGATGCGCGGCGAACCGCTCGGCGAGCACGGCGGCGTTGGCACAGGTTTCGCGCATCCGCAGCGGGAGCGTCTGGATCCCGCGCAGGGTGAGCCAGGCGGCGAACGGGTCGGCGCAGGCGCCCAGTTCGACGGTACGGGGCCAGATCCGGCGCCGTAGCCCGTCGTCGGCGAAGACGGCGGCGCCGCCGAGGACGTCGGAGTGCCCGGAGAGGTACTTGGTCGTGGAGTGGACGACGACGTCGGCCCCGAGCTCCAGGGGGCGGCACAGGACGGGCGAGGCGAGGGAGTTGTCGACGACGGAGGTGATCCCGAGCCGACGGGCGACGGCGAGCAGCGCGGGCAGGTCGGGGACCCGGCCGGTGGGGTTGGCGATGGTCTCGAGGAGGAGGAGCGTGGGGACCCTTCCGTCGGCGGCCCGGCGCTCGACCTCACCCGGGTCGTCGCCGTCGACGTAGGCGACCTCGATCCCGTACCGGGCGGAGAGATCGGAGAGGACGGCGTACGTCCCGCCGTACAGGCAGCGCTGCGCGAGCACCCGGTCGCCGGGCCGCAGCAGGGCGAGGAGGACCCCGCTGATCGCGCCCATGCCGGACGCGAAGGCGAGCGCCCCGGCCCCGCCTTCGAGCCCGGCGAGGGTCTGCTCCAGGGCCCGTACGGTCGGATTGCCGCGCCTGCTGTACGCGTACGGCCCGTCGGGCCCCGACATGGCCTCGGCGAGCGCGTCGGCGGAGTCGAAGGCGAAGGCCGAGGACTGCACGAGCGGCACGGAGAGGGGCCGACTGCCGGGCGGGGGCGGGTCGTTGACGACGTGGACGGCGCGGGTGCTGATGTGGTGGTGGCGCACGGCGGGTGCTTCCTTCCGGTACGGGGAAGGGGCCGCCCGATGAGATCGGACGGCCCCTGGAGGTGTTTTTCGTAGCGCCGTATCAGGCGGAGACCTTGTCGCCGCTGGGGGCGGACTCGGCCGGGGCGCCGGCGGCGAGGGCCTTGTCGCTCTTCATGACGAGGAGGGTGACGACACCGCCGACGGCGGCGATGACGGCGGCGCCGATGAAGGCGGCGGAGAAGCCGTCGGTGAGGGCCGGGAGGTTGCCGAGCTGGTCCGCGCCCTGGGACATGGCGAGGGCGGTGAGCGCGGCGAGACCGAGGGCGGAGCCGACGTTGTAGGTGGTGTTGACGATGCCGGAGGCGAGACCGGCCTGCTCCTGCGGGGCGCCGGACATCGCGGCGATCATCGCCGGGATGTAGGCGAGGGACATGCCGAGCGCGGCGACCAGCGAGGCGGGCAGGACGTCGACGAGGAAGGTGCCGGTCGGCGGGACGGCGGCGAGCCAGACGAGCCCGGCCGCGAGGACCAGCAGACCGCCCGCGATCAGCGGCTTGGCACCGTAACGGCCCATGAGGCGGGCGGTGATGGCCGTCATGAAGATCATCAGCAGGACGGTCATCGGGAGCAGGGCCGCGCCGGAGGCGAAGGCGCCGTAGCCGAGGACCTGCTGGAGGTAGAGGTTGAGGAAGTACCACATCGGGATCCACGCGGCACCGAGCAGCGTCATCGCCAGGTTGGCCGAGCCGAGGCGCGGGATCCGCCACACGCCGAGCGGCATGAGCGGCTCGCGGACGGACTTCTGGATCACGAGGAAGAGGACGAGCAGGGCCGCGGCGCCGACGAGCTGGAGGACGGTACCGGTGGAGCCCCAGCCGACCTCGGGGGCGCGGACGACGGCGAAGACGGCGAGCGCGAGACCGGCGGTGACGGCGACGGCGCCGAGGACGTCGACGGAGCCGCGGCGGGACTCGACGGGCGGGAGGACCTTGGTGGCGGCGAGGGTGGCGAGGCCGATGGGGATGTAGATGATGAAGACCCACTGCCAGCTCATCCACTCGGTGAAGACACCGCCGAGGAACACACCCGCCGTACCGCCTGCGGGGGCGGCGGCGCCGTAGAGCGCCATCGCCTTGCCGAGCTCCTTCGGGTCGTGCATGAAGAGGATCATCAGCAGGGTCATGGCGGAGGGCGCGATGAGCGCGCCGCCGACGCCCTGGACGGCACGGCCGGCGATCTCGACCCAGGCGGTCTGCGCGGCGGCGGCGAGCACCGAACCGGCGATCATCACCACCCAGCCGGTGACGAAGATCCGGCGGGCGCCGAGCAGGTCGGAGAGCCGGCCGCCGAGCAGCAGAAGACCGCCGAAGACGATGACGTACGCGTTGAAGATCCACTGCAGCTCGCTCTGCGAGAAGCCCAGGTCCTTCTGCATCTCGGGCAGCGCGACGCCGATGATCGAGGTGTCCATGATGACCATGAACTGAGCGGCGGCGAGCACGACAAGTGCCCACCAGCGCCGGGGATTGACGGTTGACATTGCCCTGCTCCTTCGCTCGACGCATACCCCTAGGGGGTACCTTCGCGGAGCACCGTAGCATACCCATGGGGGGTATGTAAGACGGAGCGGATCCGAGGGATGATCCCCCCATGACCGCAGACGTGGACCCCGCACTCCTCGCACGCTGGACCTCGACCCTGCTGGCGGCTCGGGGCTCGGACCTCCCGCCGGCGGAGCCGTACGGCAGGAACCTGCTGACGCGCTGGTCGGAACCGCAGCGCAGGTACCACACGGTCGACCACCTGCGGGCGGTCCTGGACCGCATCGACGAACTGCCGCACGTCGGCGGCGACGTGGAGCTGGTCAGGCTGGCGGCCTGGTTCCACGACGCGGTCTACCGCCCGGACCGCTCCGAGAACGAGGAGCGCTCGGCGACCCTGGCCGAGAAGGCCCTGACGGAGGCCGGCTTGGACGCGCACGAGGTCGCGGAGGTGGCCCGCCTGGTCCGCGTCACGGTGACGCACGACCCGGCGGAGGGCGACGCCAACGGCGAGATCCTGTGCGACGCGGACCTGGCGATCCTGGCGACGGACGAGGGTACGTACGGGGGGTATGTGCGGGCGGTCCGCGAGGAGTACGCCTTCGTCCCGGACGACGCCTTCCGCCAGGGCCGCGCGGCCGTCCTCCGCCAACTCCTCGCCCTGCCACGGCTGTTCCGTACGGAGTACGGGGCGACGCACTGGGAGGCGCGGGCGCGACGGAATGTGGAGGGGGAGCTGGCGGGGCTTGAGGCCTGACGAAACCGCGCCCGATCTTCGTACAACTTTCCGCCGTTTCGTGAGTCTCCTCAGGTGGCGCATGGTTCGCCAGCACATTTCTGTTTCATCTGAGGGGGAACCTCACGTGCCTCACGCACGCTCGACCCGGCGTCGGCTCCTGGCCGCCGCCACCACCGTCCTGGCCGTCACGCTCGGGGCGGGCACGCTGACCACCCTGCCCGCGAGCGCCGCGACCGCCGCCGACCCGGCGACCGGCGGGACGGCTTCGCGGACGGATGCCACGAACGCCGCGGCGCCGATCCCCTTCCCCAAGGACGCCGTGTTGACGGACGCCGGACTGACCGGATTCCTCTCGCGCGCCAAGGGAACCTCCGACCAGCTCTGGACGCGCTACGCGGACGGTTCCTCGCGGGGCCTCGGATGGTGGAACCACCTGCGCTCCTCGCGGACCACGGACTACCTGGTCTCCGACGAGCAGAGGATCGTCACGCTCAAGAACCTGAGCACCGACGCCACGCTCAAGGTCCGCGTGGGGCTCGAAGCCGACGGCATCATGTACGCCGGCTCGGCGGGGCATGCGGCCTTCACCAAGTCCGCGAAGGGCACGAACCTCCGGATGCACCGGCTCGACACGGAGGGCGGCGCGGTGAACGTGACCGGCCTCCCGGCCGACGCGACCGGCATCTACGTCGCCCCCGGTACGCCCGAGGACGCCCTCGTCACCTTCACCGACGGCACGACGAAGAAGTGGGGCCTGCTCGACCTCGCCACCGGCGCCGTCGACGAGATCCGCAACCGTACGTCCGGCTCGCTCAAGGGCGACGTCGCCGTCTCGGAGACCCACGTCGCGTGGACGGACGGCGACGACCTCGACATGCCCGCGATCCACCTCCTGGACCGCGCCACGGGCACGGTCCAGCAGATCCCGATCGCGAACGGGTACGCGAGCGACGTCCAGATCGGCCTGGTCGGCGGCTGGGTGGTGTACGGCGAGCCGGGCGGCATCTCCAACGGCAACACGAGTTCGCTGTACGCCCTCACCGCCTACGACCCGGCCACGAAGGCACAGGTCAAGCTCCTCGACCACCTGACCTCGTCCGCCGCCGCCCCGGACGGCCTGTACGTCCGAGGCGGCACCGTCGCCCAGGGCGAGGGCCTCTACAAGCTCGTGCCCGGTGCGGCCGGCGCGGCTCCGGTCGTCACCCTGGTGGCGAGCACCGGCGAGCCCACCCACGCCGTCATCGGCGGCAACGACATCCCCGCCACCGTCGACCTCGACAAGAACGGCGGAAGGGCGAGCTTCACCTGGCAGGTCTCCCGGACCAGCGTCGAGGCGACGATCACCCTGCGCCACGTCCGGACCGGACAGACCCGTGAGTTCGTCCGGAGCCACCCGTACACCCCGAGCGTGACGGTCGACTGGGACGGCCAGATCGGACCGGCCTTCACCAGCGCGTACAACGGCGACTACACCTGGCACATGGCCGTGAAGCCGCTCAACGGCATCGGTCCGGCCACCTCCGCCTCCGGCAGCTTCAAGGTCGTCCGGAAGACGGTGCCGCACGACTTCGACGACAACGGCAGCGCGGACGTCCTCTTCCGTGACACCTCGGGCAAGCTGTGGCGGAGCGACACCACCTACTACCGGGAGTTCAACCAGCTGACGGCCGACTCGCGGCAGTCGCTCGGCGGCGGCTGGAACATCTACGACAAGATCGAGGCGACGGGCAACCTCGGCGGCTCCGCCGTCGGCGACCTCGTGGCCCGGGACAAGGCCGGTCTGCTCTGGCTCTACCAGGGAACCGGCACGGGCGGCTTCGCCACCCGCGTGAAGGTCGGCACCGGCTGGCAGATCTACGACAAGATCGCGGCCGGCAGCGACCTGACCGGGGACGGGCGTCCCGACCTCGTCGCCACCGACAAGGCCGGCGCGCTCTGGCTCTACAAGGGCACCGGCTCCGCGACCGCCCCGTTCTCCGGGCGGACGAAGATCGGCAGCGGCTGGGGGATCTACAACGACCTCGTGGCCGTCGGCGACATCGCGGGCGGACCGGCGGGCGACCTGTTCGCCCGGGACAAGGCCGGTGTCCTCTGGCTGTACCTGGGCAAGGGCGACGGCACCTTCACGGCGCGTACGAGGGTCGGCGCGGGCTGGGGCGCGTTCAGCCAGCTCACCGGCATCGGCGACGGCGACCGGGACGGCCGCCCGGACCTCCTGGCGACGAACCCGTCGTCGCAGAAGTTCTACCGGGGTACGGGCGACTGGCGCGCGCCGATGCGCGGCGGCCTGTTGGCCTCCGTGCCGTGGGCGAGCGACGCGGGCAACCTCGTCTTCTGACTCTGAGACCACCGGACGCCGGTCCCACCCCCGCGGGGGCGGGGCCGGCGTCTTCGTCCGTATCGCGAGACACTCCTCCCCCGGGGAATGACAGGGGTGACCTGCGGGTTGACGCATGTCATGCCGTCAACCCCCGCCGAGCCCACCGTCCCCTCCCCCGCGCCTTCCCCCGGGCCCTCCCCCACCCCCACCGCCGCCACCCGCATGCCGCTGGCCGTCTACATCCTCGGCCTCTCCGTCTTCGCGCTCGGCACCAGCGAATTCATGCTGTCCGGGCTGCTGCCGCCCATCGCCGACGACATGAACGTGTCCATACCCCGGGCGGGACTCCTCATCTCGGCCTTCGCGATCGGCATGGTCGTCGGCGCCCCGCTACTCGCCGTCGCGACCCTCCGGCTCCCGCGCAAGACGACGCTCGTGACCCTGATCACGGTCTTCGGCCTCGGCCAGGTCGCCGGCGCGCTCGCGCCGAACTACGCCGTCCTCTTCGCCTCGCGGGTCCTGAGCGCGCTCGCGTGCGCCGGCTTCTGGGCGGTCGGGGCGGCGGTCGCCATCGCGATGGTGCCGGTGAGTTCGCGGGCCCGCGCGATGGCGGTCATGATCGGCGGCCTCTCCATCGCCAACGTCCTGGGTGTCCCGGCGGGCGCCTTCCTCGGCGAGCACCTCGGCTGGCGGGCCGCGTTCTGGGCGGTCGGCGTGGCCTCGGCGATCGCGCTGGTGGGCGTGGTCACCCGGATCCCGCACATCCCGCTCCCGGAGACGAAGCCGCGCCTCAAGGGGGAGCTGGCGATCTACCGGGACCGGCAGGTACTGCTGTCGATCGTGATCACGGCGCTCGCGGCGGGCGGCGTCTTCTGCGCGTTCTCGTACCTCGCGCCGGTCATCACGGACGTGGCCGGGATCGACGCGCGCTGGGTCTCCGCGATCCTCGGCCTCTTCGGCATCGGCGCGCTGATCGGTACGACGATCGGCGGCCGGGTCGCGGACGCGCACCTCTTCGGGGTCCTGCTCAGCGGCGTCACGGCCTCGACGGTCTTCCTGGTCGCCCTGGCCCTCTTCGCCTCCAGCCCCGTCGCGGTGATCGCGCTCTCGTTCCTGCTCGGCGTCTCGGCCTTCTACACGGCCCCCGCCCTCAACGCCCGCATGTTCAACGTGGCCGGCGCCGCCCCGACCCTCGCGGGCGCCACGACGACGGCCGCCTTCAACCTGGGCAACACGGCGGGCCCCTGGCTCGGCGGCACCACGATCGACGCGAACCTCGGCTTCGCCTCGACGGCCTGGGCGGGCGCGGCGATGACGGTGGTCGCCCTGGGCACGGTGGCCCTCTCGCTCCGGCTGACCAAGTCCCGCCCCTCCCGCGTCGTGTTCGGCGCCTCCGCGCAGGAGCCGGAGAAGACCCGCGTATCGTCACGCTGATCCCGACCGACGGGGTCCACGCACACGGGACCGGGGAACTCAGTGATACGCAGCAGGACGTGGGCGGCGGGAAAGACCGCCGGGGCAGCGGCGGGGGCGGTCGTGTTCGCCTTCGCGGGAACGGTGTCCGGCGCGGCGCCCGCCACCGCCGCGTCGGCGGACTTCACGTACGAGGTGACGCGGAACGCCGACACGTACAAGGACGTGCCGGGCACCGAGATCGCGTTCAGCGCGGCCGCGGGGGAGAAGTCGTACCTGTGGTCCCGGTATTTCTCCGTCGACCCCGTCGACACGCTCTCGGCCGGTGACAACATCGGCAACACCTTCGCGATCCGTTGCCGCGACGCGGACGGGACCGCGCTGCCGACCGGCACCGAGGGCGGGGCCTACTGGGCGGCGAATCTGGTGCCGCCGATCGAGGCCTCGCTGACCGCCTCCCTGCGCTGGGTGTTCGTCGCGCCCGCGGACGGCGACTACACCTGCCGTCTGTCGGTCGTCTCGTACTCCTCGATCATCCAGGGCAGCCGTACCGTCACCATGCGCGTGCCGGCCGGCGCGGAGCTGGCCCGCAAGACCACTGCCGACTACCCCACCATCGCCCGCTGGACCCTGCTCCAGGGGACCGGCGTCACGGTCGCCCGGGCCACCACCGCCACCACCCTCGGCTACACCGTCACCCCGACGGGCGCCCCCACCATCTCCCTCTACCAGGACGCCGCGCTTTCGACCTGCGCGGCCGGCTCCTCGATCTGCTCCGGCGGGACCAGCGCCTACACCGGCACCACCGTCGAGACCTGGGTCGAGGCCCAGCCCCGCAACCCCGACGGCTCGCTGTGCGGCGGCCCGATCACGGGTCCGGTCGCGCGCTGGAACATCTCCAACGCCAAGCACCACCAGACGGCGGCGAACACGCTCACGCTCACCACCGCGCAGCTCGGCGGCTGCAGCCAGGTCCGTACGACGCTGAAGGTACGGAACGTCGACGGCAACCCGGTCAAGATCCACGACGGGCACGCCACGGACGCACTGACGGCCACGCACGGGGCGGCGATCACCTACTGAGTACGAGCCCGGCGGGGGCGGGGGCGGGTCCGGGCCGGGCGCTGTACGGGCCGGGCAGGGCTCTGTACAGGGCCGAGCCCGTCAGGCCTCCGCAGGCCAGTCCTCCGGGCGCCCCTTCGGCCGCCGCAGGCCCGCCTCCGTGATGAGGCGTACGAGTTCCTTCGAGCCGACCTCGACCGCGCCCGCCGCCACCGCGTCCGCGTAGCGGTCGGACGGGATGTCGTAGTGGTCGCGCTCGAAGGCGCGGGGCGGGGCGCCGATCGCGGCGGCGAAGGCGTGGAGTTCGTCGTGGGAGACGTCGCTGACCAGGTGGGACCACATGCGGCCGTGGCCGGGCCAGGTCGGCGGGTCGATGTAGAGGGTCACGTCAGTCCGCCCACCGGGGCGACGACCACGCCGGCCTTGCCGCAGACCCAGTGCGGGTCGGGGCCGAGTTCGGGTTCGACGTCCAGGGCGTGCGGGTCGCCCGTGGGGCAGACGGGGCAGAGGGGCCAGCGTCCGTACCGTTCCAGGAGGGCGTCCTGGACGTCCTGGGCGACGAGGCCTGCGACGTACTCGGTGCCTTCGGGCCACTGCTCGACCCACCAACGGCGGTGGGTGACGGCGTCCTCGACCAGTGACACGACCTCGGCGGCGGCCACGTCGCGCGCCGCGAGATCGGCGAGGACCAGGGCTCGGGCGGCGTGCAGCGCCTGCTCCAGAGGGTCGATGTCGTCCATGCGCACATTGTCACCCGACAAGCCTCAGGGGCGAAGGTCCCGTCCGCATCCGGGACCGTACGGGGACTTCCGGGGACTCATGGGGTCTTGACGCCTCCCGCGCTCGAAAATATCTTTCAGGTGTGACCAATGACGTGAAGGAAAGTTTCAGCGGCCAGGTGCCCGCGCCCGGGGCCCCGACCTCAGGGCCGCCCTCCACCGCGTCCACCCCCGCCCCGGCGCAGGTCCGAGGCACCGGCTCCGCACCCACCCCGGGCCAGGCCCTCGCCGAAGCCGCCCCGCCCGCGCCCGCCGCGCTCGCGGCCAAGGTGCGGACGCTCGCGCCCTCCATGACCCGCTCGATGCAGCGCGTCGCCGAGGCCGTCGCCGGGGACCCGGCCGGCTGCGCCGCCCTCACCGTCACGGGCCTCGCCGAGCTCACCGGCACCAGCGAGGCGACCGTCGTCCGCACCGCCCGCCTCCTCGGCTACCCCGGCTACCGCGACCTGCGCCTCGCCCTCGCCGGCCTCGCCGCGCAGCAGCAGTCCGGCCGGGCTCCCGCGGTCACCGCCGACATCGCCGTGGACGACCCGATCGCGGACGTCGTCGCCAAGCTCGCCTACGACGAGCAGCAGACCCTCGCCGACACCGCCGCGGGCCTGGACACCGTCCAGCTCGGCGCCGCCGTGGCCGCCCTCGCCGGCGCCCGCCGCATCGACGTCTACGGCGTCGGCGCCTCCGGCCTCGTCGCCCAGGACCTCGTCCAGAAGCTCCTCCGCATCGGCCTCCTCGCGCACGCGCACAGCGACCCGCACCTGGCCGTGACCAACGCCGTGCAGCTCCGCTCCGGCGACGTCGCCATCGCGATCACGCACTCCGGTTCGACCGGCGACGTCATAGAACCCCTCCGCGTCGCCTTCGACCACGGCGCCACCACGGTCGCGATCACCGGCCGCCCGGACGGGCCCGTGACGCAGTACGCCGACCACATCCTCACCACCTCCACCGCCCGCGAGAGCGAACTGCGCCCCGCGGCCATGTCGTCCCGTACCAGCCAACTCCTGGTCGTGGACTGCCTGTTCACCTGCGTCACCCAACGTACGTACGAGACGGCGGCCCCTGCCCTCGCGGCCTCGTACGAAGCCCTGGCCCACCGCCACTCCCCCCGCACCCGCTGACCAGAGCCCCGCCAGAGCCCCGAAAGAGCCGCACGTGTCTTCAACTTCCTCAGCTACGTACTCCGAACTGCGCGCCCAGCTGGCCACCCTCGCCACCGAGGCGTTCCGTCCCGAACTCGCGGAGATCGACCAGCTCCCGACGCTCGAGATCGCCCGCACGATGAACGCCGAGGACCAGACCGTCCCGGCCGCCGTCGCGGAGCGGCTGCCGCTGATCGCGGCCGCGATCGACGCCACCGCCGCCCGTATGGCGCGCGGCGGCCGCCTGATCTACGCGGGCGCGGGCACGGCCGGCCGGCTCGGCGTCCTCGACGCCAGCGAGTGCCCGCCCACGTTCAACACCGACCCGTCGGAGGTCGTCGGCCTGATCGCGGGCGGCCCGTCGGCGATGGTGAAGGCGGTGGAGGGCGCGGAGGACTCGCGCGAACTCGCCGCAGCCGACCTCGACGAGCTCGGCCTCACCCCGAACGACACGGTGGTGGGGATCTCCGCCTCGGGCCGCACTCCGTACGCCATCGGCGCCGTCGAACACGCCCGAGCGGCGGGCGCGTTGACGATCAGCCTGTCCTGCAACGCGGACAGCGGACTGGCGGCGGCGGCCGAGCACGGCATCGAGATCGTCACGGGCCCCGAACTCCTCACCGGCTCGACGCGCTTGAAGGCGGGCACGGCCCAGAAGCTGGTCCTCAACATGATCTCGACGATCACGATGATCCGGCTGGGCAAGACGTACGGAAACCTGATGGTGGACGTCCGCGCCTCCAACGACAAGCTCCAGGCCCGCTCGCGCCGGATCGTCTCGCTCGCGACCGGCGCGCCGGACGAGCAGATCGAGAGCGCGCTTGCCGAGGCGGACGGCGAGGTGAAGACCGCGATCCTGATGATCCTGGCAGACATCGATGCCAAGACGGCGGCCGAACGCCTCGACGCCTCAAAGGGCCACCTCCGAGCAGCCCTGACCCCGTAACACCCGCCCCCTGTACGTCCCCCACTCCCCGCACAGCAAGGCACCACCGCACATGAGCACAGACGACAAGAACCGCGCCATCGCCGCCGCGATCCTCCCGCTCGTCGGCGGCCCCGAGAACATCGACTCGGTGGCTCACTGCATGACCCGGCTCCGGCTGGGTCTGCGGGACCGCTCCCTGGTCCAGGACGACGCCCTGCGGGCGCTGCCGGCCGTGATGGGCGTGGTGGAGGACGACACGTACCAGATCGTGCTCGGCCCGGGCACGGTCGCGCGGGTGACGCCGGAGTTCGAGGCGCTGGTGGCGGCGGCGCCGAAGCCGCCGGCGGACGACCTGGCGGCGCAGGGCGCGGCGATCAAGGCGGCACAGAAGGCGCGCAACTCCACCCCCTTCAAACTCTTCCTCCGCAAGATCGCGAACATCTTCGTCCCCCTGATCCCGGCACTGATCGGCTGCGGCATCATCGCGGGCCTGAACGGCCTCCTGATCAACCTGGGTTGGCTGCCGGGCGTGACACCGGCCCTGGCGGCGATGGCAAGCGGCTTCATGGCCCTGATCGCAGTATTCGTAGGCTTCAACACCGCGAAGGAATTCGGCGGAACACCGATCCTGGGCGGCGCGGTGGCAGCGATCATCGTCTTCCCGGGGGTGGCGAAGATCGACGCGTTCGGCCAGACGCTCTCGCCGGGCCAGGGCGGAGTACTGGGCGCGCTGGGCGCGGCGGTACTGGCGGTGTACGTCGAGAAGTGGTGCCGCCGCTGGGTCCCGGAGTCGCTCGACGTCCTGGTGACGCCGACGCTGACGGTCCTGGTGTCGGGCCTGGTCACGATCTTCGGTCTGATGTTCGTGGCGGGCGAGATCTCCACGGCGATCGGCGACTTCGCCAACTGGCTGCTGGCCAACGCCGGCGCGGGCGCGGGCTTCGTCCTGGGCGGCCTGTTCCTCCCCCTGGTGATGCTGGGCCTGCACCAGGCCCTGATCCCCATCCACACCACCCTCATCGAGCAGCAGGGCTTCACGGTCCTGCTCCCGATCCTGGCGATGGCGGGCGCGGGCCAGGTCGGCGCGGCGATGGCGGTCTACCTCAAGCTCCCCCGCAACGGCTCCATCCGCCGCACCATCAAGTCCGCCCTCCCGGCCGGCTTCCTGGGCGTGGGCGAGCCCCTGATCTACGGCGTCTCCCTCCCCCTGGGCCGCCCCTTCGTCACGGCCTGCGTAGGCGGCGCCTTCGGCGCCGGCTTCGTCGGCCTCTTCAACATGCTGGGCACCAAGGTCGGCTCCACCGCCATCGGCCCCTCGGGCTGGGCCCTCTTCCCCCTCCTCGACGGCAACAAGGGCCTGGCCGAAACGATCGCGATCTACGCGGCGGGCCTCCTGACCGGCTACGCGGTCGGCTTCGTAGCCACGTACTTCTGGGGCTTCAGCCCCCGCCTCCTGGAGGAACACAACGTGAACACGGACCCGGTCGAGACCCCGGTGGCAGCGGCCGGCACCACTCCCCCGACCACGACCCCGGAACCGCAGCCGCTGAAGGTCTGACCAACGGCGCCACACAAACGAAGGGCCGCCCCCGGCGCAAAGCCGGGGGCGGCTAATTTCGTGGCCGCCCCGCCTCGCGCGCCCCTACGCTGCCCCCATGGGACACGCCAAGACCTCGTACGTCTGTCTGCCGTGCCGCGCCTCGTACAAGCAGCCGTACGACAAGGACCGCGCACGGCGGTGTCCGCGGTGTGCACGCGAGATGATCCACGCCGGTTCCGCCTTCGCCACCCCGCCCCGCCGTGACAGGGCCGCCTGGCGGACCCTCACACTGCTCCTGAACGCCGGCGTCGGCTTCCACAAGTCCTGCTGCGGCGGCCCGGGCTACCGCCCCCGCGAATTCCGCGAAGCCCGCACCTGGCTGGCCACCCGCCGCCCCACTCACTGAAGCCCGCCGCCCCACAGGATGCCTCGCTGGGCGGCGAGCCTTACCAGGTCGTCAACGGCTGCCACCCCACGCAGGCGGGCCGCTTCCCGCCAGAGGCCACAAACTCCCGCGCTGCGCGACGGAACCCACTTGGCGATCGTTGCTGTCGCGCCCTCCGACGTCAAAACCCAGCGGCCCCACCAGACAAAGATCCAGTGGGGCCGCTGGGGCATTCTGGAGCTTCCCCTATCCGCGGTGTTTACTCGGGACCGGTGGTGGGGTCACTTTCGGGGGAGGAGCCAAACCCCATACATCCGACCACTTTGAGCGGTTGCGGATCAAGGTAGAGACGAAAGAGGTATCCGCCTCGTTCGCGATCGTCCACGTTGGCCACAAGAACGCCCTGCTCACCCTTTTCGGCAAGACCCGCAAGGCATTCCGTGATCCCGACAACCGGCTTACCGCGCCGCTGCAGACTTCCCACCCTCCCGCGAAGGATGCCCCGAAGCATCGACGCTGGAAGAGGTTTGAGCCAGATCTCGAAAGGCGCTCCGGAAAGCAATGCATTCTTGGCCTGAATGCTGGCATCGGAGTCGGACTCGAATGCAGCGAGCAGTTCACTCGCGGATACCTCGTTCACCTCATCGCCGCCCGACTGGTGTCCAGGTTCGCCCGAAGTCGAAGCTGATGTCGTCGGCCAGGATTTCACCAACGATGAGATGCTCGTCTTCGAAGAACCTTTCATAGGGACCGCCGTGGATCTGGATGTTTCTCGACGGCCCTATGGCGGGATCGATGCTTGCCACCCTGATGCGCAACATCACACCTCTCCCAATCCACTCGTCTCCCCGATTCTGGGCAAAGAACTCGGCACTTTCGAAGTCGTCCGACCACGACGTGAAGATGGTATCCGTGCCATCTCCACCCGAGTGGTCGTTCATGTCCGAGCGGGTTCCGCGGGGCACCGCACGGCCTTGCGCAGCGGTGTCATAGCTATGGTGCCCCTCGACGACACCGCGGTAGTAGTACCCATCAACGTTCGCTCCACAGTTGTGGACCAAAACCGGGGCGCTACCCGCCGCAACATAGTACGTGTGGACATCCGAGACGGTCAGGTTGTGGACCGTCGCGCCCTGCGACGTCCAACGTTCGACCGCACCGATCTGGACCCACGTGCCCGTGCTCGTCCGGAGCCACTGGCCCGGCTTCAGGTCCGTGGCGTCGAGCCACTTGCCGAGGTCCGGGACCCAGAAGGGGTGGCCGTCCGTCGCCGTGATGTCGGACGTCTTCGTGCCCGACTTGCCGTCGACGTCGATCGTGACCTTGACCAGGTGCTTCAGGCCCTGACCAGTGATTTCGGCCGTGACCGTCTCGACGCGGGTCTCGCCCGTCTTCGGGTCGGTGGCAACGACCTTGTCGCCGGTCTTGACCTGCTCGATCGGCTTCGTGGAGCCATCGGCCATCAGGACCTTCGTACCCGGCACAAAGCTGTTGCCTGGCGTCTTGCAGGAGCCGCCGGACGAGCCGCCGTTGCTGCGGGACGAGCCGCCCGACGAGCCGCCGGCCTTCTGCGTGCTGACCTTGCCGCCGCCTCCGCCGCCCTTGCCCTTGCCCGAGCCGGCCGCCGACGAGGACTTCGGAGCCGCCTTCGCCTGCGCCTGCTTCTGGACCGGGTTACCGGTCTTCTTGGAAGTGTTGACCGCCTTGTTGCTGGTGGTGTTGACCTTCTCCGGCGGCTTCTTCTTGGCCGCTTGCGCGGCCTTCTTGGCCTTCTCGATCGCCGCCTTCTTGGCGTTGAGCGCCGCCGCCTCGGCCGCCCTGGCGGTCTTGAGGACGATCTCAGCCGCCTTCTTCGCTGCCCTGAAGGCCTGGATCGCTCCGATCGTGCGGTCGATGGCCCTGATGACGCCCGGAATCTTGAAAGCCTTCGACCACGGGATCAGGTCGAAGATGAAGCTTCCACAGCCCCAAAGGTCACCACCGAAGCAGGCAACGGCGTCATCCAGCGAGGGGATGAACTCGCTCAGGACAGCCCAGGCGGCGCCCAGGATCACCGAACTCAGCGACTTGCCCATCGTCGCCTGGGCCTGCGCGACCTCAGCCGCCGAAAGGCCGGCGCCCATCAACGCCGCCGCCTTCTCCGACGCCGTCAGGCTGATCGCCAGACCCGTCGGATCAGAGTGCGTCACCGGATTGTTGTGCGCGTACGCGTACCCGTTCGACTGCAGAGGGTCGTTCAGGTCGAGCACCGGGTCGACGGACAGGAAGCGGCCGACCACCGGGTCGTACAGACGGGCGCCGAGCGGCGTGTAGCCGGACGCCGAGTCGTCGGTCTTGCCCAGGAAGCCCTTGTGCGTCTCGATGCTGGCCGCGGCCTTGTCGATGCCCCGGCTGTTGCCGAACGGGTCCTGCTTGCGGATCAGTACCGGCTGCTTGTCGAAGAGCCCGACCTCCGCGTACGGCGTTCCCTGGTGGTCCATCGTCACGGCGCGGAGCCTTGACCCGCCGGTGCCGTACGCGACGCGCACCACCGCACCCCCCGGGGCGGCGTAGGTGCGCTGCGTGCTGACGAGGACGCCGCCGCGCTGGGCGATCACCTCGGCCTCGCCCAGGTGCAGGGTGGCCTGCTTGCCCATGATGGTCAGCAGTCGGCCACCGTCAGGACCGTAGATGTGACGGGTGTCGTTCTGCGCCGCCCACAGCTGGGCCGCAGCGGTGCCGTTACAGGTCGCGAGCACGACCGGCGTGCTGTTGGCGCTGAGCCCGTCCTTGACCGCCAGGCACAGACCGGACGCGACGTGCGTCAGCTGGCCTGCCGTGTTCCGGCGCAGTTCCTGTGCGGCCGAACCGTCGCACTTCTGGACCTGCACATCCGAGCCGACCGTGTTCGCCACCGGCCGGACACACCACGTGTCCTGTACCGACAGCGTGCCCAGGTTCGGGTCGGGCTGAGCCCCCTCTCTCGGAGCGGGCTTGGGGGTGAACCGGAAGTTCTGCGCCCCCGAGGCGTTGCAGACGTACAGCTGGATGGCCTGCCCGGCCGCGGCGCGTCCGGACCTGAGGTCCAGGCACTTGTCCGCGAGCCCGACGTACTGCGTCTTGCCGCCGCTGCCCTGGCCGGTGATCCGGTCGATCTGGCCGTCATGGGTCCAGGACAGCTCCTGCTTGTCGCCGTTCTCGATCGAGGTGACCGTCTTCGTCTCGCCGGTCAGCTCGTACAGACGCGTGGCCTCCGCCTTCACGGCGGCGCCCGCGGGCGTCGTGTACGTCTTCGACACCTTGGTCAGCGTGCTCGGCTGGCTGCCGTCCGCCTTGCCGTAGGTGTAGGTCGTCTCGGCGTCCTTGGCCGTGACGCCGCCGAGGTCCTTCTCGGTCAGCTTGGTGCGGTTGCCGAGCAGGTCGTACTCGTACTCCTGCCAGTAGCCGGAGCCGTCCGTGCCCGCGACGGCGTTGATCGTGCCGTCGGTGTTCTTCGGACCGGCGGAACACGAAGTCGCACCCTTGTCGGTCCACGCCTGCTTCAGCTGGCCCAGCGGGTCGTACGAGAAGCACTGGCGCTCGTCGATCCCGGTGGAGTGCTCCTTGATCCCGGTGACGTTGCCCGCCGGGTCGTAGGTGTACGAGCGGTGCGAGACGAGGTTGCCGCCGACCAGGGACGTGTCCCCGGTGTTCTCGCGGTAGGCGTACTGGTCCTTCAGCTCACCGCTGGCCTCGTCGAAGGTGTTCTGCGTCCACACCCGGTACGGCTGCGCGCCCAGGGTCGAGCGCATGACCTGGCCGTACGGCGAGTAGACCGTCTCCGAGCCGTACCAGTCCTTGCCGGAGATCGAGAGCGGCAGGCCGTCCTTGTTGTAGCGGACCACCAGCTTCTCGGCGGCGAGAGCGCCGACCGCCGGAAGAGAGGCCTCCTCCAGCTGGCCCGTGTCGGAGTACGTGTAGCCGTACGTGTACGAGCTCTGCAGACCCCAGGTGTCGGCGATCGACTGCGGCAGGGTCAGCGTCGTCGACGTCGGCTGGTACTCCTGGTTGTAGCCGTTGACCTGCTGCTTGTACGGCAGTCCGTCGGTGTAGCGGGTGACGGTGGCCGGAAGGCCCTTGGCGCCCGCGACGGTGTCGTACGTGAACTCCGACAGGAGCGTGCCGTCGGAACCGCCCAGCTTCTGCTGGACCGGCCGGGACAGCTCGTCGTAGCCGTTCCACACGGTCTTGCCGCGTGCGTTGGTGACGGTCACCGGCCGGTCGCGGTGGTCGTACTTCGTGCTGCTGGTGCCCGAGTTCGGGTCGGTGGACGAGTCCATCCGGCCGCGGTGGTCATAGGTCCAGGAGTATGTGTGCCGCTCGTCGGCGGCGTTGACCGCCTTCACCAGCTGGCCGCGGCTGTCGTACTCGTACTTCATCGACGTGAACCCGCCGGGAGCCGCCGGGTTGAAGGTGTCCACGCGGGACGTGCGGCCCAGCGCGTCGGTGAAGATCCGGTACGAGGCCGCACCCTGCGGGTTGATGACCTTCGACCAGTCCTGGCCGTACTCGTAGCGGGTCGCCCGCTCCGGGAACGCCTTCGACGTGGCTCCCTCGGACCCCGGAGCCTCGTACTTGAGCCACGGGGTCTCCTGCACCACGCGGCCCAGGCCGTCGTACGTGTACTTCGTGGTGTTGGGGACGGCCGTGTCGGCGTCCGGGGTGAACAGCTCGCCCGGCTTGGCCTTGTGCGTGAGATAGGCGTTGTTGGTCTGGTAGACCTCACCCGCGCTGTTGTACAGCGTGTCCGTGATGAGGTGGCCGCGACCGCCGGTCGCCTCCTCCTGCGTCTGCCGCTCCCGGCCGAGGCCGTCGTAGATGGTGACGGACGTCTCGATCCGGTCCTTCTGGCCGCGTGCGTACGTGGTGACGTACGGAGGCTTACGGATCGTGTGGGTCGGGTCGTCCGGGTGGGGCTCTTCCTCGGGAATGGTGTACACGGCCCTGAAGTCCGGCACAGCCGTCGGCGTACGGCCCGGCCCCCACGCCTTGGAGAGCCGGCCCAGCGGGTCGTACTCCGCCTGGCTGACCCGGCCGTTGAGGTCCGTGGTCTTGACGCCCACGGACCGGCCCGGCTCCAGCTCCTGGATCTGCTCATGACCGAGGGAGTTGCGCTCGGTCACCTTGAAGACCTGGCCGGTGGGCGGGTCGTAGGTGATCGTGGAGGACTTCTGGTCCGGGTCGGTCTTGCGGATGACTCGGCCGATGCCGTCGAAGCCGGTGGTGCCGTTGGTCTGGAACCCGGTGCCCTCGCCGTTCAGCGACCAGGACTCGGTGGCCAGGCCGCGCGTGGTGCCGGCGAGCGGCGCACCGTAGGCCGCACCGTCGTACGCCGTGCGCGTGCCGCCGCTCAGGGACTTCAGATCGCCGAAGTCCGCGTTCCCGCACAGAGAGGGCGAGGTCAGGGCCTGCTTGGTGAGACCGATGATGTTCTTGTCGATCTCGTGCACGTACTCGAGCTTCGAGCAGCTCTCGTCACCGGTCCTGCCGGTGTCACCCAGGAACTCGACCAGAGCGGGCAAGCCGTAGGTCGGCTCGTACATCGTCTTCGTCTCGACGATCCGCTCGGTGCGCTTGTCGTCACCGGTGCCGGAGGACTTGGTGTACGACAGGGTCCGAGGCTCGGTGACGCGCCAGGCCTTGAGGTCGCTCAGGCCGTCGTCGCGGTCGCGCTTGGCGAGTTCGGTGGCTTCGGGGACGGTGATGGAGCGGGTCAGCCAGTCCGTGTCCGCGTCGCCGCTGTCGGAGTAGGTGAGCTCCTCGGCGATGCGGCCGGCGAAGGGCTCCTCGTCCTTGGCTATCTCCTGGCCGTGGATGTCCTTGACCGGGACGGTGCTGCCCATGCCGCGGAAGTAGCGGACCACGGACTTGGTCTTGGGGTTGTTAGTGGCCGGGCTGTCCCCGGAACCCGCACCGTCGTCGGTGACGTTCCGGTCCACGCCAGTGATCGTGGTGGTCTGCTCGACCCCTGCGAACTGGGAGTACGTCCGCGTCGACTTCTTGGTGAACTCCGCCTCGGCGAGCCGCCAGCCGGGGTTCATGTACGCGTACTGCGTCGTGGTCGGGTACGAGTCGGTGACGTTGGGGAGTTCCTCGATGGTGTCCACGACGTACTTGTGGAACCAGTCGATGTCCTCGACCTCGGGGTCCGGGTGCCAGAACGCCGGGTAGCAGAGCCGGTTGTTGGCCTTGAGCGCGGCCGTGTCGTTCTTGCCGGGCAGTCCGGTGCCGGTGGCGCAGTCGCCGGCCGGCTTCTTGTAGGTGACGACGGTCTCGCCGCCGTACTCGTTGATGACACGCGCGATCCGGAGCCGGGAGAAGCCGGGGGCCGCGTCGTCCTTGACGCGGTTGGGCATGTCCTCCGGGTTGTGCTCGAAACGCACCGCGTTGAGCGGCGTCTTCTCGCCGGTGTCTCCCTGCGGCCCGAAGCCGGTGCGCTGGATCGACTCCAGCCACAGGGCGGTGTTGGTACCCGTCCTGTGGACGGGGAAGTTCTGGTGCAGCGTGTAGGCGTCGACTTCCTGGCGGGCGGTCGAGCCCTTCTGGCGCTGGGACTCCGTCGTGATCGATGCCAGGCGCTTCCGGGACCAGAAGGTCGGGCCCGCGTTCCAGCAGGGCTTGGCCTTACGGCAGTTCAGGTCGGCCGGAGTGTCGTACCAGATCCGGTAGGCACCCGGGTCCTTCGAGGTGAAGTTGGCCTCGGAGCAGGTGAGGGATCCCTCGGTCTTGCACCGCTCGTCGACGGCGAACGTGACCCGCGCCGGGGCCTCGGCGGTGAAGATGCTGTCCTTGCGCTGGCCGTAGTCGATGTGCGACAGGTAGCCGTCACGGTGGTACTGGACCGGGGTGTTCCACTGGAAGTTGCGCGCGTAGTAGTTCGTGTCGCGCTTCCACCACAGGGACATGGCGTTGCCGTGGACGTCCTCGACGTAGTCGAGGTTCCAGCGCCAGGCCTGGTCGCAGCCGGACTTCGGCCAGTCGCCGGCCTTGTAGCAGGGCTCGCCGGGGTGGTTGCCGTACACCGGAACCGCGAGGACGGAGTTCGTGTAGTCCTTGCCGTCGGTCCAGCCCGGCAGCTTGTTCAGGCCGAAGTGGTACTTGGTGCCGTCCTTGGTGGTGACGACCCAGTACTCACCGTCCTCGTCCTTGATGTTCCCGTCGCCGGTGCGCGGGTCCCGGGAGGTGTCCTTCTTCAGCTCGATCGTGGAACCGTCACCGTTGGCGGTGAACCACTTCTCCTTCGTGGCGTCCCACACCAGCTCGGTGGTCGTGCCACCGAGCGAGAGGGTGGCGTTCTCCGAGCCGTAGCAGAGGTCCGCGGTGCGGTGCGTGGGGTTGTTGGACCCGGGCTTCTTCGAGTCCTGGCGGCATCCGGCGTACGTACGGGTGATGGAGCCGGGGTTGTAGTCCCAGCCGTCACCGATCCACGAGGCCTGGTTGTTCGTGCCCGAGGTACGGCCGTCGACGGACTGCGAGGAGTAGGAGAGGGCGACCTTCGGCATCAGGCCGCCGGCCGTCTCCGGGGTCTGCACCTGGTACGCGTACGTGAAGGCGCCCGACGAGGCGCCCGCCGACCAGGAGCCGGAGGACAGCAGCGGCGAGGCCGTGAAGTCGCCGGACCGGGAGGCGCCGGTGTCACCGACGGCGACGGTGGAGCTGCCCGAGGCGCTGACCACGGGGAGCGCGGCGGTACGGACGGAGGCACCGGTGGGTGCGGGGGCGGCCTCGCCGCCCATCAGCTTGCCCACGGACACGGTGCCGGTGACGATCTGACGCTGCGGAGCGTTCTTCGCGACCCTGCTGCCGGTCGGAGCCTCCGACGCGGGCACCGTCTCCACCGAACTGGTCAGCTGCTCGAACGAGTCCGAGGCGTCGCCGCCCGACATCGGCTCCGTACCGCCGCCACCGTCCGCGCAGTCGCCGGTCGTGGGTGCCGAGAAGACGCAGTCGGGCACGACCATGATGCCGAAGCGTTCGGATGCCCGGGGCCCGTAGAGGTCCTCGAAGCCGGCGGTGTCCACGCTGAGCGTGATCTCGCCGTTCGGATCGGCGTCCGCCGGCGGCGTGATCTGCATGACCAGACCTGCCAGCCCGGCCTCCTGGGACGTCGACTGGGGCGCCAGATCGACCTTCCACTGACCGTCCACGTCGGTCGGCAGCGTGCCTTCGGCGACTCCGATCCCGACGGGCAGCCCGTTGCTGACCGGGGCCGTCTCTCCGACGGGTACGGCTGCCGGGTCGGCGGTACCGAGGCCCGCCTGCCAGGGAGTGAGGGCGGTCGGAGCATAGGGTTCGACCGGATCGACCTTGGCCGTGGACAGTTCCTTCGGCGCCGTGACATCCCCGTCGAGCGGCGCGTCCGGGGGCAGTTCGGGCAGCTTGACCTGCGCCGCGTCCTCCTCGCGGCTCATGCCGGGACCCGGTGCCGCCCACGCCTGCGCGCTCAGGCTCGTCACCGACAAGGTCGAGGACAACAGAAGGACGATCGCCGTGCGGCCGAGCCGCCGACGTCGTCGTTGTGACTCCGTCATGGCTGGGCGTCCCCGCCCCAGCCATGACAGCGGACCTGAAGCACGCATACGCGCCGACTCCCACTGAGGCAACCCAGACAAAAACCGATGAGGTGCGGAAACACCAAAGGGCGCACGCCTGCTCCAGGCGCACGCGTGTGCACCCTCTGTCATGAACGCCGCGCGATTCAAGATCAGACAAAGCCACGGAACGTAAGGCACGTGAGCTGCGCCACCACCCATATCCGCGCGAATTCCACCACCGGTGACCCTTCAGGCGGATTGCCCTATTTGCCGGATGTTGCTCCTAATGGGTCATCAAAAAGCCTCACAGCAAGCAGAAATGGTCACTCAGCGCGCAACCTCCGTCACAACATCACAACTTCACAACTTCCTTATCTGTGGACAGACCGTGAAAGCCATGTGATCGTTTGCGCGCCTGTGCCCCGCGGTCCGCCGTCCGGGGCTGTCTGTGCTGTCCCCATTCCGCTTGGTCCCTACGGGAGTAGACCGCCGTGACCGCGCCCCGCCTGCTCAGCCCCTTCGTGCGCACGCGCACCAGGCTGGCCTGCACTCTCGGCCTCGTTCTGGCCGCACTCACCGCTGCCCTGTTGCCCTGGTGGCAACCGGAAGCTCCCCCAACGGCCCAGCGGACCCAAGGGACCGAGGCGAAGCCCGCCTCGACTCCCCTGCGCGACGAGCAGGCCGCCATGGCCCAGGCGCGACGCACGGGCAAGCAGGTGCTCGTCGAGACGGCGACGACCGCGACCGAGCTGACCTGGGCCCTGCCGAACGGCCGGCTCCGCTCCCAGATCCACGCCCTCCCGCAGCGGGCGAAGAACGCCCAGGGCCACTGGGCACCCATCGACAACACACTCAAGCGGACCGAGAAGGCTCCGCGCGGGCTCGGCGTCCGGCCCGTGAACGTGCCCCTTCCGGTGCGGTTCTCCAGCGGCGACGCCGAGACCTCCCGCGCCGACCGCTCGTACGCCCGGGCGCCGCAGCCCGGTGACACCGTGCTCGCCGAGATGGACATCGACGGCCACACCGTCGCGTACACCTGGCCCGGCGCCCTGCCCGAGCCCGTCCTCGACGGAGCGCGCGCCCTCTACCCCGAGGTCCTGCCGGGCGTCGACCTGCTCCTGGTCGCGCGCGAGGAGGGCGGCTTCGCCCAGGTGCTCGTCGTCAAGACACGTGAGGCCGCACAGCAGTCGGCGCTGAAGGACGTGACGTACGGACTGCGTTCGGACACGGCCCTGTTCAAGTACGTCGAGGCCGGCACGCGCGTACAGATCCTGGACAAGTCGGGCAAGGAGATAGGGAATCTCCCCACCCCGTTCGCGTGGGACTCCAACGGACGCGAACCCGGCAACCCCGATTCCGCGCTCCGCACCTCGGTCGCCACCTCCGCGGACGTGCTGAAGCTGTCGGGTCTGAGCGGCATCGAACCCGGCGCCAAGCAGGCTCCGGTACCCGTCAGGCTGGACGGCGAGGGCACCGGCAACGCGCGCCTGCGACTGCAGGCCGCCGCCACGGGCCTCTTCACGGACAAGGACACCCGCTTCCCCGTGTTCGTCGACCCGCCGATGAACACCGCCTGGCTGGCGTGGACGACCGCCTACCGTCCCTACCCCAACACCAGCTTCCACAACGGCACCAACTTCAGCTCCGGCACCTCGGACGCCCGCGTGGGGTACGAGAGCCAGACCGGCGGCCTGGGCCGCTCCTTCTGGCGCATGAACTTCACCAAGATCACAGGCGCCACGGTCTACTCCGCCTCGTTCAAGGTCCTGAACAACCACGCCTGGTCGTGCGATCCCATGGAGTACAAGTTCTATCTCACGGGTTCCATCTCCACCGGCACGACATGGAACGCCCAACCGGCCTGGGCCGACTACCTGCAAGGGAAGTCCTTCGCCCACGGCAATCTCACCTACGGCTGCAAGGACGAGTACGAGGCGTTCAACAACGCCAACGTCAAGGCCGCCGCGCAGAAGGCCGCCACCGCGGGATGGACGAACCTCACCTTCGGCCTGCGCGCCACGAATGAGAGCAGCACCCACTCCTGGCGCAAGTTCCGCGCGACCTCGGCCACGTTCGAGGCGGAGTACAACCGCAATCCGTCGGAACCGACGGGCGGGACCAGCACACCTGGCGGCGCATGCGTGCAGTCTCCGGGCGCCCGGACCATCGCGAAGTCGAGCGTGACCCTGTCGGCGAACGCGAAGGACGCCGACGGCAACCTGAAGCAGCTCCGCTTCCGCGTCACGAAGGTGGGAGAGCCCTACAAGGACTACGTCGGGACCACCAACGCCAGCGGCACCGCCTCCGCGATCGTCCCCAACCTGGTGCACGGAGCCACGTACACCTGGGTCGTCCGGGCCGAGGACCACATGAACCCGCAGGGCGCTTCCAGCTGGTTCCCGCTCGGCAACGAGGTCTGCCAGATCAAGATCGACACCACCGCGCCCACGGCGCCGGACGTGACGAGCACCGACTTCGCGGAGGCCACCTCCGACGGCCAGACCTGGGCCAAGGTCAAATTCGGCGGCACGGGCGCCATCACCTTCGAATCCGCGGAAGCCGCGAAGTTCCGCTACAGCTTCGAGGGAGTGGGCTCCACCGAGGTGGCCGCGACCAGCGGAAAGGCGACGATCGCCGCGCTGAAGCCGCCGCACGCCGGCCCCAACGGCCTCCAGGTCTGGGCCCTCGATGCCGCGGGCAACATCAGCGCGCGCACGGACTACGCCTTCTACGTCCGCCCCCGCGACACGGGCGACGGTCCCGGTGACGTGGGCGGCGACGGCATCGTCGACCTCCTGATCATCAACGCGGCCGGCCAGCTGGAGTCCCTCTCCGGCGGCCCGGAGGGCGAGCTCTACCAGGGCATGCCCGGCTCCTACGTCCTCAAGCCGGAGGACGACGACCCCGAGAAGCTCAAGGCGGTGGACCCGCCGCTCGGCTACTGGTTCAACCCCACCACCGGCAAGGCCGCGCTGATCTCCAAGTACCAGGACGTCTTCCCCGGCGACGGCAGCACCGACCTGTTCTCCGTGGCCCCGGACGGCACCTTCTGGCTCTACCCGGGCGACGGATACGGCACCTTCAACGTCGACGACAGGGTCGACATCCGGCTGCCGGCCGGCACCCCGGCACCGTCGACCTGGACCCAGATCAAGGCGGTCGGCGACATCACCGGTGACAAGTACACCGACGTGGTCGTGCGGGCGGGTGCCGACTTCTGGACCCTGTCCGGCTACACCGGCGGCACCTTCCAGTCGGTCACCCGCATGAGCGGCGACAACTGGACCAGCCGGGACATCGTCAACCTCGCCGACATCGACAAGGACTCCACCCCCGACCTGCTGTGGCGCGACGTCAGCACCGGCGTCATGTACATCCGCCACGGCAAGCCCGGTGCCGTCGCCGGCAGCGTGGACCTCAACTCGCTGATGACCTCGGCGAAGTCCCGCCAGGGTGACGTCCAGTACGGCGTGGCCTGGACGGCGACCAACGTCTCGATCGCCCTGGGCATCCCCGACGTCAACAACGACCAGGTTCCCGACATCTGGACCCGGGTCGGGGCGACCGGATACGTGAACATCTACCACCCGTCCACGACGAACACCAACGCTGCGGTCAAGCCGGTCCTCAGCGTCGACTGGCGGAACGTCAAGGCGTTCGGCTAGGGGAGCGTTCGGCTGGAGACGCAGGCAGACGGCGAGGCGCCGCCCACCATCCCGGTGGGCGGCGCCTCGCCGTCCTTTCCGGATCCCTAGCCGCAGTACGCGTCCCCCGCTGGCCGCTCCCCCGTCTTCAGGAACGTCGTCACGGCCGCGTTCCCGCACGCGTTGCCGTTGCCCAGGTACATCCCGTGGCCGCCCTTGTCGACGGTGACCAGCCGAGCGCGGGCGCCCAGGGCATCGCGCATCTTCAGGCCGCTCGTGTACGGCGTGGACGGGTCGCGGAGACTCTGGATCATGAGGATGTTGGAGGGGCCCCGGTCGGTGATCCGGGTCGGCTTCTCCGCCGGGGGCTGCCAGAAGGAGCAGGGGGTCATGTTGACCGGCATGCCCGCCGTCAACGGGTGACGGGCGCGGTCGACGGCCACGGCGCGTTCGTGCGCGCGGACCGATCGGGGCCACTTCACGTCGTTGCAGATCACGGCGACGCTGAGCGCCGCGTCCGAGTCCGGCATCGCGGCGGAGGACTGTGCGGGGAGGGCGGGCGTACTCTTCGGGTCCCTGGCCGAGATGACCAGTTCCGCGAAGGGCGCGAAGGCGGTGTCGGAGTAGAGGGCGTTCTGCAGGGCCTGCCGGAGAATGTTCCCCGTCAGCGGGACGCCCGGCGTCGTCGACTCCTTCGGCTCGTTGTCGAGGTCAGTCGCCAGGGCCAGAATCAACGGGCGTACTTCCGAGGGGCGTTCGGCCAGGCGCGAGTCGCCTCGCGCCGGGTCCGCCGCCCACCTCGCGAAGTCCGGGAAGCGGTCCTCCGCACCCTTCGCCATGTCCGCCAGCCAGCCCCGCGCAACCCGCTCCGGATTCGGGTCGGCGCTGCTGTCCAGGACCCAACGGTCCGTGCGGTGCGGGTACTTCGTCGCGTACACCGCCCCCACGTACGTCCCGTACGACACCCCCCACGCCGAGAGCTTCTCCTCCCCGAGCGCCTGCCGGAACCGGTCCAGGTCCCGGGCCTGGTTCGCCGTGGTGAAGCTGCGCAGGCGCTCGCCGCCGTTGCGCAGACAGGCCTCGGCGGCCCGCCGGGACCGTTCGACGTTCTCGTCGATCGACCCGTCCGCAGCCGGCCAGGACCGCAGGGTCACCATCCGCCGGTCCTCCGGGTCGAGCCCGCAGTTCGCCGTCGAACTCCCGCCGACCCCACGCGGGTCGAAGGCAACGAGGTCGTACGCCCCGCCCAGCTCCTCCCCCAGCGCCGCACCCTTCTGCGACAGCCGCTGCACCCCGGAACTTCCGGGCCCTCCCGGGATCACGGCCAGCGTCCCGCGCCGCGCCTCGGGCCGCTCGCTGCGGATCCGGGAGACGGCCAGGGAGAGCTGGGGCCCGGCCGGCTTGGCGTAGTCCTGCGGTACGGAGAGGGTGGCGCACTCCTGGCCGAGGCCGGCCGGTCCGCAGGGCTCCCAGGAGAGGCCGGGCAGGGCGGCCGCCGACGCGGTGGCGCCGGGGGCCACGGTGAGGGTGGCCGCGACGGCGGCGGCCGAGAGGGCGAGAACCAGGCTGGTGCGTCCGTAAGTCGTCATGGGTGAAGCCTCTTCGATCAGGCGCGCATGCCCCATCCGGCCGGCAGGCGGACCGGAGGTGGGGTCAACCCCACCTGGCAGCGGGGCACTTCAGGGCAGTCGCCCGTCACGGTTGATCGCCCGCACCCGGGCCCGGAGCACGTCCCCGGGCGGTGCGGGACTGAGCAGCTCGGCCGGACAGTCCCACTCCCGCCCGCCACCGGGCGGCCTCAGCTGCACATGAGGCCCTACGCACCCCATGACCCGCCCGATCCGCCCGTCACGCGCGTCCACGACGTACGCCCCGACGTTCGCCTCGCGGTTCACCGACGGACCTCGTTCAGTACGGCCGCGAGCCGCAACGCGGTGTCGACGTTGCACCGCCCCAGCTCGACCAGCGGATACGCCTCCCCGGTCCCGGCCATCGTGAGCGGGTCGACCCCGAGGGAGGGCAGGGCGACGCCGAGGGCGTCGAACTCACCCTTGAGCTGACTGACGACTTCCTGAACGGCTTGCAGACGCTCAAGCGAAGTAGGCATTTTAGGGGCCTTTCCACTCTGTGTATCGGTTTCGACTACACCGAGTGTCCGGATGGAGAAGACTGGGGAACAGTGGTGCAGCCCCAACAACCCCAGATGTGCAAGCGGGAGTTGATGACCATGGCCATGGCCGGACAGAGGAAGCCAGACCCGTCGAGCTCACCCAGGGCGATAATCGGCGCCGAACTGCGCCACGCGCGGGAACGGAAGGGCCAGAGCCAGGAGGCGCTGGGCGAGTTGCTCTTCGTGAGCGGCTCGTACATCGGCCAGATGGAGGCGGGTACGAGACGGATCCGGCCGGAGATCGCGTCCCAACTGGACGAGGTGTTGGGGACGGGCGGGTTCTTCGTCCGGAACTGCCGGGCGGCGAACAAGTCGCGCTATCCGGACCACTTCGCGGAGGCGGCGGAGGCGGAAGCGATGGCGGAGGCCATCAAGGAGTTCGCACCGCTGCTGATCCCCGGCCTGATGCAGACACCGGCGTACGCGAGGGAGGTCTTCCGCGCGTACCAGCCGACGGCCCTGGACGAGAAGATCGACGAGTTGGTGGCGGCGAGGCTGGACCGGGGCCGCCTGCTGGACGACCCAACAAAGCCGTTGTTGTGGGTGGTGTTGGGTGAGGCGGTACTGAGACAGGAGGTGGGCGGCCCGGCGGTGATGGCGGAGGCGTTACGGCATGTGGCGGGCCTGGCGAGGAAGCACAGGGTGATCGTGCAGGTGCTGCCGTTCGGGGCGGGGGCGTACGGCCCGATGACCGGCTCAATGAAGTTGATGACCTTCGAGGATGCCCCGCCCCTGGTCTACCTCCAGGGCCTGGGCACAGGCCGCCTTGAGGACGACCCGGCCGCGGTCGCGCGCCACTCGCTCACCTACGATCTGCTCGGGGCCGCGGCGCTACCACCCCGTGAATCCCTGGCCCTGATCGAGTCCGTGGCGGAGGATTACGCCCATGAAGATCAACAGTCCTGAGTACGACTTGAGCTCGGCGATCTGGTTCAAATCCAGCCACAGCGACGGCAGCGGAGGTAACTGCGTCGAAGTCGCCACCTGGCGCAAGTCCTCGTACAGCGGTGGCGACGGCGGCGACTGCCTGGAGGTCTCCGACGACCACCCCGGCATCGTCCCCGTACGCGACTCCAAGAACCCCGACGGCCCGAAGCTCGCGTTTCGGACCGCCGCCTGGGCCACGTTCATCGAGGGCGTCACGGGACCCCGCTGAGTGAACCGAGTCGGGGACCAACCGGTCGGCCGGCACGCGCACAGCCGACGCGCACCCCCGGTTGGTCTCTGACCATCCTCGGCGCTGACCACCCCCGCGAGCCTCTGGCGGGGCCGCCCTCTCTCCGAGTGTGGCGGGTTCCACCGGCGCCTCAAGGGCGCTCCCTACGGTCGCGTCGCTCCGCGATGGCCTTCGGCCACCCTTGACCCGCCGCCTCCACCCGCCCTTTCACACTCGGAGGGCGGCCCGGGGCGTGGCCACGCGGGCAGGCCGGGCATCGCTCCGGCGGCAGGGCGAGCTGCGGCCCGGTGGGGTGGGGGCCGGGCATCGCTTCGGTCGGACGGGGCTCTCTCGCCCGGTGGGTGGGGGCTCGGTTTGGGGCCAAGGAGGGAAAGCCGGTGCCGGTCGGCTCGGGGTGCGCGGCAGTGGCATGGGGCGGTGGCGGCACCGGCTCAGCGGCGGACGGCCGTCGTGGGGCCGGGATTCATGCCCCGCCGGTAGCCGCCCGGTGGGGGTGCGCCACACTCACGTGAACCGACCGCCCAATTGCAAGGATCACGGTGGAATCGACGGCACGGAACCCCCGGAAGCGCGCACGCGGCCTTGCGCTGGCGGCGGCACTCCTCGCCCTGGCCGCGTTGGCCGGCTGGTGGTGCAGCCAGGACGGCGGTCTGGTGCTGGTGGCGAAGCTGTTCCATCACCCGTTGCTGTTCGGCGTGCTGGTCGTGGGACTGCTGACGGCGGCCGTGTTCGTCGGGGTGCGCAGCCTGGTCGTCCGCATCCTCACCGGCATCGCGGCCGGGCTCGCGCTTGTCGCGGCCTTCCCCTTCTTCCTCTTCGCTTCCATCCCTTCGGAGACCTCGGACAGAACGGCCCCCGGCCGACCCGACCGGCACCTCGTGATCGAGGAGGGGTCGGCGATGATCGACCCGCTCTGGTGGGTCTACGTCGACGAGGGCTGGGGCCCGGCCCAGCGCCGCTGGAAGGTGGGTTACTTCAACGGCGACGCCTTCACCAACGGCCTGCACGAAGCCTCTTGGACGGGCCCCAACCAGATACGCCTGGTCACCGGGGACTCGACCGAGTCTCAGGTCCATCTCATCGACCTCGACCCCGAGACCGGCAAGCCTCTGCGCACCCTGACGATGGGCTAGCCGCCAGACGTCCCTAACTGCCCCCAACTCCGCCCCCAGGTGCCGAATCAGCACTCCGTGCCCGGAATATCCAGAGCGTTACCGCGAGTCCGCTGCACTTACTGCGACACACACCATTCCGGGAACCGCACGCCGTCCACGGGCGGCGAATAATGCGTTGACGCTCCTGGGAGGTGCCTTGTTAGCCTCAAGGGGTCGTTCTGATTCGTTCTGGGCCTGTGTGCCCTGGAAAAGAGTGTTTGATGCCCCGGCCCGCGCCGAGTGCGCCTCGCCGTACCGCGTAACCGTCCGCCGCCTTGCGCTGCCTGCTTCTCCGGGTGGCTGCCGGACGTGTCCTCCGGTGCTATGACCTGCCCGTTTGCCGTTCTGCGGCATTCTCGGGCTGCCTTCTGACGAGGCCACTCGGCCTGCTCTTGCTGTCCTGATCGACTTCCAGCAAGGAGCACCCGGGTGTCCAGCAACACCACCAATACCTTCAGCCTCAACACCTTCACCTGCGCCTGGTGCGGGCTGACCGCGTCCGCGTACGCCTCCGACGGGGCGCCGCGCAACCACTGCCCGTCCTGCCTGCACTCCCGGCACGTCCTCGACCACATCGAGGGCGGCGCCAGCGACTGCGAGGGCCGGATGTCCCCGATCGCCGTCGCCGTGCTCCGCACCGGCGACTGGAGGGTGATCCACCGCTGCGTACGCTGCGACGAGCTCACCTCGAACCCCGTGTGCGCGGACGACAACCAGCTCATCTTGATGCGCATGGCCGTCCGCCCGTTGGCCCAACCACCTTTCCCGCTCGAAGCGTTCGGAACCCTCTGACCGCCCGACAGGAAAGGAGCACCACCATGCCACGCAACACGAGCAGTCGTCGGCGGCTCCGTCCGCAGCGACACAAGGACGTCCTCCACACCCAAGGAGGACACCGGGCGAACGACTTCCGGTGCACGTCCTGTCGGCTCGACGTGTCCCTGGACGCACCCGGCACCGCGCATCGCAACCACTGCCCCAACTGCCTGGCCAGCCTGCACGTCGACCGGAAGATCCCCGGTGACCGCGACGCGGACTGCCGGGGGCGGATGGAGGCGCTGGGCATGTCCGTCCGCCCGGACGGCGAGTGGATGATCATCCACCAGTGCGTCTCGTGCGACGAACTCAGCGCCAACCGCATCGCCGGCGACGACAACCCCCTCGCCCTGCTCCGCCTCGCCCTCAGGCCCCTCGCCGACCCGACGCACGCCGACCGCGCCCTGCTCACCCTGTGATCCCACTCTGGCGGCCGGCGGCGGGGCCCACCATCACCGCCCTCGGCCGCACCCCCACCGGACAGTCACCGGCGGGGCATGAGCCTCGGCCGCCCACCAGCCGACGGCCGCCGAGCGCAGCCGGGCCGCCCCACGCCACTGCCGCGCACCCCACCCAACCCGCACCAACTCCCCCACTCCCCGCCGCAAACCAAGCCCCCACCCACCGGCCGGAATCCAAGCTCCCGACCGGAGCGATACCCGGCCCCCCACCCACCGGGCGGCAGGCCGGACTCGTGACCGCAGCGATCCCCGGCCTCCCCCGTGGCCACGCCCCCGGCCGCCCCCCGAGTAGAAACCGGCGGCCGGAGGTGGTGGGTCAAGGGTGGAGCGCAGCGGAATCGGCGCAGCCGACGCGACCGCAGGGAGCGCCCTTGACGCACCGCCGGAGGTCGCCACACTCGAAACGAGGGCGGCCGCACCAGAAACCCGCGAGAACCCCATGCCAGCCACCCCAGAGACCCGAAGCTCAAGCTCCGAGCTTCGAGCCCTCTTCTACGGAAGGGGTATGGGCTCGGTAATCAACCCGCCCACCCACCCCCGGAGTTGACTCTCCGCGAGCAACTTGCCACCCAGCGTCATATGCCTCTACGGTGAGTGAACACGTCCATAAGACGGTCCATAGGACATAAGAACGGCCCCCGCCGGTGCGCCAACACCTGCGAGGGCCTCACCAACCAGATCGAAAGCGAAGTTCTCGATCGATGGCTAACGCCGAGCTTAGTGCTGAGCCCCACCCCCTCGCCAACCCCGGTTACGGCAAGCGTGCCGCGCCGTACGAACGCCCCCGCACCGACACCGACTTCGCGCACCTCCGGCCCCGCGAGGCCGCCATCGCCGCCTACATCGACCGGTTGGCCGACGGCAGCGACATCTCCGTAAAGACGCTGGCCAAGCACCTCCCCTACGGACAGTGCGCGCTGCGCACCGCCCTCACGCGCATCACACGCGCCGGCCATCTGCGCCGGGGTCGCGAGTGCCTCGACGGTCTCTGGATCACCCGAACGTGGTGGTCCCGTACGGCCCGCGACGACGCGTGGTGGTCGGCCTTCCAGCGCGGCGACGTCCCGAAGCAGCGGCCCACCCGTTCCCGCGCCTACGTCCTCCTCGCCGCCCTCGGCCGTACGAACTCCGCGATGTCCCTCTCCCACGCGGAGTGTCAGGCCCTCGCGCCCCTGGTCGACGAGTGGTTCGCCCGGGACGCCACCGAGGACCACGTCACCCGCGCCCTCACCACCGGCCTCCCGACCCCCGTCCACCACCCGGCTGCCCTCGCCCGCACCCGCCTGACGGCGAAACTCCCACCGGAACCGATCCGCCGCCACGACCACCGCGACCGACCACCCCTCCGCCTCCTGGAGTGCGCCAAGTGCGGCGCCCCCGCCTACGCCGACCTCCTCCGGGACGGCGAATGCGGCCCCTGCCGCGGCGAGCCGGCGCCGAACCACCGCACCGTCCTCCCCGCCGCCCGCGTCCGCGCCCACGCGGCGGCCATCCGCGCCCGAGAAGGGACTCAGCCATGACAGTTCAGCTCAGCCGCACCGACGACGGGGCACGATGGAGGGGAGGAGGCGACGCCATGACCCCCAGCCCCGCCGATGACCGCCCGGACGACATGTCGATCGAGGACTTCGAGGAACTCGCCGACCGCGCTCCCGAAGGCGTGAAGCTCGAGTTCCTGAACGGCCGACTGGTCGTCAAGTACGGGCCGATCGACGTCGAGGACTTCAAGGAACTCGCCCGAGTTGCCCCTGAGGGCGTCACCCTCGAACTGATCAACGGAGAACTGAGGGTCAAGCCCATGCCGGACGGCGATCACGCGGAGATCTACATGTGGCTCATGCGCCAGTGCATGCAGCACCGTCCCGACCTCGGCCTCTACCCGGAGTCGGGCATCGCGATCAAGACGTACCGCAAGGGTTGCGTGAAGCCGGACGGAACCCTGGTCCCACTCGGACACTTCGCGGCCAAGGGGGAGTGGAGCGACCCCGACGGGGTTCTCATGGTTGTCGAGATCACCTCTTACGACTCCGACACCCACCGCCGCGACCGCATCGAGAAGCGCGACGGCTACGCCGCCGCCGAGATCCCCGTCTATCTCCTCGTCGACCGCGACGCCGGCTCCGTCGTCGTCTTCAGCGAACCCCGCCACGGCGTCTACCAGCACCGCGCCGCGTACCCCTTCGGCGACACCGTCCCCCTCCCCGGCCCCGTGGGCATCGTCCTCGACACCGAGAAACTCAAGGACTACGCCCACTGAGGTGCCCTCCCCGGCCGACCTCAGCCCAGCTCCGCCCCCGACCCGACCACCACCCCGTACAGGTCACCGATCGTCGCCAGCGCACTGTGGTGGAGCTGCTCGGCGGCAACGATCGCGGCCCCCGCGGCCCCTGCGACCCCCGTACGCAGGGGTCGGGTCGCGCAGGCGTCGGCGACGACGGTGGGGCGGTTTCCGCGCAGGAACGCGCCTTCGGCGGTGAACGTCACGCACATGTGGGTCATGAACCCGGCGATGACGACGTCCTTGTGACCTGCCGCGTCGACGTGCTCGGCCAGGTCGGTGTTCACGAACGCGTTCGGGACCTGCTTCACGACGACGGCCTCGCCCTCGACGGGTGCCACGCTCGGGTGGATCGCGCCGATCTCGGCCCGGATGTCGTACGGGGTGCCCTCCCCGCCGTCGTTGACGACGTGGATCACCGTCGCGCCCGCCTCGCGCGCCCGCCCGAGCAGCTCGGCCGCCGCTTCGAGCGCGGGCTGCCAGCCGTCCAGCTCCATCACGCCGCGCGTGTAGGTGTTCTGGTAGTCGACGAGGATCAGCGCCGCGTCGGCGAGTGACGCGGGCGTGTTGTCGAAACCGTTCAGCTCGCGGAGTGTCGTAGACCCACCAGTGGTCGCGGTCGTGGTCGTACCCATCGAAGTAGCCCCTCTCTCAGCGGTATTCGCTTCGTCTGAAACGCTATGGCCGACCACGACACGTCGGCAATGTCACCCAACTTGCAGATACGGACATCGAGAGAGAGCCCTCGCGCATGAGCCCCAGCCCAACCCCCGTGGAGCGCCTCATCGTCATCGTCCTCTTCGACGGCGTCGACCTCCTCGACGTCACCGGCCCGCCCGAGGTCTTCGCGCTCCTGCGCCGCGAGACGGAGGACGCGGCCGGCTACCGCGTGCTCCTGGCCGCCGAGACCATGGACCCGGTGACGACGTCAGCGGGGGTACGGATCCTCCCCGACGTCACCTTCGACGAGGCGGCCACCCGTAGGACGGACACCCTCCTCGTCCCCGGCTCCGTCGAGGTCCAGACCGACGCGGACGGTCAGCGGCGCGTGCACGCCCTCGCCGACCCGGCGGTCGTCGACCGGGTCCGTACCCTCGCCGCACGCACCCGCCGCGTCACCTCCGTCTGCGTCGGCGCGCACATCCTCGCCGCCGCCGGACTGCTCGACGGCAAGCGCGCCACCACCCACTGGTCGACCGCGCGCCAACTCGCCGCCGAGCACCCGCTGGTCGAGGTCGACGCCGACCCGATCTTCATCCGCGAGGGCGACGTGTGGACCGGCGCCGGGATCAGCGCCTGCCTCGACCTCTCGCTCGCCCTCGTCGCCGAGGACTTCGGCGAGACCGTCGCGCTGCGCGTCGCCCGCCAGCTCGTCATGTACCTCAAACGCCCCAGCGGCCAGAGCCAGTTCAGCGTCCCGCTCGAACCGGTCTCCACGACCCGGCGCGTCGAGGACCTGCGCCACCACATCACCCGCCACCTCGCCGAACCCCTCACGGTCGACGACCTCGCCGCGTACGCGAACGTCAGCAGCCGCCAGCTCACCCGGATCTTCAAGGACGAACTCGGCATGACCCCGGGCGTCTACATCGAGGCCGCCCGCGTCGAGCGCGCCCGCGCCACCCTCGAAACCTCGGACGACACCCTCGAACGCATCGCGTCCACCTGCGGCTTCGGCACGACCGACACCCTGATCCGAGCCTTCCGCCGCCGCCTCGACACCACCCCGACCGAATACCGCCACCGCTTCCGTACAGAGCCGAGGGCGGAGCCTACGGGTGCATCCGCGCGCCCTTGAGCGCCTTGTCGACCGCGTTCCGCGGGCCGTACACGGCGAGTCCGACCACGTCGAGGCCGGCCGTCGGGACCGCGCGCACCGCGGCCCGGTTGTCGCGGTCGTTGCCGGTGGCGAAGAGGTCGGCGGTGAAGACCGCGCGGGGCAGGGCCCGCGACAGAACGCGGGCGTGCGCGGCGGTCAGTGTCTCCTTCGACCCCTCGAAGACGAGGACCGGCTGCCGGAACATCGGCAGATACGGGACGTCGTCGGCGTCGGCGTACGGCTCGCCGATCACCTCGGGCAGCTCGGTGCCGAGGCCGCTGACCAGGAACGCGGTGACGTTCAGCCGCTGCCAGGTCTCCAGGTCGTCCCGCAGCAGCACGGCGATCTTGTTGTCGAAGCGTACGGGCGGGTTCGTGTCGGTGCTCGTGTCGGTGCTCGTGTCACTGTTCATGCTCTGAGACTGCCCGTCGCCCCTCGGGCCGTTCTTGTACGTTCTTGGCATGGTGGCAAGGTGACGCGTGAAACGGTGACCGCTTGGCGCCCGCGGATCCCCGGGGTCGTCGAGGTCTTCCACGCCCACTTCACCGAGCACGCGTACCCGATGCACGTCCACGACGCCTGGACGCTCCTGATCGTCGACGACGGCGCGGTCCGCTACGACCTCGACCGGCGCGAGCACGGCACCCCGCACGACACGGTCTCGCTGCTCCCGCCCCAGATCCCTCACAACGGCTCCCCCGCCACCGACCACGGCTTCCGCAAGCGCGTGCTCTACCTGGACCTGACCCAGCTGGACGAGAGCTTCATCGGCCCGGCCGTGGACGGCCCCGACCTCGCCGACCCGCGGCTCCGCGCCCGGGTCGCGCGGCTGCACGCGACGCTGGCGCACCCGGGCGACGAGCTGGAGGCGGAGAGCCGCCTGGCCCTGATCGCCGAACGCCTCCGCGGCCACCTGCGCCCCCGCCTCACCCCCGCCCCCACGGTCGCCGCACGAAGCGTGGCGCACACCCTGCGGGAGCTGCTCGACGCCCGGCTGGAGGAGGGCGTGAGCCTGGAGGAGGCCGGGCGGCTCCTGCACGCCCACCCCACCCACCTGGTCCGGGCGTTCACCACGGCCTTCGGCATCGCCCCGCACCAGTACGTGACGTCCCGCCGCGTCACCCGGGCCCGCGGCCTGCTCCTCGCCGGCCGTCCCGTCGGGGAGGTGGCCACGGCGACGGGCTTCTACGACCAGTCGCACCTGACCCGGCACTTCAAGCGCCATGTCGGCACGACACCGGGGCGGTTCGCTCGGAGCACGCTCAGAACCCGCTCGCGCAGCTGAAGCCGCCCCCGCTGTACCCGCCCGACCCGCTCGTCCCGCTCCCGCCCGTGCTCCAGCGTGAGGGGGAAGGGGGCGGCGGGGGCTCGGTAAGGGTGCGGTAGTTCTCGTAGAACAGCTCCTGCCACCAGTTCCGGAACGCCACGCCCACCTCCCGCCGTGCCTCCCGCAGCGCGGCGCGGTCCCAGACGACGTCGGGCAGGTTCAGGTCAAGGAGCGCCCGCCGCAGCCCCGCCAGGTCGACGCGCGCGCCGTCCCCGCCCCGGGCCTCGGCCGGCAGCTCGACGCTGCGGACGTCGTGCCGGAAGACGTGCACCGTGCGCCGGCCGTCCCCGGCGCCCACCACGCACCAGCCCCACACCGCCCGCTCCGCGAGCCGCGCCCGCCGCCCGCGCTCCTCCGCCCTCAGCCGCTCCCGCTCGCGGATCTCCGCCGCCACCCGCTCCTGCTCGGCCTGCACCACCGCACGGATCTCCTCGCCGACCGGCGCGTACGCCGCGAAGGCCTCCTGGAGCAGCCGCTCGTACCGCCCCCGCGCCTCCTCCCAGGCGTCGAGGGCGCGCCGCAGGGCCAGCGGCCTCCGCCACGGGAGGGCGACGACCCGGGCGTGCGCGGCGCGGAGTTCGGCGCTGATCGCGTCCACGGTCCTGACGTGGACGACGGCGGCGTTCACCCAGCGGCGGCACTCCTCCGGGGTGCACGGGACGACCGCCCCCGTGGCGTCGCGGAGGCCCGGGGTCCGTACGGAGAAGTAGGGGCCTTCGAATCTCTCGGTCAGGAGATAGTCGGGAAAGTTCTCGTAGACATGGACCTTCCCCTCGACCCGTACGACCTGGTCCACACCGTCCTGACGGCCTGACAGCTCCCAGTAGTGGGAGAGGTGCGGTAACTCCGAGCGACGCATCGGCTCCACCCCCGCGGGTCCGGTTCCCCCCTCCCCTTACCCAGGGCGGCCCGCCCGCACCCGCCCGTACATCACCATGTCCCGCCGCTCGCCGCCCACTTCCTGCCAGGACCGCAGCAGTCCCTCCCGTACGAACCCGGCCCGCTCGGCCGTCTTCACCGACGCCTCGTTCCACGGTTCGAGGAGCAACTGAAGCCGGGGGATACCCAGTTCGCCCTGCGCCCAGGCGCTCACCGTCGTCAGCGCCGCCGCCGCGGCGCCCTCGCCCCGGCAGGAGGGGACGATCCAGTAGCCGAGGGTCGCGCGGCCCTCCGGCAGGTCGCGCAGCCAGAGGCCGATCATGCCCGCCGGGCGGGCGTCGCGGCGGCGGACGACCACGAAGGAGTAGCCCGCGCCCGACTCCGCGCGGCTCCACTGCCGGCGTACGAACGCCTCGCCCTCACCCTCCGAGTACACCGGCGGGACCGTGTTCGTCAGCGGGATGTACGGGTCCGTCGACGCCTCCTCCACGAGCGGCAGGTCCGCCCGCTCCCAGGCCCGCAGCTCGTACGGCCCCGCGTCGAGGCGCGGCACGTCCAGGCTCACATCATCTCCAGGTACACCGCGAGCCGGTCGTACTCCTCCTTGATCCCGGCCTCCATGCCCGTCGCGAGCGCCTGGTCGCGGATCTCCGTCGACGGCCAGATCGAGGTGCTCGTGAGCGCCGTGCCGCCGTCGGGGGTGTCGTCGAAGGTGAGGGTGACGTGCACCGCCGGGCCCGGCATCAGCTCGAAGACCTCGGTGTAGACGAGGCGCTCGTTCGGCAGGATCTCCTCGTACGTTCCGGAGAAGACGATCTCCCGGCCGTCGGGCGCCTTCTGGCCCCAGCGCCACGCGCCGTCGACCCGCAGGTCGATGTCGCAGACGGTCGTGGGCATCGCGGCCACGCCGTACCACTGGCGGACGTGCTCGGGCCGGGTCCACGCCTCCCAGACGCGGGCGGGCGGGGCGTCGAAGGTGCGGGTGATCACCAGCTCGCGCTCGGTCGGTGTCGTCAGCAGCGTGATCATGGCTCGCTCCCACCTTCCGTAGGCCTTGCGCAGACCTTCCGTAGGCCTTCCCTGGACCTTCCGTAGCCCGTGCGCCGCCCCCCACCCCACCAGCATCACCCCGAACGCCCGAGGGCGGCACCCCCAGCAGGGAGTGCCGCCCTCAGTCGCGTACAGCGAGGAGCTACTGAGCCGAGGCTCAGAAGTCCATGTCACCGCCCGGCATGCCGCCCGGAGCGGCCGCGGAGGCCTTCTCCGGCTTGTCGGCGATGACGGCCTCGGTGGTCAGGAACAGCGCGGCGATGGAGGCCGCGTTCTGCAGCGCGGAACGCGTCACCTTCGCCGGGTCGATGATGCCCTCGGCGATGAGGTCCACGTACTCGTTGGTCGCGGCGTTCAGGCCGTGGCCGACGGGCAGGTTGCGGACCTTCTCCGCCACGACGCCGCCCTCGAGGCCGGCGTTGACGGCGATCTGCTTCAGCGGGGCCTCGAGCGCCAGCTTGACGATGTTGGCACCGGTGGCCTCGTCGCCCGTCAGGTCCGCCTCAAGCTTCTCGAAGACGTTGGAGGCCTGGAGCAGGGCCACGCCACCACCGGCGACGATGCCCTCCTCGACGGCCGCCTTCGCGTTGCGAACGGCGTCCTCGATGCGGTGCTTGCGCTCCTTGAGCTCGACCTCGGTCGCGGCACCGGCCTTGATGACCGCAACACCGCCGGCGAGCTTCGCCAGGCGCTCCTGCAGCTTCTCGCGGTCGTAGTCGCTGTCCGAGTTCTCGATCTCGGCGCGGATCTGGTTGACGCGACCGGCGACCTGGTCGCTGTCACCGGCACCGTCGACGATCGTGGTCTCGTCCTTGGTGATGACGACCTTGCGGGCGCGGCCCAGCAGGTCCAGGCCCGCGTTCTCGAGCTTGAGGCCGACCTCCTCGGAGATGACCGTGCCGCCCGTGAGGATGGCGATGTCGTTCAGCATGGCCTTGCGGCGGTCGCCGAAGCCCGGAGCCTTGACCGCGACGGACTTGAAGGTGCCGCGGATCTTGTTGACGACCAGGGTCGACAGGGCCTCGCCCTCGACGTCCTCGGCGATGATCAGCAGCGGCTTGCCCGACTGCATGACCTTCTCCAGGAGCGGGAGCAGGTCCTTGACCGAGGAGATCTTGGAGTTGACGATCAGGAGGTACGGGTCGTCCAGGGACGCCTCCATACGCTCCATGTCGGTGGCGAAGTACGCCGAGATGTAGCCCTTGTCGAAGCGCATACCCTCGGTGAGCTCCAGCTCCAGACCGAAGGTCTGGGACTCCTCGACGGTGATGACGCCTTCCTTGCCGACCTTGTCCATCGCCTCGGCGATGAGCTCGCCGATCTGGGTGTCGGCGGCGGAGATGGAGGCCGTGGAAGCGATCTGCTCCTTGGTCTCGACATCCTTCGCCTGCTCGAGCAGGGCGCCGGAGACGGCCTCGACGGCCTTCTCGATGCCGCGCTTGAGGGCCATCGGGTTGGCGCCGGCCGCCACGTTGCGCAGGCCCTCGCGGACGAGCGCCTGGGCGAGGACGGTCGCGGTGGTCGTACCGTCACCGGCGACGTCGTCCGTCTTCTTGGCGACTTCCTTGACCAGCTCGGCGCCGATCTTCTCGTACGGGTCCTCGAGCTCGATCTCCTTGGCGATGGAGACACCATCGTTGGTGATCGTGGGGGCGCCCCACTTCTTCTCGAGGACGACGTTCCGGCCCTTGGGGCCAAGGGTGACCTTGACGGCGTCGGCGAGCTGGTTCATCCCGCGCTCGAGACCGCGCCGTGCCTCCTCGTCGAACGCGATGATCTTGGCCATGTGAAGTGGTCCTCCCGGACATGGGGTGGATAACGCTCCAGGACCGCGCCGACGCCCGCGACGGACGGCCTGCGTACCCGGCGGTTCCTTGCCCCACCTGGCCGCGGACCTCGTCTGCCCGATCCTCGTAAGCACTCTCACCTTCAGAGTGCTAACGCCAATGATTAGCACTCGGCCCATGCGAGTGCAAGCGACTCCCACAGATCGAGAGACGGCCCTTGCGCACCCGGCCACGCACGCGCGGGCCCACCGACGCACCCCGCACACGCACGAGGGGTCCGCATCCCGGTCAGGATGCGGACCCCTCGGCGTGAGAACGCGTGAGTGCGTACGTGGTGGCCGATCGCGCCGTGCTCAGACGGCGAGCTTGACCATGTCCGCCTGCGGACCCTTCTGGCCCTGCGAGATCTCGAACTCGACCCGCTGACCCTCTTCGAGGGTGCGGTATCCGTCCATCTGGATCGCGCTGTAGTGGACGAATACATCCGCACCACCGTCGACCGCGATGAAGCCGTAGCCCTTCTCCGCGTTGAACCACTTGACGGTGCCCTGAGCCATGCCTAACTCCCCTATTACTGGCCCTTGCGCGGGACCCGCACTTCGCGGACCCGGGTCAGACCCTGCGCCGGAACGCGTCGACCGCGGCTGAATGTATCTGCCCAACTGCCCTCTGCAACAGGTCAATCGGACGAGAATTCTGGGCACGGCGTAAAGGAGAATTCCGGAGAATTGAATGAATTCCGGGGCAAGTCGGGCCCGGCAAAGCGCGCAGAAGGTACAGATCGTTCGCGTACTTTGGCTGCTTCTTGTCGCGTGCGGACGCATTCTCATATGCGGCTGGCACGGAGCAGCGCGGCGAAGCCGGGGGGACTTCCCCAACTCTACCGCGTTCAACCATGCAGAATTGCCCCCTCCGCTTCTCTCGCGGAGGGGGCAATTCGGTTACTCCGGGTAACTTAAAGGCGGATCCAGAGCGGATCCGACGGCTCAGCAGCCGCCGGCGACCGCCGGGATGATGGAGACGCCCGCGCCGTCCGGCGTCGCCGTCTCCAGGCCCTGCTCGAAGCGGACGTCGTCGTCGTTCACGTAGACGTTCACGAAGCGGCGCAGCTTGCCCTGGTCGTCCAGGACGCGGGCGGCGATGCCCGCGTGGTTCTTCTCCAGGTCGGAGATGACCTCGGACAGGGTCGCGCCCTCCGCCGGAACCTCGGCCTGGCCGCCCGTGTAGGTACGGAGGATGGTGGGGATACGGACCTTGACGCTCATGTGCTGCTGCCTTCCGTGAACGGACGAGTGGGGGTCAGTGGGCCAGGCCGGCGTCGCGGAACGCGTCCAGGCTCGGCTTGATGGTGGCGGTCGCCTGAGAGGTGTCGGCCACCGCGTCGAGGGTCTTGAGGCCGTCGCCGGTGTTGAGCACGACGGTGGTGAGGGTCGGGTCGATGAGGCCGGCCTCGACCAGCTTCTTCGTCACGCCGACCGTCACGCCGCCCGCCGTCTCGGCGAAGATGCCCTCGGTCCGGGCCAGGATCTTGATCGCCTCGACGACCTGCTCGTCGTTCACGTCCTCCACGGCGCCGCCGGTGCGGCGCGCGATGTCGAGGACGTACGGGCCGTCGGCCGGGTTGCCGATGGCGAGCGACTTGGCGATGGTGTGGGGCTTCTGCGGCCGTACGACGTCGTGACCGGCCTTGAAGGCGGCGGACACCGGCGAGCAGCCCTCGGCCTGGGCGCCGAAGATCTTGTACGGCTTGTCCTCGACCAGGCCCAGCTTGATGAGCTCCTGCAGACCCTTGTCGATCTTGGTGAGCTGCGAGCCGGAGGCGATCGGGATGACGAGCTGGTCCGGGATGACCCAGCCCAGCTGCTCGCAGATCTCGTACGCGAGCGTCTTGGAGCCCTCGCCGTAGTACGGCCGCAGGTTGACGTTGACGAAGCCCCAGCCCTCGCCCAGCGGGTCGCCGATGAGCTCGGAGCAGAAGCGGTTGACGTCGTCGTAGTTGCCCTCGATGCCGACGAGCTCACCGCCGTAGACGGCGGCCATGACGACCTTGCCCTGCTCCAGGTCGTGCGGGATGAAGACGCAGGAGCGGAAGCCGGCGCGGGCGGCGGCGGCGCCGACGGCGCCGGCCAGGTTGCCGGTGGAGGAGCAGGAGAGCGTGGTGAAGCCGAAGGCGCGGGCGGCCTCGAGGGCCTGGGCGACGACGCGGTCCTTGAAGGAGTGCGTCGGGTTGCCCGAGTCGTCCTTGACGAAGAGCTTGCCGGGCTCGACGCCCAGTTCGCCGGCGAGGTTGTCGGCCTGGACGAGCTTGGTCCAGCCCGGGTTCAGGTTCGGCTTCTCGGCGACGTCGGCGGGGACGGGCAGCAGCGGGGCGTAGCGCCAGATATTGGCGGGGCCGGCCTCGATCTGCTTGCGCAGCGCCTCGGGGTCACCGACGGGAAGGTCGTACGCGACTTCGAGAGGGCCGAAACACAGCTCGCAGGCGAAGATCGGGCCGAGTGCGAAGACTTCGCCGCATTCCCGGCAGGAAAGGCCGGAAGCGGGACCGAGATCGACCGTCCGAGCGGTGTCGGCGGCGGTGGTGTCGGGGGTAGCAGTCTGTACAGCCATGGAGGCGAGGCCCTTTCTCCTCATCTTTCCCATGACGAACATCGCCATGAGACGGATTTGGCACCTTCCCTAGCCGGGAGCCTCGCGGGCGCAGTGCTGACGACTGCGGACGAGTGACCGACTGGAGGGTTGCCGGGGCTTCAACGGGCCGTTTCCCTCTGCCCCTCTGGATGAGCGGTATTCGATTGTGTGACGCGGGTGGCACCCCGACATGCATCGGGCATCCGCGTTGTTCAAGACTGTAACCGAAGGCCCGGAGGGTTGAACCTGCCGTCCGAACCGCGAGATGGAGATCACGTGCTGGAGGAAGTGGAGCGCTGGCTGGGTCGGCGGTCCTGGTCCGTGGCGGACCGAAGACTCGACCGCGTCCTGGCGGCGAAGCACGGGACGACGGTCAGCGTCGTGCTGCCCGCGCTGAACGAGGAGGCGACGGTCGGCGAGATCGTCTCCGTCATCCGGCGCGAGCTGATGACCGAGGCCGTTCCGCTCGTGGACGAGCTGGTGGTGATCGACTCCGGTTCCACCGACCGTACGGCGGAGGTGGCGGCGGCGGCCGGGGCGCGGGTGGTGGCGCGGGACGCGATCCTGCCCCGGATACCCGCCGTGCCCGGCAAGGGCGAGGTGCTGTGGCGGTCACTGATGGTGACCGAGGGGGACATCGTCTGCTTCGTCGACGCGGATCTGCGGGACTTCTCCGCGGACTTCGTCACCGGCATCGTCGGCCCGCTGCTCACCGACCAGGACGTCGACTTCGTGAAGGCGATGTACGACCGCCCGCTCGGCGACACCCCAGGTCAGGGCGGTCGGGTGACGGAGCTGGTGGCGCGGCCGCTGCTCAATCTGCACTGGCCGCAGCTGGCCGGGTTCGTGCAGCCGCTGGGCGGCGAGTACGCGGCGCGCCGCTCGCTGCTCGAACGGCTGCCGTTCCCGGTCGGTTACGGAGTGGAGCTGGGCCTGCTCGTGGACGCGCTGCACACGGTCGGTCTGGACGCCCTCGCGCAGGTGGACGTCGGGGTCCGCAAGCACCGGCACCAGGACGGCCAGGCGCTGGGCCGGATGGCGGCGGCGATCTACCGGACGGCGCAGCTGCGGCTCTCCCGGGGCCATCTGGTGCGGCCGCGGCTCACCCAGTTCGAGCGCGGCGAGGAGGGCTTCACGCCGCACACGTACGCGGTGGACACGGAGGAGCGGCCGCCGATGGTGGAGATCGCGGAGTACGCGCACCGCCGCGTGGCGTAACGCCGAATGATGGTGATTTTTGCCTATCTTCCGTTTCATGCGGTTCAAGAATCGGATGACCATGTCGCTGGCGGCGCTCGTCCTCGCCGCCGGCTCACTCGGCTCGCTCTCCCTCGCCGTGGCCGGTCCCGCCGCGGCCGACGTGGTGGAGCCCTTCGGCAAGCGCTACGACGAGTCGCTGTACGGCGACTTCACGACCATCGGCAACACGGTCATGGGCTGCCCCACGGCCCCCGCCGACCTGGCCGCGCGCTGCGCCGGCGCCGCCTCCGGGCAGGGGCGCGACAACAACAACACCTTCGTCATGAAGCGGATCAACACCGCCTCCATGGACGCCGGTTACGGCTCCAGCACCGGCCATGTCGTCGTGCCGGCCGGGGCGAAGGTCGCGTACGCCCGGCTGTTCTGGGGCGGCAACGACGGCACGTACAAGGGGCCGAGCGGGGCGCAGCTGAAGCGCTGCGACGTCTCCGGCGCCGATGTGGTGACCTCGCCGGGCGACCACGCCACGACCGCGCCGCACATCAGGGTCGGGGCGGGGCCGGAGACGGCGGTCTCGATCGACAGCATGGTGACGGACCCGGCGGACACCAGCGGCCCGCACTACTACACGGGCGAGTCGGACGTGACGTCCGCGTTCGAGGACGTGACCGGCACGGACGCACAGATCTCGGTCGGCGGCATCTGGGCGCCGGACGGCAAGGGCTGCGCGGCGGGCTGGTCCCTGACGGTCGTCTACGCGTTCCCGGGCCCCGACCCGACCCACGCGCCTGACCGCCGCAACGTGTACGTATACGGCGGGCACGTCCTCCAACGCTCCACCTCCCCCGCGACCACGATCACCGTCGACGGCTTCCACCGGACGACGGGCAAGGCGCGGGCGAGCGTGACGGCGTACGAGGGCGACTGGAACACGCCCGGTGACACGTTCCTGGTCGACGGCAAGAACGTCACCGAGGCGCACACGGGCAACACCGACAACTTCTTCGTCAGCGAGGACGACGGCGCCGTCGCGCCGAAGCTGACGAACAACCTCTCCATCGACGCCAAGGCCTTCGACATCCCGGACGGCGCGATCCCGGTGGGCGCGCGGTCGGCGGAGCTGACGTTCACGACGACGGGTGACACGTACGTGCCCTCGGGCCTGGCCTTCTCCGTGCCCGTACCGGACCTGGAGATCACCAAGACGGCGAGCCCGGCGAAGGTGAGGCCGGGCGACACCCTGACGTACACGGTCACCGCGAAGAACATCAGCCGGCTGGACTACCCGAACGCCAAGTTCAGCGACGACCTGACCGGCAACCTGGACGACGCCGACTACCTGGGCGACGCGGAGGCGACGATCGGCAAGGTCACGTACGACGCGCCGAAGATCGGCTACGTCGGTGACATCCCGGCCGGGAAGACGGCGACGGTCACGTACTCGGTGAAGGTCCACGACCCGGTGCGCGGCGACGGCAGGCTCCGCAACAGCGTCGAGGTCGAGTCCCCGCGCTCGAACTGCGGCGAGGGCAGCGAGGACCCGGCGTGCGCGGTGACCCCGGTCCTGGATCCGCCGAAGCCGAGCCCGAAGCCGACTCCGTCGAAGCCGGAGCCGGAGCCGTCGGCCCCCGTGGATCCCACCCCCACGGAGTCGGAGGTGGCACCGACCCCCGCACCGACCACCCACCAGCCCCGCCCGACCCCCCACCTCCCGGACGGCCCGGACATCCCGCAGGGCCCGCACGGTCCCGGCGGCTCGATGGCCGACACCGGCTCCAGCGGTGAGCGGCTCTGGCTGCTCGGCGGCCTCGCGCTCGCCCTGGCCGCGACCGGACTGGTGGCGAAGGCGGCCCTGCGCGGACGCCGCGACCTCTGAGCCGTGACGAGGGGCGAGGATTCGCCAGAGTCGTATACGTACGTTTGAGCGTTTACGTGACGGGCTAGGTTCGCCACATGGCTTCTGTGCTCGTGGCGTCCAACCGGGGTCCTGTCTCGTACGCCCTCGCCGCCGACGGCACACTCAGTGCCCGGCGCGGCGGGGGCGGTCTCGTCTCGGGACTGAGCGCGATCTCCTCCCAGGACAGCGTGTGGGTGTGCGCGGCCCTGGGAGAAGGCGACCGGGAGGCGGTCAGGCGCGGGGAGTCCGAGCCGGGCGTGCGGATGCTGGACATCGACCCGGAGGTGTACGCCGACGCGTACAACGGGATCGCGAACTCGGTCCTGTGGTTCCTCCACCACCACCTGTACGAGATCCCGCGCGAGCCGGTCTTCGACGCGGAGTTCCGCCGCCGCTGGGAGTCGTACCGCGCCTACAACCGGGCCTTCGCCGAGGAGCTGGCGGCGCGGGCGGACGAGGGCGCGGCGGTCCTGGTGCAGGACTACCACCTGGCGCTGGTCCCGGGGCAGTTGCGCGAGCTCCGCCCCGACCTGCGGATCGGCCACTTCACGCACACGCCGTGGGCGCTGCCCGAGTACATGCGGATGCTGCCGGAGGACGTCCGCGAGGAGCTGCTCTGGGGGATGCTCGGCGCGGACGAGCTGGGTTTCCACACCTGGGCGTGGGCGCAGGCGTTCATCACGGGCGCGCACATCCACGGCCCGGCGGGCGAGGCCGACGGCTTCTGGCGCGGCGACGACCCCTGGCGCGGGGTGGAGCACCGCAGGGCGGGCGGCGAACCCCGGCGCACCCGGGTGCACGTCTTCCCGCTGGGCGTGGACGCCGACGACCTCCGGTCCCTCGCCCACACCCCCGAGGTCGACGACCGGCTGGCCGCGCTGCGGGCCGAGATCGGCGACCGCAGGACGATCGTGCGGGTGGACCGCACGGAGCTGTCGAAGAACATCGTCCGCGGCCTGCTGGCGTACCGGGAGCTGCTCCAGGAGCACCCGGAGTGGCGCGGCAAGGTCGTCCACATGGCCTCGGCGTACCCCTCCCGCCAGGACCTGGAGGTCTACCGCGCGTACACGGCGTCGGTCGCGGAGCTGGCGGAGCGGATCAACACGGAGTTCGGCACGGCCGACTGGCAGCCGGTGCTCCTGTCGGTACGGGACGACTTCCCCCGCTCGCTCGCCGCGTACCGCCTCGCCGACGTGGCCCTGATCAACCCGGTCCGCGACGGGATGAACCTGGTCGCGAAGGAGATCCCGGTGGTCTCGGAGGCCGGCTGCGCCCTGGTCCTGTCGACGGGCGCGGGCGCCTACGAGGAACTCCACGAGGACGCCCTGACGGTCAACCCGTACGACATCTCGGAGACCGCCCGCGCCCTCCACCGCGCCCTGACGATGCCCCCCGCCGAACGCGCGGACCGCACGAAGCGCCTGGCCGCCGCGGCGACGGCGCTGCCGCCGCAGCGGTGGTTCCTGGAGCAGCTGGAGGCGCTGCGGGCGGGTTCCTAGGGCCTGAGCCCCAGGAACCCGCCCGCCGCAGGCCTCAGGCGCCCGCGCCCTCCCGTACCGCCTCCGCCAGGTCCGTCAGGAAGCGGACCACGCCCGCCGGGCCCGAGACCGACAGGTCGGCGCGGTCCGAGAGTTCCTGGACCTCCGTCGAGCCGCTGCAGACGAGCAGGCCCGGGGTGCCGTCCGAACGGAGTTTCTCGACCGCCGCGAAGGCCGGCAGGTCGCCCAGGTCGTCGCCCGCGTACAGGACTGAGCCGGCGCCCACCTCCCGTACGTACTCCGCGAGCGCCACGCCCTTGTCCATGCCCGGGGGGCGCAGTTCGAGGACCATCCGGCCGGGTTCGAGGACCAGGCCGTGGCGGGCGGCGAGGTCGCCGAGGGGGGCCTTGAGGGCCTCGAAGGCCGCCTGGGGGTCGGTGGAGCGGCGGGTGTGGACCGCGACCGCGCGGCCCTTCTCCTCGATCCAGGTGCCCGGCCAGGCGCCGACGCCGTCCAGGACGCCGGGCAGCTCGGCCCGGACCGCGGCCACGCCCGGGTGGACGGCCGAGGCCTGGACGGTGCCGGTGACCGCGTCCCAGCGCTCGGCGCCGTAGTGGCCGAGGACGACGAGGTGTTCCAGGCCGGGGACGCCGGCGAAGCCGCCGTAGCGGACCGCCACGCCCGCCGGGCGGCCGGTCACCACGGCGACCGAGGCGATCTGCGGGGCCAGGGCGGAGAGCGCGGGGACGGCGCCGGGGTGGGCGCGCGCCTGTTCGGGGTCGGGGACGATCTCGGCGAGCGTCCCGTCGAAGTCGAGGGCGACGACGGCCTTCTCCGGCCGCGCGAGAAGCGCGGCCAGACCGTCGCGGCCTGCGGATGTGGTCGGGTGCGGAAGGCTGCTGACCATACGACGACCCTACCGACGCGGCCTCAGCGGCGCTGCTCCTTCTCCGCACGGACCCGGCGCAGTCGGTTGACCGTCACCGGGTCGTGCGCGAGGGCGCGCGGGTCGTCGAGAAGGGCGTTGAGGAGCTGGTAGTAGCGGGTCGCCGAGAGGCCGAGCCGCTCACGGACGGCCCGCTCCTTGGCGCCGGGGCCCGGCCAGGCGCGGCGTTCGAGCGCGAGCACGGCCCGCTCCCGCTCCCCGAGCCCGGTGTCGCCGCTCGGGGCGTCGTCGGGTCGGGGATCGCTCGCGTCGGTCATACGAACAACCTATTACTCCGCGCTCTCGGCCGCCGTCGCCTTGCGGGCGATCCCGCCGAGCACCTCGGCCGGCTTCCCGCCCGGGGTGACGGCCTTGCCGATGTTCTGCTTGATGGTGTCGCTGACCTGGGCCCAGGAGGTCTTGCCGACCGGAGGGAGCTGCGAGTTCGGCAGCTCGGCGAGGAACTCGTGGAGGTCCTTGTGCTCCGGGTCGTTCTCCATCCGGGAGTACGCGCTCACGGTCGGCGGCAGCAGGTCGTTGTCGCCGGCGAACTTCAGCACGTTCTCGTCGCTGAAGACGAAGTCGAGGAAGTCGCCGATCTGCCGGCCGTGGCCGTTCTGCTTGAAGCCCATGATCCAGTCGGCGACGCCCATGGACGCCTTGGACTTGCCGTCCGCGCCGGGCAGCGCGACCTTGCCGACCTTGACGCCCTTCTTCTGGGCCTCCTGCATCAGCGAGGGGTGGCCGTTGAGCATGCCGACCTCACCGCGGGAGAAGGCGGCGAAGGCGTCCTTGCGGTTGAGCTTGCCGGGGGCGACGGGGCCGGTGAGCTCCTTCTGGACCAGCTCGGTCTTCAGCCACTCGAACGTCTTGACGTTCTGCTCGGAATCGATGCGGTAGCGGTCGGAGCCGTCGGTGTAGCCGTCGCCGCCGCTGAGCAGCCACATCATGGTCTCGGCCTGCGCCTCTTCGGGGCCGAGCGGCAGCGCGAAGGGGTACTTCACGTCCTTGGCCTTCAGCTTCTTCGCGGCCGCGGCCAGCTCGTCCCAGCTGGCCGGCGGCTCGCTGATGCCGGCCTTGTCGAAGAGGTCCTGGTTGAAGAAGAGCAGCCGGGTGGAGGCGGCGAAGGGCAGGCCGTACTGGGTGCGCTTGTTCTCGCCTGCCGCGACGAGCGGGGCGAGGAAGTTGGCCTGGACGGGGATGGAGAGCAGCTCGTCGGCGGAGTAGAGCTGGCCCGCGGCGGCGTAGTCGGCGTAGGCGCCGATCTGGGCGATGTCGGGGGCCTGGCCGGCCTTGACCATCTCGGCGACCTTGCGGTCGACGTCGTTCCAGGACTCGACCTGCACCTCGACCTGGACGCCGGGGTGCTCGGCCTCGTAGGCGGCGGTGAGCCCGTCCCAGTACTTCTTGGTGCTGTCGCCGCCGTTCAGGTCGTAATCGGCCGCGACCAGCTTGAGGGTCACATCGCCGGCGGCGCTCTCGGTGAGCCCGCAGCCGGACAGACCCGCGGTCAGCCCCAGCGCGGCGATCGTCGCGGTCAGTCCTATGAATCGCCGCTGCACAGCGTCGCCCCACCCTCTGCTCGTCGTTGAGCTGTGATTTTCACAGGAGAGGAAGCATAAGGTCTACACCACTTGGGTAGATCTTCGGCCTACGGGTGAAGACCTTGTGAAGGCCGTCACCGCTGGTCGCACGCGCCATCACTCGAATTTGTATCCCACCGCAACAATATCGGTCAGTGGACTAGACCTTTCGGGCAGGAACGGGCGAGACTGTTCCCGTGAGACACGTCATCGCCCTCGATGTGGGCGGCACCGGCATGAAGGCCGCCCTCGTCGGGGCGGACGGCACCCTGCTCCACGAGGCACGGCGCGCCACCGGGCGCGAGCGCGGCCCGGACGCCGTGGTCGAGACGATCCTCGACTTCGCCGCCGAGCTGCGCGCCCACGGCCTCGACCAGTACGGCGAGCCCGCCGCGGCCGCCGGGGTCGCCGTCCCCGGCATCGTCGACGCCGCCCGCGGCATCGCCGTCTACGCCGCCAACCTCGGCTGGCGCGACGTGCCCATGCGCGCCCTGCTCAGCGAGCGCCTCGACGGCATCCCCGTCGCCCTCGGCCACGACGTCCGCACCGGCGGCCTCGCCGAGGGCCGGATCGGCGCGGGCAACGGCGCCGACCGCTTCCTCTTCGTGCCGCTGGGCACCGGAATCGCGGGCGCCATCGGCATCGGCGGCGCCATCGAGGCCGGCGCCCACGGCTACGCCGGCGAGATCGGCCACATCGTCGTCCGCCCCGGCGGCGCCGAGTGCGGCTGCGGCCAGCGCGGCTGCCTGGAGCGGTACGCCTCCGCCTCCGCCGTCTCCCAGGCCTGGGCCGCCGCCTCCGGCGACCCGGACGCGGACGCCGCCGACTGCGCCAAGGCGGTCGCGGACGGCGACTCCAGGGCCGTCCAGGTCTGGCAGGAGGCCGTCGACGCCCTCGCGGACGGCCTGGTCACCGCGCTCACCCTGCTTGACCCCCGCACGCTCATCATCGGTGGCGGGCTCGCCGAGGCCGGGGAAACCTTGTTCACACCACTGAGGGCCGCCGTGGAGGAACGCGTCACGTTCCAGAAGCTGCCCGCCGTCGTACCGGCAGCCCTCGGGGACACCGCCGGATGCCTGGGCGCGGGCCTCCTCGCCTGGGACCTTCTCTCCCTCGACTCGGAGGTATCCGCCTGATGGCCGTATCCACAGTTCTCGCCGGGGCCCGTGTGGTGCTGCCGACCGGCATCGTCGAGAACGGACGGGTGATCGTCGACGGCGGTCGCATCGCGGGCTCCCCGCCCGCCGACGCGCCGGCGCTCGACCTCACGGGCCACTGGGTCGTCCCCGGCTTCGTCGACATGCACAACCACGGCGGCGGCGGGGCCTCCTTCACCTCCGGCACCGTCGACGAGATCCTCACGGGCGTCCAGACCCACCGGCTGCACGGCACGACCACCGTCGTCGCCTCCTTCGTGACCGGCGAGATGGACTTCCTCGGCAGACGCGCCGGACTGCTCTCCGAACTCGCCGAGCAGGGCGACATCGCCGGCATCCACTTCGAGGGCCCGTTCATCGCCCCCTGCCGCAAGGGCGCGCACGACGAGACGCTGCTGCGCGACCCCGACCCGGCCGACGTCCGCAAGCTCATCGACGCGGCGCGCGGCCAGGCCAAGATGGTCACCCTCGCCACCGAACTCCCCGGCGGCATCGACTCCGTACGCCTGCTCGCCGAGCACGGCGTCGTCGCCGCGATCGGCCACACCGACGCGACGTACGAGCAGACCGTCGAGGCCATCGACGCGGGCGCCACCGTGGCCACCCACCTCTACAACGCGATGCCCGCGCTCGGCCACCGCACCCCCGGCCCGATCGCCGCGCTCCTGGAGGACGAGCGGATCACCGTCGAGCTCATCAACGACGGCACCCATCTGCACCCGGCCGCCCTGGAGCTGGCGTTCCATCACGCGGGGCCCCGGCGCGTCGCGTTCATCACGGACGCCATGGACGCGGCCGGTTTCGGCGACGGCCTCTACTCGCTCGGCCCGCTGGCCGTCGAGGTGAAGGACGGTGTCGCGCGGCTCGTCGAGGGCGGCTCCATCGCGGGCTCGACCCTCACTCTGGACCGCGCGTTCAAGCGCGCGGCGACCGTCGACAAGCTGCCCGTCGAGTCGGTCGTCCAGGCCATCTCCGCCAACCCGGCCCGGGTCCTCGGCATCGACGACCGCGTCGGCTCCCTGGAGCCCGGCAAGGACGCCGACCTGGTCGTGCTCGACGCGGACTTCGACGTCAAGGGCGTGATGCGCAAGGGCACCTGGGTGGTTGAGCCCAAGCTGACCTGATATCGCCCCGACAGACGCAAGGCGGTTGGCCCGGGGACTGGGCCAACCGCCTTCTGTTTGGCATGATCGGGGCGCGAACTCGGGACGAGGTACGGGGGTACGGCAGGTGATTCTCACGGTCACCCTCAACACGGCGCTGGACCTCACGTACCGCGTCCCCGCCCTTGTCCCGCACGCCTCGCACCGCGTCACCCAGGTCATCGAACGCCCCGGCGGCAAGGGCCTCAACGTCGCCCGCGTCCTGGCCGCCCTGGGCCACGAGACGGTCGCCACGGGCTTCGCGGGCGGCTCGACGGGCGAGATCCTCCGCACCCACCTGGCGGGCGGCCCCGTGGTCGACGCCCTGGTCCCGACCGCCGGAGCCACGCGCCGTACGGTCGCGGTCGTCGACGCCACGACGGGCGACACCACCCAACTGAACGAGCCGGGCCCGACGGTGACCCCCACGGAGTGGACGGCCCTCACCACCCGCTACACCGCCCTCCTGGCCGACGCCGAGGCCGTGGCCCTCTGCGGCAGCCTCCCGCCCGGCATCCACGTCGGCGCGTACGCGGAACTGATCCGGCTCGCCCGCTCGGCCGGCGTCCCCGTCCTCCTCGACACCAGCGGCGAACCCCTCCGGCGCGGCATCGCGGCCCGTCCCGACGTGGTCAAGCCCAACGCCGACGAACTCGCCCAGCTCACCGGCTCCCGCGAACCCCACCGCGCCACCCGCGACGCCCGCCGCCGCGGCGCCCACGCGGTCGTCTCCTCCCTGGGCCCGGACGGCATGCTGGCCGCCACCCCGGACGGCTTCTGGCACGCGAGCCCCCCGGCCGCCGTGAAGGGCAACCCGACCGGCGCGGGCGACTCGGCCGTGGCGGGCCTCCTCTCGGCCCTGGTCGACAAACTCCCCTGGCCGGAGCGACTGGCCCGCGCGGTGGCCCTCTCGGCGGCGACGGTCCTCGCCCCGGTCGCGGGCGAGTTCGACCGCACGGCGTACGAGGACCTGCTCACCCGCGTGACGGTGACGGAACAGCCGGCGGCGGCCTAACCAAGCGGCAAGCGGCACACCGTAACGAGAAAGCCCCGCGGAACCGAGAGGTCCCACGGGGCTTTCCGAGGTCTGCCGATCAGAGGGTGCTGATCTTCACCCAGTCCAGGATCACGTCGCACTGGTTCCCCTGCTCGCAGGAGAGCATGATCGTGTTCTTGCCCTTCTGGAGCGAGACCTGGGACCACGTGGTCTGCCAGTTCTTCTCCAGGTTCGGGTCCGACGAGCCGATGAAGTTCTTCAGGTTCATCGCGTTCGTGTTCGCCTTGCCGTTGACGGTCACGGTGGCGTTGGCGTCCTTGGCGGGGATCGAGTAGCGCACTTCCATCTTGTAGTCGCCGGCCGCCGGGACGTCGGTCTGCCAGGTGGCGGAGGCGCCGACCGTGTTGAATCCGGTCACGTACGCGCCGCCGGAGGACTGCGCGTTCTTGATGGACTTGTCGAGATACGCCGAGCCGCCCAGCTTGAGCGTGGCCGCGTCCTGCTGCGGCAGCGGGGCCTGGGTCGGCTTGTCGCTGGGCGCCTCGGACGGCGTCTCCTGGACCTGGGTGGACCCGTCGGTCGGCTTGCCGCCCGCGGTGCCGCCGTTGCTGTCGTCGCCGCCGGAGTTGTTGATCACGGCGGCCGTGATGCCGATCACGACGACCGCGACGACCGCGATCGCGCCGATGAGGAGACCCTTGGTGTTCGGTCCGCGACCGCCGCCACCGCCACCGCGCTGGTGCGGGATCGGCGACTGACGCGTCTGCTGGCCGCCCGGGTACGTCTCGGGCGCCGCGTACTGCGGGTGCGGCTGGCCGTACCCGGGCTGGTTCGGGACCTGCTGCCCGGGCTGCGGCGGGTAGCCGCCGGGGCCGCCCTGCGGACCCTGGCCGTAGCTCTGCTGACCGCCGTACTGGCGCTCGCCGACCGTTCTGACCTGGTTGTACGAGGTCCGGGGCACGCCCGGCTGCGCGGCCGGTCCGGGGTAGCCGTAGCCACCGCCCTGACCCGGCGGCTGGGCGCCTGCCGCCTGGCCGTCCGCGTACAGGTAGCCGAACGGATCGTCGTCCTCGGGCGTGTTCGCGCCGTCGTTACCGGCAGCCATCCCTGGTCACTCCTATCCATGCTCGCCAGCCGTCGCCGACCGGCCGAGCCTACCCCGAACGGGGAACCCGGCGATCCGGACCTTGACAGGCGAGGGGTCCGCGCACCCCTATCCGGCGCGGCGGTGGACCTTGGCCCGGGACCGCTTCTCGATGTACATCCGCTGGTCGGCGGAGTTCAGGACCTCTTCGACGGTCATTCCGCACTCGGCCCAGCCGATGCCGAAACTCGCCCCGACCCGGACCGCCCGCCCGTCGACCCGGATCGGCGGAATGATCGCGTTGCGCAGCCGCACCGCCAGGTCGGCCGCGTCGGCCGCGCCGAGGCCGTCGGCGAGGACGACGAACTCGTCTCCGCCGAGCCGGGCGACGGTGTCCCCGTCCCGTACGCCGGTGGTGAGCCGCCGGGCGACCTCGATGAGGACGGCGTCGCCGGTGTGGTGCCCGAAGCGGTCGTTGATCGACTTGAAGCCGTCGAGGTCGCAGAAGAGGACCGCGAGCCCCTTCGTACCGTCGTCGAGGTCACCGCCGGCCGGGGCGACGGTGTGGACGTGGTGGTCGTAGGGACCGCCGGCGCCGGGCCCGGCGTCGAAGCCGAAGCCGTGCTCGTTGCCGTACGGGGTGTCGAAGTCGGTCTCCGGCGTCGCGTGCGGGCGCTCACAGAGCCGGGCGCTGAGCCGGGAGCGCAGCTCGGCGCTGTTGGGCAGGCCGGTGAGGGCGTCGTGCGAGGCGCGGTGGGCGAGCTGGAGCTCGTGGCGCTTGCGCTCCTCGATGTCCTCGACGTGGGTGAGGAGGAAGCGCGGGCCGTCGGCGGTGTCGGCGACGACGGAGTTGCGGAGGGAGACCCAGACGTACGTGCCGTCGCGGCGGCCGAGGCGCAGCTCGGCGCGGCCGCCCTCGGCGGAGGTGCGCAGCAGAAGCCCTATGTCCTCGGGGTGGACGAGGTCGGCGAAGGAGTAGCGGCGCATCACGGAGGCGGGCCGGCCCAGCAGGCGGCACAGGGCGTCGTTGGTGCGCAGCAGGCGGCCGTGCTGGTCGCCGCCCATCTCGGCGATGGCCATGCCGGAGGGGGCGTACTCGAAGGCCTGCCGAAACGACTCTTCGCTGGCGCGCAGGGCCTGCTGCTCGCGTTCCAGGCGGACGAGGGCCCGCTGCATGTTTGCTCGCAGCCGCGCGTTGCTGATCGCAATCGCCGATTGGGAGGCGTACATCTGCAGGGCTTCCTGGCCCCAGGGTCCGGGGTGCCGGCCGTTGCGGGGCCGGTCGACGGAGATGACGCCGAGCAGTTCGCGTCCGGTGCGCGGTGGGGGTCCCCCCGCGCGAGCGGAGCCGAGCGTGGGGGAGTACATGGGGGCGTAGAGGCGGTCGTGCGGGTGCCACTCGTCCTCGAAGCGGGGGGCGGGGCCTTCGGTGTGCCACTGCGGGACGTCGTCCTCGATGAGGACCCAGCCCTCGGTGTGCGGGATGAACCGCAGGTCACCCCAGGCGACGCCCATGGAGAGGCGGCGTTCCCAGGAGGCGCGGGAGCCGACCCGGCCGGTGATCAGCGCTTCGGCGGCGGGGCTGCCGGCGAAGGCGGCGACGACCAGGTCACCGTCGGGGCGGACGAGGTTGACGCAGGCCAGCTCGTAGTTGAGACCGGCGACGATGCCGTCGGCAACGGTCTGCAAAGTGTCTGCCAGGCTGCGGGCTGTATTGAGGTCGGCCACGACCTGATGCAGCTGCCGCAGGGTCGCAAGACGGACGTACGGCTCCGACTCGGTCTCCATCGCTCGCTCTCCCCGAGACCTCGACAGCAACTCCAGGGGTTCTCATCGGCTCTCATGCTGCATTGTCCCCGCCACTGAATCACAGCGAGCTGTGCACCCGGTACACAGGGTCAACAAATACTGCACTCTGTGACTCAAGTCACAAGGGGCGGGTGGAGTCTCGGGAGGCGCCCGGAACGCGCCTCCGCGCCTTCGTGAACGCAAAGTGAACACGGCCGTACGATCCCGGGGGCGATGGTCCTAGGACCGGCGGGGGTGCTTGGCCTGGTCCCGGGGTCCGATGTAGGGGGGCGTGCGCCGGGGCTAGCGTGCGGGTGTGCTGACGACGACGCCTTCCCCGCCCCCCACCTCGGATCTGGCGATCCCTCATGCTGAGGGGGTGAGCAACGACGAGTTCCGGGCGGCGATGTCCCGCCTGGCGGCGGGCGTAGTCCTGGTGACGGCGCACGATCCGGACGACGGCCCGCGCGGTGAGGACGTCGGGATGACGGCGACCGCGTTCATGTCGGTCTCCCTGGACCCGCCGCTGGTCCTGGTGAGCCTGCGCAACGGCTCCCGCATGGACGACCTGCTCGCCGAGGTCCCGGTGTGGGCGGTCTCGGTCCTTTCCGAGCAGCAGCGCCACATCGCGGGCCGCTTCGCGATGAAGGGCCGGGTGAGCGACCGCCTGCTCTTCGCGGACGTCCCCACGATCCGCGGCGAGGAGAGCGGCGCCCCGCTGCTCGCGGGCGCCCTCGCGACGCTCGAATGCCGTACGGAGAACCGGGTGGTGGCGGGCGACCACACCCTGGTGGTGGCCCGGGTCCTCACGGCGAACGTCCCGACGGCGACGGAGGACAACCCGCTCACGTACTTCCGGGGGAAGTACCGCCGGCTGGGGTGACCCCGGGCAGTCGTTCCGCCGGGGCGTGGGGGTCACCCCCAGCCGCGGCCCTGGCGGCCCCGTTTCGTCTCCGCGCGCTGCTTCTTCACCCGGAGCCGGCGCTCGTTGATCCCGCGCGGGATCTTCGTCGCCCGCCGGGGCTTCGGCGGCGGGGCCGTCGCCTCCGCGAGCAGCGCGGCCAGGCGGACGGCCGCCGTCTCGCGGTTGCGCCACTGCGAGCGGTGCTCCGACGCGCGGACCGTCACCACCCCACCGACGAGCCGCGAGGCGAGCCGTTCGAGCGCGCGCGCCTTCCAGACCTCGGGCAGCGCCTCGGTCGACGCGAGGTCGAAGCGGAGCTCCACCTGCGAGTCGCTGGTGTTGACGTGCTGCCCGCCCGGCCCCGACGACCGCGAGAAACGCCACATGAGCTCGGCCTCGGGCAGCGAGACGGAGCCGCGGATCAGATAGGGACCGGACATGCGTCCATGTTCCCCGGACGGGCTCCCGCACGTCATCCTGTTTTCGTATGGATTCCGCAGCATGGAACCGGCGGGGCATCGTCCGCGTTATCCCGGGTGACGAACGCAGGACCACATGAAGCACGAAGAAAGGGACTTCCCATGGCTGTAAGCCTGTCCAAGGGCGGCAACGTCTCCCTGACCAAGGAGGCTCCGGGCCTGACCGCCGTCACCGTGGGCCTCGGCTGGGACGTCCGCACCACCACCGGCACCGACTTCGACCTCGACGCCTCCGCCATCGGCGTCGACGGCGCCGGCAAGGTCGCCTCCGACGCGCACTTCGTCTTCTTCAACAACAAGGCGACGCCGGACCAGACCATCGTCCACACCGGCGACAACCGCACGGGCGAGGGCGGTGGCGACGACGAGCAGATCAACGTCAACCTCGCGGCCCTCCCGGCCAACGTCGACAAGATCGTCTTCCCGGTCTCCATCTACGACGCGGTCAACCGCTCGCAGAACTTCGGCCAGGTGCGGAACGCATACATCCGCATCATCAACCAGGCCGGCGGCGCCGAGATCGCCCGCTACGACCTCTCCGAGGACGCCGCCGTCGAGACCGCCATGGTCTTCGGCGAGCTGTACCGCAACGGCCAGGAGTGGAAGTTCCGCGCGGTCGGCCAGGGCTACGCCTCCGGCCTCGAGGGCATCGCCCGCGACTTCGGCGTCAACCTCTGACGTACGGATCGACCCGACGATCACCCAGGGAGCCCCGGTGCGCACGGCGCGCCGGGGCTCTCCCCTGTCCGCGCACCGTCCCCGCCCCCGCGTCCGCGAGCGGAATGTCGACCTCTGGTCCTGACTCCGTAACGGTCGCCCGGGCCACGGATGCCCCCGATGCCGCCCGGGCAGAGGATCGGTCGAGCACACGATCCAGCCAAGCGACGTACACGGGGGCTACTCATGGGCACTGCTCGCTCAGCCAGATGGAAGACCTGCACGCTCGGGTTCGTGGCCGCCGCCGCGCTCCTGACGACCACGGCCTGTCAGTCCGACGACCCGCCCGCCGACGCCAACAAGCCCACGGCGTCCGCCACTCCGTCGTCGGCCACGCCGCCGGCCACTCCCTCGTCGGCCGCCCCGCCGACCACGACACCGCCCACCACGCCCGCTCCCCCGCCGAGCGAGCCGGGTGACGGCGGTACGACGACCGCCCAGGCCTGTACCGACAACGACCTGTCGATCGTCACCTCCGCCTGGCGGCAGGACTCCGGCCAGCACCTGCTCATCACGGCCACCAACTTCACCGACAAGCCCTGCACCCTCTACCACTACCCGCGCATCGGCTTCGGCGCCACGATCGACGGCCCGATCCCTCCGACGGGGCCCAAGGCGAAGGCGATCGCCACGATCGGGCCGAAGCAGAAGGCGTACGCGGGCCTGGTCCTCTTCAAGGGCGGTGAGCAGACGGTCGCCGTGGAGGCGGTCTCCATCGGCTACCAGGACCGCGTCCTCGGCAGCAACGACGACGTGGCGATGCTCGACGTCTCGTTCCCCAAGGAGCTCGGCTCGGGGAACGTCGGCCCCAACCCCAAGACCACGTACTGGCACCGCGACCAGCGCACGGTCGAGGACATCCTGTTCCGGTCGGGCGCGAGCGGGTCGTAGCCCCGGGGCTCAGTCCGGCTGCGCCGGCTTCCCGTCCCCGTACAGCCACACGTCCCACACGTCGTCCAGGTCTTCGCCCGCCACGTCCTCCACGTAGGCGGTGAAGTCGGCGGTGGAGGCGTTGGCGTGACGGTGGGTCGCCGGCCAGCCGGCCAGGATCTCGGAGAACGTCTCGTCGCCGACCCGCTCCCGGATCTTGTGGATGACCATCGCGCCCCGCTGGTAGATCGGCGGGTCGAAGAGGTTCTCGGCCGAGGGCGGTTCGGCGGGCGGGAAGGCCCAGTTGGCGTCGGACTCGAACGCCGCCTCGAAGCTGGTGCGCGCGGGGACGTCCTCGAAGTCCTCCGCGTACAGCCACTCCGCGTACACCGCGAAGCCCTCGCTCAGCCAGATGTCCTGCCAGGTCTCGGGCGTGACCGAGTTGCCGAACCACTGGTGCGCCAGCTCGTGCGCGAGGATCTCCGGCGTGAAGGCGTCCATCGGGAAGACCGGCCGGGTCTGGGTCTCCAGGGCGTAGCCCGCGTCGCCGGTCCGCTCGACCACCGCTCCGGCGGCGGAGAAGGGGTACGGGCCGAAGTTCTTCTCCTGCCAGGCGAGGAGCTCGGGGATACGGTTCAGCAGCTGCTCGCTCCGCGCGGCGACCGTCGGGTCGGCGGCGGTGAGCACGGGCAGCCCGGACGGGGTCGCCGACAGCTTCGTCGTGTACTTGCCGATCCCCACGGTCGCGAGGTAGCTCGCCATCGGCTCGGCGACGTGCCAGACGGTCGTGGTCCGGCCGTTCGCGGTCCGCTCGGAGGTCCGTACGCCGTTGGCGACGCCCTGCGTGCCGACCGGGACGGTGAGCGTGATGTCGTACGCCGCCTTGTCGGAGGGGTGGTGGTTGCCGGGGAACCAGGCCATGGAGCCGGTCGGCTGCCCCAGTGCGAGGGCGCCGTCGGCGGTCCGCAGCCAGCCCTCCCGCGAGCCGTCCGGGTCGGTGATCGTCTCGGGTACGCCGGAGTACGTGACCTTCGTACGGAATTCCTCGCCCTTGTCGATGTCGACGCGGGGCCGGAGCGTCAGCTCGTTCCCGGCGCGGTTGACGGCGGCCGGGGCGTCGTCGACGGAGGCGGAGTCGACGGTGAGACCGGCGAGGTCGAGGTTGAAGGCGCTGAGGTTCTGGGTCGCGCGGGCCGTGATCATGGCCGTCGCGTCGAGGCGGCCGCGCTTCGGGTCGTAGCGGAGGTCGAGCGCGTAGTGGCTGACGTCGTAGCCGCCGTTGCCCAGCTTGGGGAAGTACGGGTCGCGCAGCCCGGCCGCGCCGGGCGTGCCCTGCACCCCGCCGATGTCGATGCCGCCGCTCCCGCTCGCGCCGACCGTGCCGCCGGTGCAGCCGACGAGCACGAGCAGCCCGGCGACGGCGGTCGCCAGGGCGGTTCGGCTGCGTATGTCCACGAATCGATCTTAGGCGGGGGTACGGCGAAGGTGCCGCCCGGCGGGGGTCCGGGCGGCACCTGTCGTACGACTCGCAAAGGCGAGCCGAGCCTTACCTACCGAGTCCTACTTGGCGAGCGCCGCGGCGCCGGCCTGCGCGAACTTCTCGTCCAGGTCGCCGGTCGGGGCGCCGGCGACACCGATGCCGGCGATCGGGGCGCCCTTGGCGGTGACCGGGACGCCGCCGCCGAGGAACAGGGTGCCGGGGATGTCCTTCAGGTTCGGGGCCTGGGCGAGACGGCCGGCGAGGACGGAGGTCGGGGCGTTCCAGGAGACGGCCGTGAACGCCTTGCGCTCGGCCGACTCGTAGGACTGCGGGCCGGCGCCGTCGCCACGGAGGGTCACGATGGTGTTGCCGTTGCGGTCGACGACGGCGACCGAGACGCGCTGGTTCTCGTCCTCGGCGGCGTCCAGGGTGGCCTGCGCGGCCTTGGTGGCGGCCTCGATCGTCAGGTGCGTGGACTGCTGCAGGTTCTGGTTCGACGCGTCGGCCTTGACGGCGGCGGCGGGCGCGGCGGCCGGGGCGGAGGCGTTCGCGGAGACGGCGCCGAAGGTACCGGCGGCGACGACGGCGGCGGTGGCGGCACCGAAGACGATCTTCTTGTTCATGGCGGGCTCCTCTGGAAAGGCCGGGGGTATCGCGTGGGCAGTGGTCGAGGCGGTCGGTGCCGTCCGGTGGGGGCCGGCGGTTCCTTCGCTCTGCCATCGATCCTCCGGCCGTTTCCGGGCCCGTACGGTCCACGGACCGGCTGCCGCCGTCGCGCATGATGGACGACGGGGGTGTCAGCCGATCGGTTGATGGCCCTCTGGTCCTCCTGGGCCAGGATGGGTACGTAGCCCCAGGTCAGAGGAGTTTCGAGTGACGGCGCACGACCCGGCCCCGGACGACGACCCGGACGACGGCCGCCGGTCCGACCCGGACGACGACGGCCACCGGTCCGACGCGGACGACGACCACCGGTCCGACCCGGACGCGTACTGGCTGGCGCGGGTCATGCACCTCGCGTTCTTCCTCCTCCTCGGCGCCTCCCTGGTCCGCTTCCTCCTCCGGCACCCGTGGGAGGACCGCAGCCCCTGGATCGTCGCCCTCTCCGGCGCCCTCGCCGCGCTCTACCTCCTCGGCCCCGTGCTCGGCACCCGCGCCACCCCGCGCCGGATCGCCTGGCTCTTCACGGTCGTGGCGGTCTGGATGGTCCTCGTCCTCCTCGCGCCGAGCTTCGCCTGGTGCGCGGTGCCGCTCTTCTACACCGGGCTGCGCACCCTCCCGCCCCGGGCCGCCCTCGTCCTCGTCGCCCTCCTCACCGCGTTCGTGGTGATCGCCCAGGTCCAGCTCTCGGACGACGGCTTCGACCCGAACCTGGTCTTCGCCCCGCCGGCCGTCGCCGCGATCGCCACCGCCGTCTTCGTCCACGCGCAGCGGCAGGCGGAGCGGCAGCGCGCCCTGATCGACGACCTGATCCGCACCCGGCGCGAGCTGGCCGCGACCGAGCGCCGCGAGGGCACCCTCGCCGAGCGCCAACGGCTCTCGATGGAGATCCACGACACCCTCGCGCAGGGCCTGTCCAGCCAGCAGATGCTGCTCCAGGCGGCCGAGCGGACCTGGGACAGCGACCCGTCGACCGCCCGCCGCCACGTCCGTACGGCCGAGTCCATTGCCGAACGCAACCTCGCCGAGGCCCGCCGCTTCGTCCACGACCTCGCCCCCGCCGACCTCGCCGAGGGCGGCGGCCTCCAGGAGGCGCTGCGTACGGTCGCGGGGCGCGAGTCGGCCGCCTTCCGGGTCGACGGCGTACCGGTCCCGCTGCCCGAGCGCGTGCAGTCGGCGCTGCTGCGCATCGCGCAGGGCGCGCTCGCCAACGTCCGCGAGCACGCCTCCGCCACCTCCGCCGCCGTGACCCTGACCTACCTCGACGACCAGGTCGTCCTCGACATCGCCGACGACGGGCGCGGCTTCGAACCGCCGGCGCCGGACCGCGCGCAGAGCGGTGTCCGCGGCCACGGGCTGCCCGCGATGCGCGTGCGGGCCCAGCAGCTCGGCGGCACGCTGACCGTGGAGTCCACCCCCGGCGAGGGCACGGTCCTCTCCGTCGCCATCCCCCTGTCCACGACCCTGGAGGCCGGTCCATGACGGTACGGATCCTGCTCTGCGACGACCACGCCGTCGTCCGCGCCGGGCTGCTCGCGCTGCTCGGCAGCGCCGACGACATCGAGGTCGTCGGCGAGGCGGGCAGCGGCGAGGAGGCGGTCGCGATGGCCGCCAAGCTCCGCCCGGACGTCGTCCTCATGGACCTCCAGCTCGGCCCCGGGATCGACGGCGTGGAGGCGACGCGCCGGATCGCGCGGGCGCGCTCCGGCGTGCACGTCCTGGTCCTCACGACGTACGACACGGACGCCGACGTCACCCGCGCCATCGAGGCGGGCGCGACCGGGTACCTGCTGAAGGCGGAGCGCCCGGAGGAGCTGTTCGCCGCGATCCACTCCGCCGCCCAGGGCCGTACGACCCTGTCGCCGCCGGTCGCCAGCCGGGTCATGGACCGGATGCGCGGCGCGGCGGGCCCCACGCTCACCGACCGCGAGCGGGACATCCTGGGCCAGCTCGCGCACGGTCTCGGCAACCGCGAGATCGCCCGCGCGCTCTTCATCAGCGAGGCGACCGTGAAGACCCACCTGGGGCGGATCTACGCGAAGCTCGGCGTGGACACACGTGCGGGCGCCGTCGCCGTGGCGAAGGAACAGCGCCTCCTCCCCTGAGACTGCTACCCTGCGTAGCCGCTCCGTCATGGAGCGTTGTCGAGCTGTGTCGAGCGTTGTCGAGTGGGAGCGCGCGTGAAGATCGCCTGCGTCGGCGGTGGGCCCGGCGGCCTGTACTTCTCGATCCTGATGAAGCGGCAGGACCCGTCCCACGAGATCACCGTCTACGAACGGAACCCGGCCGGCTCCACGTACGGCTGGGGCGTGACCTACTGGGCCGGGCTCCTCGACAAGCTGCGGGCGGGCGACCCGGAGTCGGCGGACGCGATCGGCGCGGCCTCGGTGACCTGGACGGACGGCGTCGCGATCGTCCGCGACGAGCGGACCGTCCACCGGGGCGACGAGGGCTTCGGCATCGGCCGCCGCCGGATGCTCAACCTGCTCGCGGAGCGGGCGGAGGCCCTGGGCGTACGGATCGAGTTCGAGCACGGGATCCCGGGCCCGGACGCCCCGGAGCTGGCGGACGCGGACCTGGTCGTCGCGGCGGACGGGGTCAACAGCGCGCTGCGCGAGGCGTACGCCGGGCACTTCGGCGCCGAGATCGCCTCGGGCCGGAACCACTACATCTGGCTCGGCACGACGAAGGTCTTCGACTCCTTCAGCTTCGCCTTCAAGGAGACGGAGCACGGCTGGATCTGGTGCTACGCCTACGGGTTCAGCGGCGAGCAGTCGACGTGCGTGGTGGAGTGCGCCCCGGAGACGTGGACGGGCCTCGGCCTGGACCGGATGGGCGAGGCGGACAGCCTGAACGTGCTGGAGAAGCTGTTCCACGACCTCCTGGACGGCCAGCGGCTCATCGGCCGCGCGCAGGAGGACGACGCGGCGCAGTGGCTGAACTTCCGCACCCTGACGACCCGCGCCTGGCACCACGGCAACCTGGTCCTCCTCGGCGACGCCGCCCACACCACCCACTACTCGATCGGCGCGGGCACGACGCTGGCCCTGGAGGACGCCCTGGCACTGGCTGAAGCGCTGCGGGGCACGGGCGGGGACGGTACCCCGGGCGACTCCCTCGACGCCGCGCTCACCCGCTACGGCAGGCGGCGGCGCGCCGAGCTGCTCTCGGCGCAGAGCGCGGCCCGCTACAGCGCACGCTGGTACGAGAACCTCCCGCGCTACATGCGGCTGCCCCCGGGCCAGATGTTCGCGCTGCTCGGCCAGCGCCACTCGCCCCTGCTCCCGCACATCCCGCCGCAGCTCTACTACCGGATCGACCGCGCGGCGGACGGCCTGGAACCCCTCCGCCGCCTGAAGCGCTGGCTGGGCCCCCGCCTGGCCCGCACCCTCCACGCCCGCTCTCGGGGCTGAGGGGGGGGGAGGGGCCCGCCACGGGCGAGCCGACGTCCGGACGCGTGGGACCATCGTCTGTGCTCGACATCGGCTACTCCCTCTCGCGTCGCTTCCCCGACCCCCCGCAGACCGACTACCGGCGCGCGGACGTCCACGCGCTCCGCCACGATCTGTTCTGCGGAGACGTGTACCTGGCCGACCCCAAGTCCGACCGCGAGGTGTCCACAGCCTGGGGATGGGTGCCGGTGCTCGACTTCGCGTGGGCGCTGTGCGACATCGTCGAGCAGCTGGACCGCGACCCGCGCGGCAGCCGCTCCTCGAAGCGCCAGTACGCCGAGCTCGACTTCACCGAGTCCTCGGACCTGATGCTCTTCGAGCGCCGCTTCGGCTGGGTGGACGTGGAGGCCGACTGGATGCCGGGCGACGAGCCCCCGCTCACCTTCGGCCACCGCGAGCTGCGCCGCGAGGCCCGCGACTTCCTGCACGACCTGGTCGCCGACCTCACCGACATGCACGAGGGCCTGGGCGACAACCCGGTGATCTGGGACCTCCAGGCCCGCTTCCCCCGCGTCCCGTAACGTCGCGTCCCGTAACCCCGCGTCCCGTAACGCTCCCCCTCATCCCTGGTCCTCCACCCGCACCCCCAACTGGGCGGCGAACAGCGGCGCGAGGTCCAGCAGTTGCCCCGTGCTGATCACGGCCCCCGCGAGCGCGTCCACCCCGCGCGCGATCTCGATCCGCTGCACCGTCCGCAGGTCGACGTCCGTCATCCGGACCCCGCTGAAGTCCACCCCCGTGACCGCACAGTCCCGGAACTCCACCCGCTCCAGGACCGCACCCCCGAAGTCGGGCTCGGCGAGCACGCAGCCGTCGAAGACGACGTCCTTCAGCTTCGCCTTGCGCAGATTCAGATAGTCGATCTTCCCTCCCCGCACCAGGACCCGCTCCAGGACCGACCCGTGCAGCTGCGTCCCGCCGAGCCGCGCGTCCACGATCTCCACGTCGCGCAGCGACGCCCCCGCCAGATCCGTACCGACGCCCCGGATGCCGCCCAGGACGGAGTCCATGAAGCGCGCGCTGCGCAGGCGCGTCTCGTCCAGCGCGCAGTCCCGCACCGCGCAGTCCAGGAACCGCGCCCCGGTCCCGCTCTGCCCCGCCAGATCGAGCCCCCGGAACTCCAGCCCGTCGTAGTCCCCGTCCGGCGCGAGCTCTCCCCCCTCGTACGCCTCCAGCGGCGGCAGCCGCACCTCCGCCCGCCGCGCTGCCGCGATCTTCTTCTTCCTGCCCGTCGTCATGGATCCATGGTGCCGGGCACCACTGACAACGGCCCGATGTCACAGCCGCGGCCCCTCCGCGCGTCTCCCCGGTACCACCGACACCACGAGGGAGAAGGAGAACAACGGGATGCAGCGCACCATCACCGTCATCGGCGGCGGATTCGCCGGGCTCGTCGCGGCGATCACCGCCGCCGAGGCCGGCGCGACGGTCACCCTCCACGAGGCCCACGCCACGCTCGGCGGACGGGCCCGGACGGCCGAGGGCCCGTACCGCACCAACGAGGGGCCGCACGCGCTCTACCGCCGCGGCCCGCACTGGACCTGGCTCGCGCAGCGCGGCCTCGTCGGCCCGCTCGCGCCCCTGCCGCCGCGCGAGGCGGCCCGCTTCCGCTTCCACCACGCGGGCGCGCTGCGCCGCACCCCGCCCCTGCGCTTCCTGCGCCACACGCTCCGAACGGCCGAGCAGGCCCCCGTCGACACCGACTTCCGCACCTGGGCCACGCGGGTCGCCGGCCCCGAGGCGGCCGCTCAGGCCGCCGCGTACAGCGGGGTCGCCCTCTTCCACCACGACCCCGGCGCGCTCTCGGCCCGGTTCGTGCAGGAGCGGATGCACCGGGCGGCCGCGCTGCCGCCGGAGGCGACGTACGTCCGGGGCGGCTGGGGCAGGCTGGTCGAGCGGCTGGCGGGGCGTGCCCGGGAGCTGGGCGTACGGATCGAGACGAGCTCCCGCCTCACCGAACTGCCCGTCGCCGACGGCCCGGTGGTGGTGGCGACGTCGCTGGCGGCGGCCTCGGGGCTGCTGGGGGACGCGAGCCTGCGCGGGGAGAGCGGCCGTACGGTCCTCCTCGACCTGGCCCTGCGCACCCGCAAGGGCGACCCGTTCATCGTCTCGGACCTGGACGCGCCCGGCTGGATAGAACGCTTCACCGCGCAGGACCCGTCCCTCGCCCCGGCGGGCGAGCAGCTGATCCAGGCGCAGTTCCCGATCGCCCCGGAGGCGTCCAAGGCGGACGGCGTGGCGCATGCCGAGCGCCTGCTGGACCTCGGCTTCCCGGGCTGGCGCGAGCGCGAGGTCTGGCGCCGGGAGGCGGTCTCCGGGGGCCGCACGGGGGCGGTGGACCGCCCGGGCACGACCTGGCGCGACCGCCCGGCGGTCGACCGGGGCGACGGGGTGTACCTGGTGGGGGACGAGGTGGCGGCGCCCGGGGTGCTGTCGGAGGTGTCGTTCACGAGCGCGGTGGAGGCGGTGTCGCTGGCGCTGCGGACGAGAAGGCTTGACCTCAAGTCCACTTGAGGTCAGAGGCTGTACGCGTAGCCACACACCAGCCACCCAAAATCGGGGAGTTCACCATGCACGCGATCCGACTCCACGCCTTCGGCCCGGCCGAGAACCTCACGTACGAGGAGGTCGAGGACCCGGCCCCCGGCCCCGGCCAGGTACGGATCGCGGTCGCCGCCGCGGGCGTGCACCTCCTGGACACGGTCCTGCGCATGGGCCACACCGGCCCCTTCCCGGCCCCGGCCGAGCTGCCCACGATCCCGGGCCGCGAGGTGGCCGGCACGGTGGACGCGCTGGGCGAGGGCACGGACCCGTCGTGGCTGGGCCGGCGCGTGGTGGCCCACCTGGGCATGGCCCCCGGGGGCTACGCGGAGAAGGCGGTCGTCGACGCGGCGAAGCTGCACGCCCTGGCGGACCACGTGGGCGAGGCGGAGGCGGTCGCGATGATCGGGACGGGCCGTACGACGCTCGGGATCCTCCGGTTCACGGAGCTCGGCCCGGAGTCGATCGCGATCGTCCCCGCGGCGGCGGGCGGCATCGGCACCCTCCTCGTCCAGTACGCGAAGAACGCGGGCGCCACGGTCATCGGCCTCGCGGGCGGCCCGGAGAAGGTGGCCCGGGTCCACGAGAACGGCGCCGACCTGGCCGTCGACTACAAGCTCCCGGACTGGCCGGACCGGGTCCGCGCGTTCCTGGGCGCCAGGACGGCGACGGTCGTCTTCGACTCGGTCGGCGGCGACACGGGCCGCGCGGCGGTCGACCTCCTGGGCAAGGGCGGCCACCACCTGGTCTTCGGCTGGTCCAGCACGGGCCTCCAGGACGGCGAACCCCTCACGTTCACGGACGAGGAGCTCGCGGCCAGGGGCATCACCTCGGAGTCCGTCCTCGGCCCGACGATGCTCCAGAAGGCGGGCGGCGACATCCGCAACCTCGAAAGCGCCGCCCTCGCCGCGACCACCGAGGGCACCCTCCGCCCGGCCGTCCACCCCTTCCCCCTGGCCGCCGCGCCGGAGGCCCACCGGGCGCTGGAGACCCGGGGGACGATCGGGAAGGTGGTGCTCATCCCGTAGCGGAGGGCAGGCCGCCGACGGAGACGGCCGGCCCTCGGCAAGGGGTACCGGGGGCCGGCCGGATGGGCGCTGCTCAGGCGTCGTCGCGGAGGGCCAGCCTCATGATCGCGGCCCACAGTGCCTTGACTGCGAGTGCGACTGCGAACCGTGAGGCCAGTTCCTTGATCCAGGACTCCTTATCCTTTGCGGCCATCTTGCAACCTCCTCGTCCGGGCGTACGGCGAGCTGACGCTCACCGCCGAGGTGGCAGGGGAACCACCCCGAACGAGGAGGGGGACACCGGCCCCGGCGAGGCCCCCTTCGCCTCCGCCGGGGCCGGGCCCCCTATACACCCGGATCAATGAGGTTGCATGGATCCAGGCTACTCGTCGACGGCCCGTAACTCTCCTTACAAGCAAGTCAGTTGGCGCAAAATCACTACCCGCCCGTACCCAGCCTGTGGAGGGCGTCGTCCGTGAGCCGGTTCACCGTCCACTCGTCCATGGACACCGCGCCGAGCGACTTGTAGAAGTCCAGTGCGGGCTCGTTCCAGTCCAGGACCGACCACTCCAGGCGCTCGTACCCGCGCTCCACGCAGATCCGGGCCAACTCGGCCAGCAGCGCCTTCCCGTGGCCGCCGCCGCGGCTCGACGGGCGGACGTACAGGTCCTCCAGGTAGATGCCGTGGACTCCGCGCCAGGTCGAGAAGTTGAGGAACCACAGGGCGAAGCCCACCGGTTCGCCCTCGGGGGACTCCGCGATGTGGGCGTAGGCGGCCGGCTGCGGGCCGAAGAGGGCCTCGTGGAGCTGCTCGGGGGTCGCGCGGACCTCGTGCGAGGCCTTCTCGTACTCCGCGAGTTCGCGGACCATCGCGTGGATCACGGGCACGTCGGCAGGTGTGGCGGTACGAATCATGCCCCCAGCCTGCACCGCGTCAGCGTGCTCGTACCACCCGTCCGGCTACCGCCCGTCCGGCTACCGCCCGCCACCCGTCATCAGGCTCCGGGCGATCACGACCTGGTCCGGGTCGAGGGCCGGCTCGCCGTCCTCCACGTCCCACAGCCCGTTCTGCAACACCCGCCCCAGCGTCCACGCCAGCGCCCGCTCACGATCGAGCCCGAGCCGCTCCGTCAGCAGGTCGAACCGCCACCGCGTCACGACCGCCGGGTCCGCGCCCTCGTCGGCATCCTCGCCCCAGAGGTCCGTCAGCGCGGGAAGCAGATCGAACCCCGGGTCCCCGGCCAGCGGCTTCGGGTCGATGGCCAGCCACGGCTCGCGGTCCGCCGCGAGGATGTTGTCGTAGTGCAGGTCCCAGTGGAGCAGCCGGTCGCCCGGCTCGCCCATGACCTCCCGTACCGCCGCCGCGCAGTCCCGCAGCAGCGCCGCGTCCTCCGCGCCGAGCCGGGCCGCCGCGTCCGGGGTGTCCGCCACCATCCGCGCCGCGATCTCCCCGAGCCCCCGCAGGCCCTCCGGCGCGGGTACGGCGACCAGGCGGGCCAGCAGCTCCGCGAGGATCCGTACCGACTCCCGCGCGTCCCCCAGCGTCGACAGGTGCCGGCCCTCGTCGAGCCGCTCCAGCAGCATCGTGCCGGTCCCTGCGTCCTCCGCGAGGAGCCGTACGGCCCCGGCGCCGTCCCAGATCCGCAGCGCCTCCGCCTCGCCCGCGCTCTCCTCGTCGAGGAGCTGCATCTTCAGCGCCGCGCGCGTAGCGTCCGCGCTCCGGATCACCGGCAGCACCAGCGAGGCGACCCCGTACATCGAGGGCCCGGTCACCCGCAGCCCCCACCGGTCGAGGAACTCCCTCGCCCGCCCGGGCAGGGCCGCGACGAACGCGCGGCCGGCCTCCCCGTTGTACTTCGCCTGGGACACTGCCAGTTCAGCGGGAATCTCGATCACAGGACGAAGCTACACACGCGCGTGCGGAGGCACACCCGAGTAAAGCCCGCCCTCAGACACCCGCGTCCCGCAGCACCCGAGCGAACGCGTCCTGGTCGTACAGCGCGTCGCCGCCCACGCCCACCTGCCGGCCGTCGAGCAGCACCGTCGGCGTGCCGCCGACCCCCGAGTCCTCGAAGGCCTTCTCCGCCGAGGCGACCCAGTCGTGGTACGTGTCCTCCCGTACCGCCCGGTCGAACTCCGGACTCCGCAGCCCGTCCACCCGGTCCGCGACCTTCAGCGGGTCCTCCGCGCCGCCGCCCGCGAACAGCGCGGCCTGGAACTCGGCGAACTTCCCGGCCTCCGCCGCCGCCCGCATCGCGTTCGCCGCGCGCGCCGAGGCCGTACCGCCGGAGCGTGCGTCGAGGAAGGACGCGACGACGTACTCGATCCGTACCTTCCCCTCGGCCGCCGCCTGCGCGAGCGCCACGGCGCCGCCCTCCTCGAACTTGGCGCAGTAGCTGCAGCGCGGGTCGAGATAGACGGTGGCGGTGTGCGGCGCCTTCGCCTCCCCGACGATGATCTTCGGCCCCTCGACGACGGTCGTCAGGCCTGCTCCGACAACGGTCGTGGGCTCGGCGCCGTTCTCCGCGACCGACGCGGACGCGGACGTGGCGGAGGACGAACATCCCGCCCCGGCCAGCGCGACGGCCCCGGCCGCGGCCAGGGCCACGGCGACGCGAACAGTCCTGCGTACGGGCATGAAAGGGTCCTTTCGGAACGGCGTGGCGGCAACGAAATCCGCACCCTCGAACCTAGGCGCGACCCGCACCCCACCCACCGCGCCGAAAGACCCTGATCCGAGGGTCCAAGGCCCCCATCCCATCCAGTACCCTCCCGCCCATGGTCAGCAGGAGCAGCGGCAGCAGCACGATCAACGGCGGCATCTCGTTCTGGTACGCGCAGGAGGGCGCCCCCGCCCCGCGCGAGCCGCTGCCCGGGGACGCCACGGCGGACGTATGCATCGTCGGCGGCGGCTACACCGGCCTGTGGACGGCCTACTACCTGAAGAAGGCGGTGCCCTTCCTCAACATCACCGTCCTCGAGGCCAAGTTCTGCGGGTACGGCGCCTCAGGCCGCAACGGCGGCTGGCTCTACAACGGCATCGCGGGCCGCGACCGCTACGCCAAGCTCCACGGCCACGAGGCGGCGGTCCGCCTGCAGCAGGCGATGAACGCCACGGTCACAGAGGTCATGGAAATCTGCAGGACCGAGAACATCGAAGCGGACATCCACCAGGGCGGTGTCCTGGAGGTAGCGCACTCGCCGGCCCAACTCAGCCGCCTCAAGGCCTTCCACGCGGTGGAGATCGCGTTCGGCGAGAAGGAGCGCGAGCTGTACGGCGCCCGGGAGACGGCGGACCGCATCCGGGTCGCGGGCGCGGTCGGCTCGTCCTGGACACCGCACGGCGCGAGCCTGCACCCGGTGAAGCTGGTCAAGGGCCTCGCGGCGGCGGTCGAGGCGCTCGGCGTGACGATCCACGAGTCGACCCCGGTCACGGAGATCAAGCCGAAGCACGCGATCACCCCGTACGGCACGGTCCGCGCGCCGTACGTCCTGCGCTGCACGGAGGGCTTCACGGCCTCCCTGGCGGGCCAGCGCCGCACGTGGCTCCCGATGAACTCCTCAATGATCGCGACGGAACCGCTCACCGACGCCCAGTGGGCGGAGATCGGCTGGCGGGGCGGCGAAACCCTGGGCGACATGGCGCACGCGTACATGTACGCCCAGCGCACGGCGGACGGCCGCATCGCCCTGGGCGGCAGAGGCGTCCCCTACCGCTACGCCTCCAAAACGGACAACGACGGCCGCACGCAGCCCGAGACGATCGAGGCCCTGCGCGACATCCTCACCCGCTTCTTCCCGTCCCTCACGGGCATCGGCATCGACCACGCCTGGTCGGGCGTCCTGGGCGTCCCCCGCGACTGGTGCGCGACGGTCACCCTCGACCGCTCGACGGGCCTGGGCTGGGCGGGCGGCTACGTGGGCTCGGGCGTCGCCACGACGAACCTGGCGGCCCGCACCCTGCGCGACCTGATCCAACAGGACTCGGGCCAGTCGGGCCCCACCGACCTGACGGCCCTCCCCTGGGTCAACCACAAGGTCCGCAAATGGGAACCGGAACCCCTCCGCTGGCTCGGCGTCCAAACCATGTACGCGGCCTTCCGCCACGCCGACCACACCGAATCCACCACCCACACAGCAACCACCTCCCACATCGCCACCCTGGCCAACAGACTGTCGGGCCGCTGACACCGAACGCGAGGGCACACTGAAGGCCCCGGACCTCCACCAGGTCCGGGGCCTCTCGCCCGGAGCCGCTACTCCACCTCGATGCCGAAGTCGCCCACCAGCTCCGCAAGGCCTCCGCCGTAGCCCTTGCCGCCCAGAACGAAGTCCCAGTCACCACCGGCCCGCCGCCGGAACGACCCCAGCACCAGAGCGGTCTCCCCCGCCCGTCCGTCCGACACGTCGAGCCTGTCCAGCTCGGACCCCGAGCCGTCCCGCAGCCTGATCCCCGCGTCGACGAACCCCGCGAGATCCGCATCCGGGTTCACCTCCGGATCGACCGCCGCGACCAGCACCAACCGGTCGGCCCGCGCGGGCAGAGCCTCGAACGCGACCCGGACAGCGGCCTTGTCACCCCACAACGCGGGCACCATCCGCACCGCACCATCCGGTGTCGAGACGTTGTTGAAGAACACGAAGTGCTCCTCCCCCAGCACACTGCCTCCCTCGCACACCAACGCGCACACATCCAGAGCCACCGACCCCGACCACACCATCCCCAGCACGTTGACGTCCTCGTCTGCCCCAGGCGGAGCCGGCTCATCGGACACGACCGTCGGGACCTGCGACGCTCCCGTCCCCAGCCGGCCCCGCAAGCCGTGCTGATGCAGCAAGTCCACCAGCTCCGCACCCGAGATAAGCGTCAGCGGCTTGCCGTTGGCGAACGTGTACGACCCCGGCCCGAACCCTGACGTCGTCACCAGCACGCCCTTGTTGGCTCCCGCCCCCTGCACCGTGCCGTACAGATCACGCACCGCGCTCGGCGGCACCGTGTTCCGGTACCGCTTCGCCTGCACGATGATCGACCCGCCACTGATCGGATCCGGATCCAGTGCCTCCACGTCCACACCACCGTCGTTCGACCGCCGCGTCGTCACCGCCTGTAGCCCCCGCGCGCGGAACAGTTCGGCAACCAGACCCTCGAACGCGATCGGATCCATCGCCAGGAGATCGGGCTCCTCGCCCTCCCCGTGCAGCACCACGTCCGAGCCGACCTGCGCCGGCGCCGACAGAGGCGGCACCGCCACCCGCGCGTCCGGCTTCGCGGACAACTGCCCCGACAACGCCCCTGTCAGACAGTCCACCGCACTGACGAGCTCCAGATTCAGCTCGTCGAAGACCGTCCGCTCCACCACGACCGAAGCCAGACAGAGACGTGCGGCCAGCCCCGTCGCCGGATCCACACCATCCACGAATCCGTTCAGCGCCACGCTCCGCAAGGCACCGAAACGGTCGGCGGCGAAAAGCTCCCGCACCGCGAGCAGCACACACTGCGCCACCACATCTCGGTACAGCGCCCGCCGCTGCGTCACCGGCCGCGGGACCTCCTTCTCCTGGTCCGTACTGGGCAGGTACTTGACCCCCTTGGCCTCGGGCACCACGTCGTACCCTGGCAGATCCCAGTCCAGCACCAGCCCCCGAGCCCCACGGCCGTACGCGGCCGACACCTGCCGCGGAAACCCCTCCGGCCACGCCGTCGACGCGTACAGCACGGCCGAGAAGAACTCGACCACCGTCTCCGGGTCGCCAGCCCTCAGCGACTCCACGATCCCGGCGATCCCGCTGTTGTGCGCGCGGATCTCAGCCAACCGCCCCGCGGCCCACTCCTCGTACTGCGCCCGGTATACGGCCAACTGCTGCTGCCGCTGAGCCTCCGCCCCCTGCGCCGCGTACCAGTCCCGTTCGAACCTCGCCCGAGCCTCGCGCTCCGCCTGCGCCCGCCCCGACGCCGTCCAGGCGGCCTGCGCCTGGTAGTGCCGCTGATCCGGCATCGCCATCGGTTGCGCGAGCGGCCCCGGCGCGAACGGCTCGATCTCCTCCGACCACCGCATCGACTCCACACCGAACGCCGCAGCTCGACACCCCCGCGCCAACAGCCCCGACAACACCTCGACCCGCTCGTCCAGCTCCCGAGTCCGCCGCAACGCATCCGCGTCACGATGCTGCCGGTACGCAGCCCGCTGCTCCCGCTGCATGCTCGCCACATCACGCTCATGCGACCGCTGCGCCCGTTCCACGTCCCGCTGCTGTCGGAGCACCGCCTGCAGCTGCCCCTCCCGCTCCCGCTGTGCCAAACGCTGCGCCTCGGCCCACGCACCGATCAGCCCACTGGAACGCCGACTCATCCGCCGCACCCCTCCCCAGAACACCCCAGCCAGATACGCCCCCGTAACGCACAAGTGTCCCGGACCTGAGTGGTCCGGGACACGAGATTGGTGGAGCCCCCTGTCGGATTCGAACCGACGACCTGCTGTTTACAAGACAGCCGCTCTGGGCCGGACTGAGCTAAGGAGGCATTGCTCACGCGCGAGGCTCCCACTCTACACAGCACCGCGAACGACCAGCCAAGAACTTCACGACCGCCGTAACCAGCCGCCCACACGTTCGTTGATCGGACTGGAGTGCCGTTCCGACTATCGGACAGCAGGACGCGGAGGGGTGATGGCGGAGCCATCGGAAGGAGCACCGGTGCGGGTCGTCGGCGCCGAGGCCAAGCGCGTGAAACGTGAGGTACTGGGCATCGGCGAGCGGCGCAAACACCAGAGCCGCACAGCTGTCCCCGTACAGCGCCGCGCCAAGGAGGCCGGCACTCAGCAGCGGGTCTACCGCTACCGCTTCTACCCGACCCCCGACCAGGCCGAGCAGTTGCACCAGACCTTCGGTGCCTGCCGGTGGGTCTACAACGAAGGGCTGGCGCTGCGGTCGGGCGCCTGGGAGCAGCACCGGGTGTCCGTCGGGTTCGCTGAGACGTGTCGAGCGCTGACCGGATGGAAGCGGGCCGAGGGGAGGGAGTGGCTGCGGGACGTGTCGTCGACGGTGTTACAGCAGGCCTTGCGGCATCTGGACGGGGCGTTCTCGCGCTTCTTCAGGAGGTCGGCGAAGTATCCGAAGCGGAAGAAGAAAGGCCGCTCGCGGGATTCGGCGACGTACGTCCGGACGGGATTCCGGTGGGTGGAAGATCCGGAGCGGCCCGGTACGGGGTTGGTGACGCTGGCGAAGCAGTCGGCGCCCCTGGATGTGCGCTGGTCTCGGCCTCTGCCCTCTGGGTAGCTTCCTGTGCGCCTGAACGTGACGCGTGATCGTGCCGGCCGGTTCTTCCTCTCGGCGGTGGTCGAAGAGCGGATCGAGCCTCTGCCTCCCGTGTTCCGTCCCGGTGGCTCCGAGCCGAAGGCTGTGGGGCTCGACCTGGGTCTGGCAGCGCTCGTAACACTGGACGACGGCTCGGTGCTCGATCATCCGCGGCTGTTGAAGAAGTACGGGGATGAGCTGGCCCGTCGGCAGCGGGCGATGCATCGGAAGAAGCGAGGCTCGAAGAACCGGGGGAAGGCCAGGGAGCGCATCGCGCGTCTGTACGCCACCATCAGCGATGTCCGCAGGGACCTCCTGGATCAGTTCACCACCCGCCTCGTGCGCGAGAACCAAGTGCTCGTGGTGGAGGATCTTTCGATCGCCAATCTCATGCGCCGGGCGAAGCTCCGGGGGCGGCGCGCCAAAGCAAAACTCAATCAGTCGATCGCGGATGCAGCGTGGGGCGAGCTGCTGAGACAGCTGCGCTACAAGTGCGAGTGGTACGGGCGGACGCTGGTGATCGTGGACCGTTACTTCCCGTCTACACGACGCTGCTCGGACTGCCATGCGAAGGGTCCGCACCTGGATCTGTCCGTACGGAACTGGACGTGCCACGAATGCGGCTCGGGACACGACCGCGACGTCAACGCGGCAGTGAACCTGCGGGACGAAGGCCTGCGTCTCTACTGGCCTCTGGCGATGACGCTGCCACCCGGCGAGCAGCTGCCTCCAGTGATCAAGGTCCCGGCAAACGCAGTCGCCCCCTTTGCGTAGGTCGTGTCATTACGGACCGGCGGGCCGCCGGCCGTAACGCCTGTGGAGTCCGCGTAAGACCGGCCGGGTGCGCCCCCAGGGGCCGCACGACAGAGGGCGGCGGACGCTGATGCAGGAAGCGCTGTTCGCGAGGACAGTGGCCGCTCCGGGCATCTGGAGTGGAGAGGTCAATCGGATCGTCCGCACGTGCCCAACCAGGCAGCAGGCGAAATCACACCACCCGGAGCTACTGACAGGCACTCCCCCTGCCGGGTACCGTCACCCAGAGTCCACTCAGGTGGACTAGACCTGAACACACCTTCCACTCGGATCGTCCGGCACGTTCCTGCCGGTGAAGGGACACACCACCATGGCTTCTGTCACGTTCGACAAGGCGACCCGGCTCTACCCGGGTTCCGACAAGCCCGCCGTCGACCAGCTCGAGATCGAGATCGAGGACGGCGAGTTCCTCGTCCTCGTCGGGCCCTCCGGCTGCGGCAAGTCCACCTCCCTGCGCATGCTCGCCGGGCTCGAGGACGTCAACGGCGGCTCCATCCGCATCGGTGACCGCGACGTCACGCACCTGCCGCCCAAGGACCGGGACATCGCCATGGTGTTCCAGAACTACGCGCTCTACCCGCACATGACCGTCGCCGACAACATGGGCTTCGCCCTCAAGATCGCCGGCGTGAACAAGAGCGAGATCCGCGCCAAGGTCGAAGAGGCCGCCAAGATCCTCGACCTCACCCCGTACCTGGACCGCAAGCCCAAGGCGCTCTCCGGCGGTCAGCGGCAGCGTGTGGCGATGGGCCGCGCCATCGTGCGTGAGCCCCAGGTCTTCCTCATGGACGAGCCGCTGTCGAACCTCGACGCCAAGCTCCGTGTGTCCACCCGTACGCAGATCGCCTCGCTCCAGCGTCGGCTCGGCATCACCACCGTGTACGTCACCCACGACCAGGTCGAGGCCCTCACCATGGGCGACCGCGTCGCCGTCCTCAAGGACGGTCTCCTCCAGCAGGTCGACTCGCCGCGCAACATGTACGACCGCCCGGCCAACCTCTTCGTCGCCGGCTTCATCGGCTCCCCCGCCATGAACCTGGTCGAGGTCCCGATCACCGACGGCGGCGTGAAGTTCGGCAACAGCATCGTCCCGGTCTCCCGCGACGCGCTCTCCGCCGCCTCCGCCAAGGGCGACACGACCGTCACGGTCGGCATCCGCCCCGAGCACTTCGACGTCTCGGGCGCCACCAGCAAGGAAGGCCTGGCCGTCTCCGTCAACGTCGTCGAGGAGCTCGGCGCCGACGGTTACGTCTACGGCTCCGCCCGCGTCGGCAGCGAGGACAAGGACCTGGTCGTCCGCGTCGGCGGCCGCGCCGTCCCGGAGAAGGGCTCCACGCTCCACGTCGTGCCGCGCCCGGACGAGCTGCACGTCTTCTCCACCTCCACCGGTGAGCGGCTCTCCGGCTGACCCCACCTGAACCGCTCAACGGCCCCGTATCTCCTGTAGATACGGGGCCGTTCGCGTCGTCATTGGGTATGTCGACAAATACCCCGGCAGAGCGCTCAATTCGGGCACCTCGTCAACACCCGATTCGAAAAGCCGCCTCGAACCATCCCCCGCGAGAGTGACTAAATGTCGCCATATCATCACCGGCCGCTACGCTCGCCTCCGTGACGCACACTGCCCGCCGTATCGGCCGCTCTCTCGCCCTCGTCCTGCCCGTCGTCCTGGTGCTCTCCGGGACGCTCGCGGTCTCCGCCGTCCCGTGGGCCGGCAAGGGCTCCGACACCCAGATGCTCACCGCATCCTCCGAGGACGTCTCCGTCCCCGCCAAGTCCCGTGCCCCGCAGGATATTCTGCGCGACCGCCTCCTCGCAGAGCTTCAGGAGAAGGACCCCGGCACCGCGTTGACGCACCTCCAGCGCGAGATCGAGAACACCCCCTCCCTCGCCAAGCACTGCATGTCCATCGCCCGCGCCCTCGGCAAGGCGGCCGTACGCCACTACGGCCCCACCCGCGCCCAGTCCTACTCCCGCCCGGTCTGCGACACCTCGTTCGCGACCGGCGTGATGTACGCGAGCTGACCCCGCGACGCTGAACGGCTGCCTCATCCGGTGCGCATATCGTTCGCGGTATGGAAACCTCCCCGACGCAGGCCGTGGTCCTGGCGGGCGGCCAGGGCTCGCGCCTGCGCCCGTACACCGACGACCGCCCCAAGCCGATGGTCGAGATCCCCGGCACCGGGACCCCGATCATCGGCCATCAGCTGTCCTGGCTCGCCGCCGAGGGCGTGACCGACGCCGTCGTGTCCTGCGGCCATCTCGCCGAGGTGCTCCAGGACTGGCTCGCCTCCGCCGATCTTCCGCTGCGCGTGAAGACCGTCGTCGAACCCGAGCCGCTCGGCCGTGGCGGCGGCCTCAAGTACGCCGCCGCGCACCTGCCCGAGCCCGCACAGCCCTGGTACGCCACCAACGGCGACATCTGGACCCGCTTCTCCCTGCGTGAGATGGCGGCCTTCCACGCCGAACGCGACGCCACCGCCACCCTCGCCCTCGCCCGCCCCCGCATCCCGTGGGGCGCCGTCGAGACGGACACCTTCGGGCACATCACCGACTTCATCGAGTCGCCGCCGTCGCCGTACCTCATCAACGCGGGCGTGTACGTCTTCTCCGCCGCGTTCACCGAGCTCCTCCCCGACCGGGGCGACCACGAGCGCACCACCTTCCCCCGCCTCGCCCGCGAGCGCCGCCTCGCCGGCTTCCCGCTGCCCCAGGGGGCCTACTGGCGCGCCATCGACACCGCCAAGGACCTCACCGAGGCCGCCAAGGAGTTGGCCGCCCAGCGTGCCGTGTAAGAGCTCCTGAGTACGTACGCCGAAGGGCGGCACCGCCTTTGCTCGCGGTGCCGCCCTTTGTCCTGCGTACGCCTGCCCTCAGCCCAGCAAGCCGCCGATCGGGTTCCTGTTCCCCCCGCTGCCGCCCGAGGACGAGCCGCTCGTCGGCTCGCTCGTGCCCGTGCCGCCGCCGCTGCCGCCGTTCGAGCCGCCCGAGCTCGTCGGGCCCGAGCTGGTCGACGGCGGGGCCGCCGGCCTCGACTGGGTCGGGGTACGGGTGCCGGTGCCCTGCGTCGAGGTCGGCCGGCTCCCCTCCGCCCGGCCGGTCTCGCGGGCGGACTCGGTCGGCTCGGCCGTCTCGTCCTTCTCGCTCTCCCCGCTCGCGCCCTGCGTCGCCGACGGCTTGGGCCGCGTGGAGGCGGACTGGGACGGGGTGCGCTCGCCGGGCTCCGCGGGGAGCGTCCGGCCGGGCAGGTGGTTGATCGGGTCGTCGTTCGGACCGGGCACGGTGACCATCTCCGCCGACCGCACCGCCCCGCCGAGCACCGAACCGGCGAGCAGCGTCAGACCGACGACGACCGAGGTGACGAGCGCGCCGCGGCGCAGGACCCGGCGGCGCAGCTCCCACAGCTCCGAGCGCGGGCCGAGCGTGCGCCAGGCCTCGCCGGCCAGGCGGCCGTCGATGGAGTAGACGGGGGCGCCGGCGATGATCAGCGGGGACCAGGCGGCGAGGAAGATGATGTCGGCCGAGTCGTAGACCGGGACGGTCTTCCAGCTGACCGTCAGGAGCAGGGCCGCCGACAGCAGGGCGCCGATGACGGCGCCGACCCGCTGCCAGAGGCCGAGGACGGTGAGGACGCCGACGACGACCTGGAGGAAGGCGACGGTCAGTCCGGCGCCGACGGGGTGCTGGAGGGCGAAGTCCCGCAGCGGTTCGGCGAGGGCCCACGGGTTCAGCGAGTTGAGCCACTTGACCATGGAGCCGCGCTCGCCGCCGTCGAAGTAGACGGGGTCGCAGAGCTTGCCCATGCCCGCGTAGATGGAGATGAAGCCGAGGAAGACGCGGAGCGGGAGGAGGACGACGCCGAGGTTCATCCGGCGCCCGGGGTAGTAGGCGTGCCGGACCGGGTCGGCGCCGTGGCGCTGCGACGCGCGGGCGCCGAACTCGTCGCCGTCCGCCCCGTCCCCGTACCCCGCGTCTCCGTACGAGCCCCGGCGCGACAGCTCGTACGGAGCCTCGTACGGCTGGTCGAAGGCGCCTTCGGCGCGGCGCATCGGGGGGAGCAGCGGCGCGTCGGCGGGGACGACGGGCGTCGGCATCGTGTCGTCGATCCGCGGGATGGCCTGCGTGGCGCCCGCGTCGAGGTGCCCGGGGGGCTCCATAGTGGAGACCGACGACTCCCGGACGGCCTGGAGCAGTCCGGTGGCCCCGGGTGAGGACTTGCCGGTCCACACGACGGGGCGGCGGCGCCCGGCGGCCCCGCCCGCCGCTGCTGCCACTCCGGCGAGGGCCGGACCGCGAGAGGCGGCGGCGAACTTCGGCTGCTGGGCCGGCGCGAGCCGCACACGGAAGCTGGCGTGGTTCACGATGACCTGCGCGGGATCGGAATCCACCTTGAGCATGCTCAGCGCGGGCTGATCGTCGAACCCCGGCCGGGGCGTTCTGGTGTCCACACTCATCTAACCGAGTGACGGGGGGTTTGGACACTGCCTTGACGGGCTCGGAATGTCCGAGACCCGTCAAGATCGCGCCATTCGTACCGGTGTACGGGAAGACGTACGGGAAGACGTACGTGAGGGATACGGGACGGCTACGGGAAGGCGTACGCGAAAGGCCCAGCTCAGCGAGCTGGGCCCTTCCCTGAGTGCCGTGCCGACGTCACTTCGCGCGGCGGCGGGCGACCTCGTAGAGGACGATGCCCGCGGCGACACCGGCGTTCAGCGACTCGGCGCCACCGGGCATCGAGATGCGGACGCGGTAGTCGCAGGTCTCGCCGACGAGGCGGCCGAGGCCCTTGCCCTCGCTGCCGATGACGATGACGACCGGGCCGTCCAGCGCCTCCAGGTCCTCGACCGTGTGCTCGCCGTCGGCGGCGAGGCCGACGACTGTGAGGCCCTCCTTCTGGAAGCCCTCCAGGGCGCGCGTCAGGTTGGTGACGCGGGAGACCGGCGTACGGGCGGCGGTGCCGGCCGAGGACTTCCAGGCGCCCGCGGTCATCCCGGCCGCGCGGCGCTCGGGGACGACCACGCCGTGACCGCCGAAGGCGGAGACGGAGCGGACGATCGCGCCGAGGTTACGGGGGTCGGTGACACCGTCGAGGGCCACGATCAGCGGGTCCTCGTGGGCGTCGTAGGCGGCCGCCGTGAGGTCCTCGGGGTGCGCGTACTCGTACGGCGGGACCTGGAGGACGAGGCCCTGGTGGTTCAGGCCGTTCGTCATCCGGTCCAGCTCCTGGCGCGGGGCCTCCATCAGGTGGATGTTGCCCCGGTCACCGGCGAGCTTCAGCACGTCGCGGACGCGCTCGTCGTTGTCGATGAACTGCTGGACGTACAGCGTGGTCGCGGGCACGCCGTCGCGGAGCGCCTCGAAGACCGGGTTACGGCCGACGACCATCTCCGAGGTGCCCTTGGGGCCGCCGCGGCGGGGCGCGGGGCGGCGCTTGGCGGCCTGTCGGGCGATGGCGTTGGAGACGCGGAACGCCTTGTGGCCCTTGCGGTCCTCGGCCTTCGGCGTGGGGCCCTTGCCCTCGAGGCCCTTGCGCCGCTGGCCACCGCTGCCGACCGTCGCGCCCTTCTTGTTGGACGTGCGGCGGTTCCTGCGTTGGCTGTTCCCGGCCATGACTACCTAATCCTCGGTGTTGCGTGCATAGGTCTGTAAGTGAAGTGTGCCGCCCGGCTCCCCGCGCGGCACATCATCAGCGGCTGCCCAGCGTCCAGCGGGGGCCTTCGGGGCTGTCCTCGATGGCGAGGCCGGACTGGGCGAGCTGGTCGCGGATCGCGTCCGCGGTGGCCCAGTCCTTGCGCTCGCGGGCCGACTCGCGCTGCTGGAGCACCATGCGCACGAGGGTGTCGACGACGCCGTGGAGCTCCTCGCCCCGGTCGGTCTCCTCGGCCCAGTGCGGGTCGAGGGGGTCGAGGCCGAGGACGCCGAGCATGGCACGGACCTCGGCCAGGCGGGCGATGGCCTCGTCCTTGTCGTCGGCGGCGAGCGCGCTGTTGCCCTGGCGGACGGTGGTGTGGATGATCGCGAGCGCCTGCGGGACGCCCAGGTCGTCGTCCATCGCCTCGGCGAACGCGGGCGGCACCTCGGGGGCGGGCGGTACGGTCTTGCCCGCCTTCTCGGTGACGCGCTGGATGAATCCCTCGATGCGCGCGAACGCGGCCTCGGCCTCGCGCAGCGACTCCTCGCTGTACTCGATCATCGAGCGGTAGTGCGGGGTGCCCAGGTAGTAGCGCAGGACGATGGGGCGCCAGTTCTTCACCATCTCGGAGACGAGCACCGAGTTGCCGAGCGACTTCGACATCTTCTCGCCGCTCATGGTGACCCAGGCGTTGTGCACCCAGTACGAGGCGAAGTCGTCGCCGAACGCCTTGGCCTGGGCGATCTCGTTCTCGTGGTGCGGGAAGATCAGGTCGAGGCCGCCGCCGTGGATGTCGAAGGCGGAGCCCAGGTACTTGTGCGCCATCGCCGAGCACTCCAGGTGCCAGCCGGGCCGGCCGCGCCCCCACGGCGTCTCCCAGTCGGGCTCGCCGGGCTTGGTCGCCTTCCACATGGCGAAGTCGCGCGGGTCCCGCTTGCCGGAGACGCCCTCGTCGGGCTGGCGCAGGTCGTCGATGTCCTGGTTGGAGAGCTGGAGATAACCGGGGTACGAGCGGACGTTGAAGTACACGCTGCCGTCGGCCTCGTAGGCGTGGCCGCGCTCGATGAGCCCGCGCATCATCTCGACCATCTCGGTGACATGGCCGGTGGCGCGGGGCTCGTAGGTGGGCGGCAGGCAACCGAGGGCGTCGTAGCCGGAGTTGAAGGCGCGCTCGTTCTCGTAGCCGATGGACCACCAGGGGCGGCCCTGGTCGGCGGCCTTGGCGATGATCTTGTCGTCGATGTCGGTGACGTTGCGGACGAACGTGACGTCGTAGCCGCGGTACTCGAACCAGCGGCGCATGATGTCGAAGTTGAGGCCCGACCGGATGTGCCCGATGTGCGGGGCGGCCTGCACGGTGGCACCACAGAGGTAGATCGAGACGGTGCCCGGTGTGAGCGGGGTGAAGTCACGGATCTGCCGGGCGCTGGTGTCGTACAGGCGAATAGTCACCACTCCAGGGTAGTGGGCGTGTGGTAGTGCCCCGCGACCGATCGCCGGTCGCGGGGCGAGATTTTCGTCGGACGTCAGGCGGTACGGCAGCGGTACGTCGGGCCGTACGTCGGGCCGTACGTCGGGCCGTACGTCAGGCGGTGCGGTACACCAGCGCGGTCGCGAGGGCGGCCAGGCCCTCCGCGCGGCCGGTGAGGCCGAGGCCGTCCGTGGTGGTGCCGGAGACGGAGACGGGGGCGCCGACGGCCGCGCTCAGCGCCTTCTGCGCCTCGTCGCGGCGCTTGCCGACCTTGGGCCGTACGCCGATGACCTGGACGGCGACGTTGCCGATCTCGTACCCCTCGGCGCGGACGATCCGGGCGGCCTCGGTGAGGAGGGTGACGCCGGAGGCGCCCGACCACTCGGGGCGCGAGGTGCCGAAGTGGGCGCCGAGGTCGCCGATGCCGGCGGCGGAGAAGAGCGCGTCGCAGGCTGCGTGGGCGGCGACGTCACCGTCGGAGTGCCCGGCGAGCCCGTACCCGTCGTTCTCGGGGCCGTCCCAGAGCAGACCCGCGCACCACAGTTCGCGGCCCTTCTCGAAGGCGTGGACGTCGGTGCCGATGCCGGTCCGCGGGATCAGGGGCGGGTTCAGCGGCTCAGAAGCCATCGTTGGCCCTCCGGCGGGCGAGTACGGCCTCGGCGAGTACGAGGTCCAGCGGGCGGGTCACCTTGAACGCCTCCTCGTGGCCGGGCACGACCACGACGGGCGCGCCGAGCCGCTCGACCATGCCGGCGTCGTCCGTGGCGCCATCACCGGTGAGGGCGACGGTCGCGTGCGCGTTGACGAGGGTCTCGTAGTCGAAGCCCTGCGGGGTCTGGACGGCGCGCAGCCGGGAGCGCTCGGGGGTCGCGACGACGCTCTCGGGGTCGCCCTTCGTCGCCGCGGGCTCGACCTCCTTGACGGTGTCGGCCACCGGCAGGGCGGGGACGACGGCGACGGCCCCGTCGCGGACGGCCTCGATGACCGAGTCGACGGTGTCGACCGGGACGAGCGGGCGGGCCGCGTCGTGGACGAGGACGGTGGTGACGCCCTCGGGGAGCGCCGCGAGACCGAGGCGTACGGATTCCTGGCGGGTGTCACCGCCGGGGACGACGAGGTAGTCGGTGCGCTCGGGCAGCGCGTGGTCGTCGAGGAGGTTCTTGACCTCGACGGCGCCGTCCGAAGGAGCGACCACGACGACGAGGGAGACGGCGCGCGAGGCGGCCATCGCCCGGACGGCGTGGATGAGCATGGGGGTGCCGTTCAGCGCGCGGAGCGCCTTGGGGGCGCCCGGGCCGAGGCGTACGCCCCGGCCCGCCGCGGGGATCACCACGGCGGTCCGTGTGGGACGCGTTTCGTCAGTCATCGCTTGCACTCCGGCAGGTTTGTTTCCTCGGCGGACATGGGTATGGCCCTGGGGGTGCCCCCGGCCGACGGCTGGGGGGAGTGCCGGCGCACCGCCTTGACCGGGCCCTTCCGTGACGACGGTCGGGGCGTGGCGCGTGGCACAAGGTCCGTGGGACGCGAGGGGGCTGGGGATACGGGAGTTTCGTGGACGGACGCGTCACGAGACGGACGTCACCTCGTACGCCGCTCCTCGACCACGCGGACGTCACCGGCGCTGAGGACGTCATCGGCACTGCGGACGTCACCGGCGCTCAGGGCTTGAGGCTCCTGAGACGAAACATGCCGCAGCGCCCGGCGGCAGCGCTGTGTGAAACACAGCACGCCAACGGGCACCGCGGCATCGCTTCATTCAGGACGCGAGGACCTCGTCGAGGAGAGCCTCGGCCTTGTCCTCGTTCGTGTTCTCCGCGAGCGCCAGCTCGCTCACCAGGATCTGCCGAGCCTTGGCGAGCATGCGCTTCTCACCTGCGGAGAGTCCGCGCTCGCGCTCCCGGCGCCAGAGGTCGCGGACCACTTCGGCGACCTTGATGACATCGCCGGAGGCGAGCTTCTCGAGGTTTGCCTTGTAGCGTCGGGACCAGTTCGTGGGCTCCTCGGCGTACGGCGCGCGCAGCACCTCGAAGACCCGGTCCAGCCCATCCTGACCGACTACATCGCGAACACCGACGAACTCCGCATTGTCCGCCGGCACACGAACCGTCAGGTCGCCCTGGGCGACCTTGAGCACCAAGTAGGTCTTGTCCACGCCTTTGATCTGGCGAGTTTCGATGGCCTCGATCAGCGCGGCCCCGTGATGGGGATAGACCACGGTGTCGCCAACCTTGAACGTCATGTGACAGGTACCCCTTCCGTGGCTATCCAGGGTAACACGGATACGGCTTCTTCTGAATGGCGTTTTCGCAGGTCAGGGCATATCTCGGGGCTTGACAACAGCGACGGGGACGTGCTGCGGAGGGCTTCCGGAAGGCGGTATTCGCAGGTCGGAGCGGCTGCGCGGACGGAGAGAAACGCGGGCGTCACGCCGGCCCGGGGGGCTCCGGAGGGGGCGGGATGCCCCGTTTTGCGGGGTTCGGAGCGTACAACCTCACGTACTCCGTTCGAGGATCGGCCACCCGTGCGGATGCATCCCGGACCGAATCTCGAATTGATCACCCACAGGTGTGAACCGAGTTTTTCCGTGGGCCGGACGGTGGAATGCGAGGACGGTGCGCGCGCGATCCGAGGACGATCGCCGAATTGATCAAGTCGGTTATGTGAACAGCGCGTCAATGCGACGTGATCAGGCCATCGCGAAGCGGGTCGGGACGGCCGCGGGGATGCTCGCGGGGAGGGGTGCCGGGGCGAGTGCCGGGACGGTGCCGGCGCGGGTGCCGAGAGGGCCGCCGGGAGGGCCGCCGGGAGGGGTGGGGCGTGGGGCCTGATCCGCCGGACAGGCCCTAGGGGCGGGTCGGGTGCGGGCGGGAGAGGGTGGCTCGGTAACCTAAGCCCGCTGACGCACCTTTAGCTCGCCCTTAGCCGGTTGGTCCTGAGCTCGACTCCAGCCGACTCGTCCATGCCTGTTCCGTACGTCCTAGGAGATGCCGCCGCCGTGAGCCGCAGCCTTCGACGCGGCGCCCTCGCCGCCACCGCCATCGTGATCTCGATCGCCTCGCTGTCCGCCTGTGGCGCCGGGAACAACGCGCAGACCCTCGGCGTCCGGCCGGACAACGCCGCCGTCACGGTGGAAGACGTCAAGATCCAGAACGCCCTGGTGATCACCCAGCCGACCGTCGGCGCGGCGGGTCCCGCCGTCGTCTCGGCGACGGTGTTCAACAACGGCAGCACGCCGCAGACGCTCGACTCGATCACCATGCCCGGCTCCTCCGGCCAGGTGAAGCTCAAGCCCGCCACGGGCTCGGGCCCGATCACCATCGCCCCCGGCGGCTCGGTCGTCATCGGTGGCAAGGGCAACGCCTCCGCCACGATCGAGAACGGCCACGAGGCCGTGAAGGACGGCGGCGCGCAGGAGCTCGTCTTCAAGCTGAGCCAGACCGGTGACGTGGCCCTGGAGGCCTTCGTCGTCCCGGCGACCAGCTACTTCAAGGAGTACGGCCCGACCGAGATCCCGCAGCCCCCGGCCGCGAAGCCGACCGGTTCGGCCACCGCGACGCCGACCGGCGAGGCGGGCCACGGCGCGAAGCCCGGCTCCACGGCCACCCCGACGGGCACCGCGACCCCGACCGGCACCGGCACCCCGTCGGGCGAGGCCAGCCACTCGGCCGGCCACTGACCCACACGTACGGAGTACGCCGGAGGGGCGGGCCACTGGATCACTCCAGCGGCCCGCCCCTCCGGCTGTACGTAAGGCTTACGGCTCGAACTTGTAGCCCAGGCCGCGCACCGTCACCAGGTAGCGCGGGGCGCCCGGGTCCGGCTCGAACCCCTTCCCGCGTGCGCACCTCGCACTGCTCGGCCCCAGGGGGCCTCCCAGGCTTCGGCACGCTGTGCCGGCCTCCGTCCGGCCGTGCCGGGCTCGGGCCGGTCTGCGGCTCGCGGTTTACGGCTCGAACTTGTAGCCCAGGCCGCGCACCGTCACCAGGTAGCGCGGGGCGCCCGGGTCCGGCTCGATCTTGGCGCGGAGGCGCTTGACGTGGACGTCGAGGGTCTTGGTGTCGCCCACGTAGTCCGCGCCCCAGACGCGGTCGATCAGCTGCATACGGGTCAGCACGCGGCCCGCGTTGCGCAGGAGCATCTCCAGGAGGTCGAACTCCTTGAGCGGGAGGTCGACCTTGCCACCGGAGACCGTGACGACGTGGCGGTCCACGTCCATCCGGACCGGGCCGGCCTCCAGGGCGGCGGGGGTGACCTCCTCCGGCTCACCGCGGCGGCGCAGGACCGCGCGGATGCGGGCGACGAGCTCCCGCGAGGAGAAGGGCTTGGTCACGTAGTCGTCGGCTCCTATTTCCAGCCCGACGACCTTGTCGATCTCGCTGTCCTTGGCGGTCACCATGATGACCGGGACGTTCGAGCGGCCGCGCAGCTGGCGGCAGACCTCGGTGCCGGGCAGGCCGGGCAGCATCAGGTCGAGGAGGACGAGGTCCGCCCCGTTGCGCTCGAACTCGTCGAGGCCGTCGGGCCCGGTCGCGGCGACCGCGACCTCGAAGCCTTCCTTGCGGAGCATGTACGAAAGGGCGTCGCTGAAGGATTCCTCATCCTCGACGACAAGCACTCGGGTCACGGAAGGACCTCCGGGGCAGGGAGCGGTTCGGTCATGAGATCAGGGGTGGGGGAGGTGGAGTCGGAGGAGCGGCGGTCCCGTACGGCGCCCGCCTCGGGCAGCCGCAGGGTGAAGGTGGAGCCCTGGCCTTCGGTGCTCCAGACCGTGACCTCTCCGCCGTGCGAGGCGGCCACGTGCTTGACGATGGCGAGGCCGAGACCCGTACCTCCGGTGGCACGGGAGCGGGCCGGGTCGACGCGGTAGAAGCGCTCGAAGACCCGCTCTCGGTCCTTCTCGGAGATGCCGATGCCCTGGTCGGTCACCGCTATCTCGATCAGGTCGCCGCCGGGGGCGGCCACGCGGCGGGCCGCGATGCCCACCCTCGTACGGGCCGGGGAGTAGTTGACGGCGTTCTCGACGAGGTTGCCGAGGGCGGCGGCGAGCTGGCCGCGGCTGCCCCAGACGTGCAGGTCGGCGGTGCCGCCCTCCCGTCGCCCACCACCACCCTGTTCGAGCCCTTCGGGCGGCCATACATTCGAGACCATGGTGATCTGCTTGGTGGAGGCCGTGTGTCGGGAGCGGTCGATCGCCTCGGCGACCAGTTCGTCCACCCGTACCGGCTCGGAGTCCTCCAGCGGGTCGTCGTTCTGCACCCGGGAGAGGTCGATGAGTTCCTGTACGAGGTTGGTCAGGCGGGTCGCCTCTATCTGCATGCGGCCGGCGAAGCGGGTGACCGCCTCGGGGTCGTCCGAGGCGTCCATGACGGCCTCGGAGAGCAGGGAGAGCGCTCCTGTCGGAGTCTTGAGCTCATGACTCACGTTGGCGACGAAGTCGCGCCGTACCGCTTCGATACGGCGGGCCTCGGTCAGGTCCTCGACCAGGAGCAGCACCAGGCGGGAGCCGAGCGGGGCGACGCGGGCGGAGACCGCGAGGGCCTCGCCGCGTCCGGTGCCGCGCCGGGGCAGGTCGAGCTCGACCTGCCGTATCTCTCCGTCGCGGCGGGTGTCGCGGGCCATGTTGAGCATGGGCTCGACGGCCAGCTTTCCGCCGCGGACCAGACCGAGGGCGTACGCCGCCGAGCTGGCCTTCACCACCGAGTCGCTCTCGTCGAGCACGACCGCGGAGGAGCGCAGCACGGAGAGCACGGTGTCGACGCCGGGCGGGAGCACGGCGTCGGTGTGCAGGGAGGTCCGGGTGGGTCGCGCCTGGTCGCGCTCGCTCCAGCGGAACGCCAGCATGGCGATCACGCCGGTGCACACCCCGGCGATCGCGGCCAATGCGGCGACCGCCGCGTTCACGTCCATGTCCTCAAGGTTATGCGGCACGAGAGACTCTCTCCCAGCCGTCCGAGTGGCTGCTCGAACAGTCGTCGCCCAGAGTTCACCGTGGGGACTGTGCTGGTTCATTTGGACCGAACGGAGCGGCGGCCCGCGTCGCCCAGAGTTCACCGGGGCGAAAGAGCTCATTCACTTCGGGTGGAGACTGCGGACGCGTAGGGGCCCGAACGTGGGAGCGTGGGGGTCCGAGCCCGACGGGGACCCCGGACATCAGTGAGAGAGGGACATCGATGCGGGACGCGTACCACGAGGAACTTGACTCGATCGGCGAAGGCCTGGTCGAGATGGCCCGCCTGGTCGGCTCCGCGGTCGGGCGCGCCACGACGGCGATGCTCGACGCGGACCTGAAGCTCGCGGAGAGCGTGATCGCCGCGGACCAGAAGGTCGACGACCTGCAGCACGACCTGGAGGCCCGGGCCATAGCCCTGCTGGCCCGCCAGCAGCCGGTGGCCACGGACCTGCGGATCGTGGTGACGTCGCTGCGCATGAGCGCCGACCTGGAGCGCTCCGGCGACCTGGCGCAGCACGTGGCGAAGCTGGCGCGGCTGCGCTTCCCGGACTCCGCGGTCCCGCGCGACCTGCACGCGACCATCCTGGAGATGGGCCAGCTGGCGCAGCGCCTGATGGCGAAGGCCGCCGAGGTCATCATCACGAAGGACGTCGACCTGGCGCTCCAGCTGGAGCAGGACGACGACGAGATGGACCTGCTGCACCGGACGCTCTTCCAGCACCTGATCGACGACCGCTGGAAGCACGGCATCGAGACGGCCGTCGACGTGACGCTGCTGGGCCGCTACTACGAGCGGTTCGCCGACCACGCGGTGTCGGTGGCGAAGCGCGTGGTGTACCTGGTGACGGGCGAGCACGCGGACGAGCTGCAGCAGTCGGACGCCCCGGTCGAGGGCGCGTAGCCCGCGAGGGGTGACCGGCCGGGTGGCGTTCGCACTCCTGTGCGCCGTTGATGCGCCCAGGGGGATGGGCATGCAATGGGGAGAGGCGACGTACGCCTCCGAGGAGGGACCCCATGGCTGATAGCGCCACCACCGACACCCAGCAGGCGATCCCGCACGACGCGGTGCTCCTGCCCGTTCTCGGCCTCAGCGGCTGCGCGTGCGGACCCGGCTGCGGCTGCGGCTGCCAGTCCGGCGGGACGTGCCAGTGCGGGGGCTGCTCCTGAGGCCCTGAGCCCGACGAACGTGCGCGGCCCCGCCCGGAGGAATCCGGGCGGGGCCGCGCGCGATCGACAGCGGGGAGATCTCAGACGTCGAGGACGCCGACGGTCTGCGCGCCGCTGGTCTCCCCGGTCGCACGGAAGCCGAGCCCGAGGTAGAACCCCTCGGGCCCGTCGTCGCCCGGCTCCCAGGTCACGTACATCGACTGCGGCCCGCCGTCGCCGCGCCGCCGTATCTCCTCGCGTACGGCCTCGACGGCGAAACGCCCGTACCCCTTGCCCTGCCGGCCGGCGGCGATGTTGAGCCGCCAGAGTCCGCTGCGGCGGTCGTCCGGGTCCTTCTCCGGGGCCCACTGGATGTCCAGGAAGGCCATCAGGAAGCCGACGATCTCGTCGCCGTCCAGGATGAGCCGGGGCCAGGCGGTCGCACCGAAGGCGTACGCCTCCGCGAGCGAATGCGCGACCGGGGCGACGTTCTTCTCCTGGTGGGGATGGACGCGCAGGGCGATCGCGGCGTCGACGTTGGCGGGGGTGATCTTCTCCAGCCGGATGTTCTCCGGCCGGAGTGCGGTGTCGTGGGGCATGGCACGGAGGTTATCGAGTGGATCTCCGGAGAGCTCTAGATATACGGGCGGGTGATCAGCTCGATCGCGTGACCGCCGGGGTCCTTGAAGTACACCCCTCGGCCGCCGTGCCCGTGGTTGATCTCGCCGGGGAGCCGCATCTGCGGATCGGCCCAGTGCTCGACGGAACCGTCGCAGAGCCGCTGGTACGCGCGGTCGAAGAGCTCGTCGTCGATCAGGAACGCGTAGTGCTGCATCTGGATCTCGATCTCGCCGGGCGGCGTGGCGAACTGGAGCAGAACGCCGTCGGCGAGCTGGACGTTGACGAACGGCCCCCAGGACGGGGCCTCGGGGAGTTCGAGCAGCTCGCGGAAGAAGCGGGCGGACTCGGTGCTGTCCTTGGACGCGATGATGGTGTGGTTGAAGCTGACTGCCATGGGCGGAAGACCTCGCTGTGTTCGGCAGGGTGGGACGAGTGGACTCGGGTGGGGCGCACTGCCCAGGAGGTCCACGTGCCGAACGGTGGGGGTGTCGTACGCACCCCCGCTGCGGGATCAGCCTTCCACCGGCTGACCCATCCGTGTGTGGCGAAGAGTCGCCGATCCGGTGATCACGAACGTGACCTTACGCGATGGTCCGCGCCGCAACAACGGGCTTCTGGAAGGGGAATGGCCCCCTCCGTGGGGAGGGGGCCATTCCGCGCGCGTCGTGCGTTCGCTTCCGCGGGTCCTACGCGATGTTGTCGAACTTGGTGCCCTCGCCCGCGTACAGCGGCGTCGCCTGACGGGTGAAGGGCGCGGTGACGGAGCCCGTGGAGCGGTAGACGGACGTGCCGCCCGCTCCGTACGCGATGAGGTCCGGGCGCCCGTCGTTGTCGAGGTCGCCCGCGCCGACGAGCTGGCTGAAGACCTCCCAGCCGCCGCCGACCCGCACGCGGGGGGCGAAGTTGCCGTGGCCGTCGCCCTGGTAGAGCCAGAGGACGCCTGCGGTGTCGCGGGCGATCAGGTCCCCGGCGGCGGAGCCGGCGATGTTCCCGACGGCGGTGAGCTGGTTGTAGATGCCCCAGCCGCCGCCGACCTTGACGCGGGCGGCGAAGGGGGCGGTGGCGGAGCCCGTGCCCTTGTAGAACCAGAGCGTCCCGGCGGTGTCCGCGGCGAGGAGGTCGGTGCGGCCGTCGCCGTCGAGGTCCGAGCCGCCGGTCAGCTGGTTGTAGATGGCCCAGCCGCCGCCGACCTTGGCGCGGGGCGCGAAGGTGCCGTCGCCCTTGCCGAGGTAGTGCCAGAGCACACCGGAGCCGTCCATGGCCACGAGGTCGCCGGCCCGGTCGCCGGCGAGGTCGCCGACGGCCTCGATCTGCTTGAACATCTCCCAGCCCCCACCGACCCGGCTGCGCAGCGCGGGCTTGACCTGCCCGCTCCCCGGCCGGTCCCGCAGATCGTCCCGCCACAGCACGCCGGCCGCGTCGCGGGCGAGGACGTCGGTGGAGCCGTTGTCGGTGTAGTCGTGGGGGTTGTACGTCCGGCTGACCGTCATCTCCGAGCCCTGGCGGGCGGGCTCGCCGACGCCGTCGAGCGACGTCGCCTCGGCCTCGATCGCGTACCTGCCGTTCGGCGCGTCGACGCCGTCGATGGTGCCGTCCCACGTGTAGGTGAACAGGGAGCCGGTGGCCGGGGCGTCGGCGGTCGTCCGGAACTGCCTGCCCGTGGCGACGTGCGTGAGGGTGAGGTCCAGGCGGGCGTCGGGCCGGGAGAGCGTCCAGCCGAGCGTCACCTCGCCGCCGGTCTTGTCGAGTTCAGCGACGTCGGGGACGTCGACCTGCTCGATCTTCAGAGCGGGCGGCACGGCCACCTGGCCCGTGGCGGCCACCTTGGTGACCGTCGGGGTGCCGTCCTGCGCGGCCGTGATCCGGAACAGGCCGTCGCCGTCGACGGCGTGCTTGCCGTACACCACGCCGGTGTCGTTGCCCGCGGCCGCCGCCGCTGAGCCGGAATCCAGGAGGTCGCGGATCTCGCCGGTGGTCAGGGAGACGGCTCGGACCCGCGTGGTGGGGTTGCCGTAGATCAGCCACTCGCCCACGAGCGCGGTGTACCACTCGGCGGTGTGGGCCCCCAGGACGGTCCGCTTCACCTCGCGCGTCCTGCGGTCGACGGACCGGATGATCCCCCCGGTGCCGGCCTCGTACTCGTACCAGAACACGTGCGAAGGGGAGAACTCCAGGGTGCGGTACGCGTACCAGGACTCGGTGGCGGAGTACGTCTCCGTCACCGTCGCGGTCGCCAGGTCGATCACGGCCCGGCCGCCGGTCCGGCTGTCGGCCGGCCCGGTCGCGTAGCCGACGACGACCGAGCCGTCCAGGGGCCCAGGACCGAAGTACTCGTCGGCGTCCGCGGGCAGACCCTCGATCTTGCGGGTGGTCGTCGTGCTGCCGGCCTTGGTCACGATGTGCAGTTCGGACGCGCCGTCGTCCTTGGTGAGCTGGGCGAGCACGCTCGTCGGGCCCAGCACGGACACGGAGCGGGCGTTCAGAGCGCCGAGGTCGAAGTCCACGGTCGGGGCGGCCGGATCGGCCATGTTCCGCAGGGTGAGCCCGCGCGTCTCGTCGGCCCCTCGGTGGAGGCTGACGATGTCGCTGCCCGACGCGTACCAACCTCCGTCCTCGGAATCCTGGAACCGGGTCGGGGCGCTGCCGTCGTACGGCGTCCAGACCAGCTCCCGGCTGCCGTCCAGGGCGAAGGAGTACGTGAGGAAGCCGGAGGGGCCCGCGCCTGCCAGGTCGCTGCCCTTCGGGTAGACCGGAAGCGCGGCGGCCGGGTCGTCCGAGACCGGGCCCGACACGGCAACCGGGGCCGCCGCGAACGCGGTCGGCGCGGTCGCCAGCGCGCCGGCGCCCAGGGCCGTGACGGCGAGGACCGCGGTGATGGACGTGGCGAGACGCGTACCGGTGGAACGGAACTGCAAGGTGAACCCCCACGAGAAGATCGGACACGGCGATGCCGTGCCCGATCAGACCCATGATCGATTCGAATGGTTGTACGCGATCTTCGGCGGACCCTCGGACCCTCAGGAGGCCCACCGCACGAAAAAGCCCCCTTCCCGCCGGAATCCGGCAGGGAGGGGGCTCCTTCGTGCGTGGGCTACTTCTTGCCCTGGTTCTTGACCGCCTCGATCGCCGCGGCCGCCGCCTCCGGGTCGAGGTACGTGCCGCCCGGCTTCAGGGGCTTGAAGTTCTCGTCCAGCTCGTAGACCAGCGGGATGCCCGTCGGGATGTTCAGGCCCGCGATGGCCTCGTCCGAGATGCCGTCCAGGTGCTTGACCAGGGCGCGGAGGCTGTTGCCGTGGGCCGCGACCAGGACCGTGTGGCCGTCCAGGAGGTCCGGGACGATGCCGTCGTACCAGTACGGGAGCATCCGGTCGACGACGTCCTTCAGGCACTCCGTGCGGGGGCGGAGCTCCGGCGGGATCGTCGCGTAGCGCGGGTCCGCGGACTGGGAGAACTCCGTGCCGTCCTCGAGCGCCGGCGGCGGGGTGTCGTACGAGCGGCGCCAGAGCATGAACTGCTCCTCGCCGAACTCCGCGAGCGTCTGCGCCTTGTCCTTGCCCTGGAGCGCACCATAGTGCCGCTCGTTCAGGCGCCAGGAGCGGTGGACCGGGATCCAGTGGCGGTCGGCGGACTCCAGCGCCAGCTGCGCCGTGCGGATGGCGCGCTTCTGGAGGGAGGTGTGCAGTACGTCGGGCAGCAGGCCGGCGTCCTTGAGCAGCTCACCGCCGCGGACCGCCTCCTTCTCGCCCTTCTCGGTGAGGTTGACGTCCACCCAGCCGGTGAACAGGTTCTTCGCGTTCCACTCGCTCTCGCCGTGGCGGAGGAGGATCAGCTTGTACGGTGCGTCGGCCATGCGTCCGAGCCTAAACGACGGCAGGGGCCCCACGCGCACCGTGGACAGTCCGTGGACGGTTGACGGTCGCCGTCAATTCACTGGCGTCCGGGAAGGCCCGACTCGTAAGTTACGTGTCTGCACAGCGACACTTACAGGCACGGGGAGCCCGCCACACATGTCCTTCGACTCGTTCCGACGATCAGCCCGCGCCACCGTCTCCGGTCTCCCGCGCGGTTTCTGGTGGCTCTGGCTCTCCACCCTCGTCAACCGGACCGGCGCCTTCGTCCTGACCTTCCTGTCGCTGTACCTGACCCAGGAACTCGGCCACTCCGCCTGGTTCGCCGGGCTCGTCGTCGCCCTGCACGGCCTCGGCGGCGTCGCCGGTTCGCCGCTCGGCGGCACCCTCACCGACAAGTGGGGCCGCCGGCCCACGATGGTCACCATGCACCTGGTGACGGCCACCTGCGCCGCCGCCCTCGCCCTGGTCACCACCGCCTGGGGCGTCGCCGCCGTCGTCCTGCTCATGGGCATCTCCATGCAGGCCGTCCGGCCGTCCATCCAGGCGACCATCACCGACATGGTCCCCGAGCACGACCGCCGCCGGGCCTTCGCCCTCAACTACTGGGCCCTCAACCTCGGCTTCGCCGTCGCCGCCTTCGGCGGTGGCGCCGCGATCTTCCTCGGCTACCGCACCCTCTTCGTCATCGAGGCCGTCGCGGTCACCCTCTGCGCCCTGATCGTCTTCCTGCGCCTCCCCGAGACCCGCCCCGAGGCCCGCCGCAACCCGGCCGGCGAGCTCGTCGAGAAGGACCGCGTCAGCGTCCTCGACGTCCTGCGCGACGCCCCGTTCCGTACGCTCGTCCTCCTCAACCTCCTCATCTGCCTCGTCTTCACCGCCCCCTGGGTCGGCCTGCCGCTCTCCATGGCGGCCACGGGGCTCGAACCCTCCGCGTACGGCGCCGTCATCGCCGTCAACGGAGTCGTGATCGTCGCCTTCCAGCTGCTCGTCAACAAGGTGACCGACAAGCGCTCCCCGGCGATGCTGCTCACCGTCTCCTCGCTGCTCTTCGCCGTCGGTACGGGCGCCACCGCCCTGGCCGGCACCCCGCTCGTCTTCGCCGTCACGGTCGTCGTGTGGACCATCGGCGAGATGGTCCACGTCCCGACGAACGCCGCCGCCACCGCCAAGCTCGCCCCCGAACACGCCCGCGGCCGCTACCAGGGCGTCATGGGCATGTCCTGGGCGCTGTCCGGCTTCCTCGCGCCGATCCTCGCCGGCTGGGTCGTCGACGGGCCGGGACCGGACTTCCTCTGGATGGGTACGGGCGTCATCGGAACCCTCGCCGCGATCGGGTACATGACCCGGCTCCGCAAGGTCCTCGACGAGGACGACGCACCGGTCGCGGTCGCGGCCGACAGTCCGGCAGACAGTCCGGCCGACCACACTGCCGACGGTCCGGCCGGCAACACCGCCGGCAGTCCGGTCGACGCTCTGGCCGAAGTGAAGACCAGTACCGTCTCCCCCTCCGTCAGCGCCTGAGCTCCCGCTGCGCCTCGTACAGGTTCCGGGGGCGGACCGTCCCCGGAGTCCCGTACGCCTCCACGCGCGCGTGGAGCTCCCCCGTGAAGTCCGGTACGTCGATCTGGTCGAACTCCGTGACCTCGCTGATCCCCACCGTCGCGCTGTACGGCGCGATCGTGTCGATCCTGACCAGGCCCGCCCGGCCGTTGGTCACCGTCACGTTCCAGTGCGTGAACCGGGCGCCGTACAGCGGGCCCGCCGAGGCGTCGCCGCCGTGCCGGCCGTTGTTCTCGACCGTGATCTCCGTCCGTACGTTGGCGAACGGCATGCCCCGGTGCGTGTCGAAGGTGCCCATCTCCATCACCCCGCGCGACCAGACGTTGTAGCTGGAGAGCCCCTCCACGTTGATGCCGTGGAGCTGCGTCCCCGCCGGCGCCGGGACCGTACGGGCCGCGATGCGGAAGTCCTCGATCAGGTTGTCGTGCGCGCCCTCGCGGCAGAAGTACGGGTGGTGGGAGCCGCGCCCCTCGACCCGGGTGCGGCGCAGGGTGCAGGCGGAGGCGGCGACGAGACCGAAGCCGTTGTCCACGTGCCGTACGACGATGTCGTCGGCCCAGCAGTCGTACGCGCACTGGAAAGTGACGCCGTTGTAGCCCTTGTCCAGGAGGTGCGCCGACTGCGGGGTCTCGACCGCCTCCAGGGTGAGGCCCTCGACGCCCGATCCGGTCAGGGGTTCCGCGAGCGTCGTCAGGCGCGGGTCCCACTCCGGGCGCACGTCGAGCGGGAGCGGGCGCTCCAGGGTGACCTTGCGGCCCCGTACGGAGACCACGCGGACGGGCCACTCGTGCGGCACGTACGAGGTCAGCTTGGTCTTGTCGTCCCAGTGGTACGACTCGGGGCCTGCGCCGCCGCCCGCCATGTGCTCCAGGAGCGTGTGGCCGGCGTCGTCGGCGAGGCGGAGGAGAACGACCTGGCCCCGGCGTACGGCTGACGGGTCGTCGACGGTGATCGTCCAGTCGCCGCGCCGTGCCGGGCGCACGGTCGTCAGGGTCTCCCACTCGTCGCGCTTGTTGCCGGTCCAGCCCTCGAAGGGCCAGGCCTTGGCGCGGATCGCCGCGACGAGGGAGGCGTGCCGGGCGTGCGGGGCGAGCCAGATCAGGCCACCGGCCCAGGACCAGGACGACTTGTCGCCTCCGTAGCGCGAACCGTACGGACCGATCAGCTCGGTCAGGTTCTTCGTCGCGAGGAGCTTCGTCCGGCCCGAGCCGGCGCCGCGCAGGACCACGTCGCTGTGGCCGATGTGGAGGAAGTCGTCGATGCGGTACGTCCCCGGTGGGATCAGCACCGTGCCGCCCCCGCGCTCGCCCACCTCGGTGAGCGCCCGGTTGATGGCGGCGGCCGAGTCGGCGGAGCCGTCGGGGACGGCCCCGTAGGTGAGGGCGTTCGCGACGACCGGCGGCCGGCCGAGTCGGGTGGCGCCCCTGCGGGCGCCCGCGCGGCCCACGTAGGGGATCTGGGGGTGGGTGTAGGGGGCGTCGGCGTACTCGCGCCAGAGGGCGGCGGGGCGTGCGGGGGCGGGGCGTACGACGGCGGCGGGGCGCGACGGGGTGAATCCCGTCGTCGTCGCGGCCACCCCGACGGCCACGGCGCCGCCCACGAACTGTCTCCTGCTGATTCCCATGAGCCCACCCTCACGATTCATGTATCTGAACAATGTTCAGATCTGCGTTGGCGGTGAGCATGGCACGGCCCGGGGTGGGTACGGAAGGGGTCGTGCGGGCCCTGGGCTAGCCCTGGGCCACTCAGGACTTCTTGGTCAGGTGGGTGAACGCGTCGAGGTTCCGGGTCGACTCGCCGCGCGAGACCCGCCACTCGTACTCACGCCGGATCGCGCTCGCGAAACCCAGCTCCAGAAGGGTGTTGAAGGAGCCGTCCGCCGCTTCGAGGACCGAGCCGAGCAGCCGGTCCAGCTCCTCCGGGGTGACGGCGGCCAGCGGCAGCTTGCCGGTCAGATAGATGTCGCCGAGGCCGTCGACCGCGTAACTCACGCCGTACAGCTTGAGGTTCCGCTCCAGGAGCCAGCGGTGGACGGCCGGCTCGTTCTCGTCGGGGTGACGGATGACGAAGGCGTTCAGCGAGAGGGAGTGCTGGCCCACCCGGAGGGAGAGCGTCGTGAAGAGCTTGCGCGTGCCGGGGAGTTTGACGACGTACGAGCCCGGCTCGGGCGACTCCCACTCCAGCTCCGCGTCCTTGAACGTGTCCTCGATGACCCGTCGTGCGCCCTCGCCCTGCTCAGCCCGCTCAGCCATGGTGCGAGCGTACGCGACGGCGGTGATCGTGCATCGCCGCCGTGTACACGTCCGCCGTGCCCGAGGCCGCCGTGTCCCAGCCGAAGGACTCGGCGTGCCGGGCGGCCGCCGCGCCCATCCGGTCGGTCAGCGCCGGGTCGGCGAGGAAGCGGCCGAGCGCGCGGGCGTAGTCGGCCGGGTCGTGGCCCTGGACCAGGAAGCCGGTGACGTCGTCCCGTACGGCGACCGGAAGGCCGCCGACCGCCGCCGCGACGACCGGGGTCCCGGCCGCCTGCGCCTCGATGGCCACCAGGCCGAAGGACTCGCTGTACGAGGGCATGACCAGCACCGACGCCGCCCGGAACCAGTCCGCGAGGCGGTCCTGGCCGACCGGCGGGTGGAAGCGGACGACGTCCGCGATGCCGAGCCGGGCGGCGAGCTTCTGCAGCCCCTCCGGCTTGGCGAGGCCGCTGCCGCTGGGCCCGCCGACGATCGGCACGACCATGCGCGAGCGCAGCGAGGGATCGCGGTCCAGGAGCCGGGCCGCGGCCCGCAGCAGGATGTCGGGGGCCTTCAGGGGCTGGATCCGGCCCGCGAACACCGGGATGAAGGCGTCGGGGGGCAGCCCGAGGCGGGCGCGGGCGGCGGCCCGGCCGTCCGCCGGGCGGAAGTGGTCCAGGTTCACGCCGGGGTGGACGACGGCGACCTTCGCCGGGTCCGCGTCGTAGAAGCGGACGAGCTCGTCGGCCTCCTCGGCGGTGTTGGCGATCAGCCGGTCGGCGGCGTCGACGATCTGCGTCTCGCCGATCACCCGGGCCGAGGGCTCGGGCGTGTCGCCCTCCGCGAGCGCCGCGTTCTTGACCTTGGCCATGGTGTGCATGGCGTGGACGAGCGGGACGCCCCAGCGCTCGGCGGCGAGCCAGCCGACGTGGCCGGAGAGCCAGTAGTGGGAGTGGACCAGGTCGTAGTGGCCGGGGCGGTGGCCCGCCCAGGCCTGCATGACGCCGTGCGTGAAGGCGCAGAGCTGGGCCGGCAGCTCCTCCTTGGCGAGGCCCTCGTACGGCCCCGCGTCCACATGGCGTACGAGAACACCCGGCGCGAGCTCGACGACCGGGGCGAGGCCGCCGGTGGTGGCCCGGGTGAAGATCTCGACCTCGATGTTGATCGCGGCGAGGCGCCTGGCCAGCTCCACGATGTACACGTTCATACCACCGGCGTCGCCGGTGCCCGGCTGGTGGAGGGGCGAGGTGTGGACGCTGAGCATGGCCACCCGGCGGGGGCTCCGGTGACGTCCGGGGAGCCGGAGCCGGGGCGGCGTCGCCAGGGAGCCGGCGAGCCGGGACACGTACTGGCTCACGTCGACGGTCCTTCCACTGAGTGGGCACGACAAGGGGGGCGCGCGCGGCACCTTCCACGGGCGACAACGCCGGAATCACGCCATCCATTTCCTCTTTGCCAATTCATTGCCCTGCCGGACGGCGTGGCACCGCCGCGGTGCCGTCCTCGCGGGCTCGCCCGCCACCGGCCCGCGTGGCACCCCCGCCCGCCACCGGCCTCGTGGCACCGCCCCCGGGCACCGGCCCGCGTGGCACCCCCGCCCTCCACCGGCCCGCGTGGCACCCCCGCCCAGCACCGGGCCCGTACTCTCGTTCCATGGCCCCGCGCACCACCCGCCCCGCCGCAGCCCGCCCCGTCGGCACGGCCACCCGCGGGACCACCAACCCGAACCGGCTGCGCCGCATGGACCGCTGGATCGCCGCCACACACGGCCCGGCCCTGCGCCGCTCCGCCGAGCCCCCCGTCGCCGTCGACCTGGGATACGGGGCCGCCCCCTGGACCGCCGTGGAGCTCCTGGCGCGGCTGCGGACGGCCGATCCGCGGACCGAGGTCGTCGGCATCGAGATCGAGCCGGCCCGGGTCGCCGCCGCCCAGCCGTACGAGCGCCCGGGCCTCACCTTCCTGCACGGCGGCTTCGAGGTCCCGGTGCCGGGCGAGGTCGCGCTGATCCGGGCCGCGAACGTGCTGCGGCAGTACGACGAGGACGAGGTCGCCGCGGTGTGGGCGCGGCTGTGCGCGCGGCTCGCGCCCGGCGGGCTGCTCGTCGAGGGGACCTGCGACGAGATCGGGCGCCGTCATGTGTGGGTGGCGCTCGACCGGTCCGGGCCGAGGACGGTCACCTTCGCGACCCGGCTCGGCTCGCTCGACCGCCCCTCGGACCTCGCGGAACGGCTGCCGAAGGCGCTGATCCACCGGAACGTGCCGGGCGAGCCGGTCCACGCGTTCCTGCGGGACTTCGACCGGGCGTGGGCGGCCGCCGCCCCGTACGCCTCGCTGGGCGCGCGGCAGCGCTGGATCCGGGCCGCGCGCGACCTGGCGGCGGACTGGCCCCTGACCGACGGGCACCGGCGGTGGCGCCAGGGCGAGGTGACGGTCCGCTGGGAGGCACTGGCGCCCCGCTGAAGGACCAATTGCCGGTGAATTCCTGGTCGATCGGGAACGCAACTCCCTTCCCACCCGTCCCGTCTGGGGGAGAGTGACCCGACAGGGCCCGGTATCCCCTGTCGCTTTGAGGTCACGCGTGGCACTATCGCCAAGGTCGCCACCAAGTTACTGACGGTAAATCAGATACCGGCTGCGCGATGTACGACATACGAGTTACGGGTGCGGGCCGTACGAGGGGGAGCTTGTGAACCGACGCCGCTGTGTGAACGCCGCGATCACCGTGGTCTGCACCCTGACGGTGCTCGTCTCACCCGCGCTGACGGTCGGAGCCTCGGCGGCTCCGCTGCCTCCAGGAACGCCCACCGCGCCCGCCGCGCCGAAGAAGACCCTCGAAGAGGTGCGCAAGGAGATCGAGGGCCTGTACCGGCAGGCGGCCGCCGCCACCGACGCGTACAACCTCGCCGAGGAGCAGACCAAGGAACAGTCCGCCGAGATCGTGCGGCTGGCCCAGATGATCGTGGCCGGCAACGAGAAGGTCGACGCGCTCAAGGCCCAGGCGGGCGCCGCGGCCCGCGCCCAGTACCGCAACGGCGGTCTGCCCGACGGCGCCCAGTTCGTCCTCACCGACGACCCGCAGCTCTTCCTGGACAACGCCGGCCGGTTCAAGGAGGGCCAGAAGGCCACCAAGGACCTGCTGGCCGAAATGGTCCGGACCCAGGCCCAGTTGACCGTGTACGCCAAGGACGCGGGCACCAACTGGACCAAGCTGGAGGCCAACCGCGTCAAGCAGGCGGCGGCCAAGAAGGACATCAACGACAAAATAGCCGCGGCGAAGAAGCTGGAGTCCACGCTGGCGGCCGAGGAGCTGGAACGGCTGCGGCGCCTGGAGGAGCAGGAGCAGTACCGCCAGCAGACCGCGTGGGTGAACACCGGCGTCCTCAAGGGCCTGAACACCACGGCGACACCACAGGGCAAGCGGGCGGTGGAGTTCGCGACGTCGCAGATCGGCAAGCCGTACGTCTGGGGGGCCGAGGGCCCGGACTCGTACGACTGCTCGGGCCTGACCCAGCGCGCCTGGGGCACGGCCGGCCGGAACATTCCGCGCACTTCGCAGGAGCAGTGGCGGTTGCTGCCCAAGGTGGACATCAAGGACATGCGCCCCGGTGACCTGATCGTCTACTTCAAGGACGCCAGCCACATCGGCATGTACGTCGGAAACGGCGCGATGGTGCACGCCCCGCGCCCGGGCCGGGACGTCACACTCGCGGGCGCGGGCTCGATGGAGATCCTGGGCGTGGTCCGGCCGGAGTGAGGCGCTCGGGGTGACGGGCGCTCGGGGTGACGGGCGCTCGGGGTGACGGGCGCGAAGTCACCCGCCCGGAGTGCCGCGCTCCGAGTGACCGCGCTCACCTCGGTGGCGTGATGTTCGTCATGACCCGGAGGGCAACATCCTCCCCATGCGCGGCATATGCCAACGGCTCTTCGGCGCTCGTACCCTGATCACCATTCCGCTCCCCCGTGCGCTACCGCTATGGTCCCCGTCTGGCGGGACGTCGTTCGTCGCCCCGCCGCGCCCTCGGGGGGAGGGAAGGAAACCGCGACCGATGCCCGTACCCGTACCGCGCCAGAGAAACGTCTCTGCGGCGGCGCCCGGCGCTGTTGCCACCGCTGCGACCACGGCGACCGGCACCGGCTCCGGCACCGATCTCACCCTGCTGGTCGTCGAGGACGACCCGGCGGGCGCCCTCGCCGTGCCCGAGATGCTCGACGACCGGGACGGGACCCGCGTCCGCATCCGTACCGCCCGCAACCTGACCGAGGCCGAGCGGCTGCTCACCGACGACGTCCACTGCGTCCTGGTCGACCTGGCCCTGCCCGGCCCCCGTGCTTCCGGTGACGACCCGCTCGCACCCCTGCGCCAGATCCTGCGGCTCGCCCCGCGCCACGCCGTCCTGGCCCTCGCGGCCTCGGCCGACGCGGAGCTGGCGGCGGAGGCGGTACGGGTCGGGGCGCAGGACCACCTCTTCCGTGAGGAGCTCGACGGCCGGCTGCTGAGCCGGGCGATCCGGTACGCGGTCGAGCGCAAGCGCGCCGACGCGGTCCAGGTGAAGCTGACCGAGTCGCGGCTGCGGGCCCAGGAGAACGCCCGCCTGGAGCGCGGGCTGCTGCCCACCCCGCTCCTGGAGGGCTCCGACCTGCGCTTCGCCGCACGCTACCGGCCCGGCCGCTCCCGCGCCCTGCTCGGCGGCGACTTCTACGACACCGTCCGTACGCCGGACGGCACGGTCCACGCGATGATCGGCGACGTCTGCGGGCACGGCCCGGACGAGGCCGCGCTCGGCGTGGAGCTGCGCATCGCGTGGCGGGCGCTGACGTTCGCGGGGCTGTGCGGGGACGAGCTGCTCTCGACGCTTCAGCAGGTCCTGGAGCACGAGCGGGAGAACGAGGAGATCTTCGCGACGCTCTGCACGGTCGACATCGCCCCGGACGGCCGCCGGGCGGGCCTCTGCCTGGCCGGCCACCCCGCGCCGCTGATCGCCCGCAGGGGCCGCCCGGCGCGGCTGCTGCCGTACGAGGACGGCGGCCCGGCGCTCGGCCTGCTGCCGCGCGCCCGCTGGCCGCGCCGCCAGGTGGAGCTGGGCGGGGCGTGGAGCCTGCTGATGTACACGGACGGCCTGATCGAGGGCCGCTCGGCGGGCCCGGGCTCGCCGCGCCTCGGGCAGGACGGGATGGTCGAGATGATCAACCGGCAGCTGGCGGAGGGCCTGCGGGGCGAGGACCTGCTGGAGGCGGCGGTGACCGAGGTGCGGTCGCTGAACGGCGGCGAGCTGACGGACGACGTGGCGGTCCTGGCACTGGAAAGGGCCCGGGGATAACCCCGGACCCTTTGGTTCCGCTTGACTCGGCGTTCCGTTCCTGACTGCTACCGGCCGCCGTTGTACGGCCCGTAGGGCCCGTCACTGCTGGACCCGCCACGGCGTCCGCCGCCTCCACCGGAGACCTGCTTGAGGGCCGGCCGGACGTCGACCATGAAGACGATCGCGGCGATGACACCGGCGATCTGAAGGAAGAGCATGTCCAGAACCAGGTTCAGGACCAGGTTGATGCCGAGGATGATCAGCCAGAACTTCTTGGTCTGCTTGTCGGCCGCGCGGTAGGCGTCCTCGCGTGCCATCGCGGCGAAGACGAAGGTGACGACGGCGAAGACGAGGAAGAACAGCCCGACCACCAGCGTGATACCCAGGTCGAATCCGTCGCGCAACATATCTGAACCGCCTCGTCAGTGGATGAACCGCCTCGCGGCCAAGGTACCCGGTACAACGCACCGGACACCTTGTTTGGTGCCCCGGCCTACTTCTCCGTGGCGCCGGCGGTCTTCTTGGCGGCCGGCTTGCGGACGGAGGTCTTCCGGGCGGGGGCCTTCTTGGCGGCGGCGTCCTGGGCCGGCACCTCGGCCTTCGTCTCCGGCTCGGCCTTCGTCTCGGCCTTCGTCTCGGGCTCGGGCTCGACGACGACGGCGATCTCGGTGATCTCCTCGGCCACCTCACCGCGCCAGGCCTTGACGGCCTCCTCGCCGTGCTCGGCGATCTCCTCGTACTTCTCGCGCGCCTTGACCGCGTACTCGGCGGCGACGCCGACGCCCCGCAGGGCGAGGTCCTGGGCGGTCTCGCCGAGCTTCTTCAGGTCGGTGTCGAGGTTGCCGACGACCTCGGCGAACTTCGACTGGACGGTGGCCTGGGCCTCCTTGGCCCGGTCGGTCACCTTCTCCTGCACGACCTTGGGGTCGGTGTTGCGCACCGCGTCGATGCGAGCGGGCGCCTCGGCGGCGATCTGCTCGATCAGGCCGGGGACCTTCTTGGCCTGCTGGACGGCGAGGTCGGCGGTGCCGGCGGCGAAGTAGAGGGGGGTACGCAGTTCTTCGATGATGGCCATGGTGGGTGGTCCTCCGGAATGTGTACGTACTAACTCGCGGTGGGTTTGGCATCGGCACCGGCGTCGGAACCGGCGTCACCCCCTGAGGCCACCTGGTCGGCGACCGCCTGATCGGTGGCCGCCTCCGCGGCCTCCGCCGCCTCTGCGGCGTTCTCCTTGCGGAAGGAGTCGTAGATCTGGAGCAGCACCTGCTTCTGCCGCTCGTTGATCGAGGGATCGGCCAGGATGACGGCGCGCGTCTCCAGCTCGTCCCGCTCCTTCTCGTCGAGGATCCCGGCCCGCACGTACAGCGTCTCGGCGGAGATCCGCAGCGCCTTGGCGACCTGCTGCAACACCTCGGCGCTCGGCTTGCGCAGGCCGCGCTCGATCTGGCTCAGATAGGGATTGGACACCCCGGCGGCCTCCGCGAGCTGCCGCAACGACAGCTGCGCGGTGCGCCGCTGCTCACGGAGGTACTCGCCAAGATTGCCGACGTTGAGTGATGCCATGCTGCGAAGATGCCACCCCGCGCTAACTATTGCAAGCACCCGCTTGCAATAGTGTCGCGCTTCATACGCCCCCGTCGGGCTCGACGAGGGACGCGTCGGAGGCCAAGGCGCGGGCCGCGGTGGCGAAGTACTGTTCGTCCGCGCCGGCGGCGAGGCCGAGGAGGACGCCCTGACTGAGGCCGACGAACAGGGCCCTGAGGGCGGTGGCCAGGAGGTGGGCCTGGCGGGGCGTCACGACGCCGCCGTTGTGCGGGCGCCCGGCGAACAGTGCGGCCAGGTGGCTCTCCTGAGCGCGGACGGACGTGGCGAGTTGTGCGCCCAGGTCCGGGTCGTGCAGGGCCATGTCCAGCAGGGTGATCTGCAGTGACAGGCGAGGCAGCGCGTCGGGGGCGTCACAGCCGCGCCGGTAGTGCCGGGCGAAGGCGTCGACCGCTTCGAGCAGGTCCGCTTCCGCCGGGACCAGCTGCTCGATCTCTTCGTAGTACGGCCCCAGGTGGTCGGCCACCAGGGCGACCACCAGGCCGTTCTTGCTCCCGAAGAGGGAGTAGACGGCACCCGTGGTCAGGCCCGCGCGTTCGACGATCTCTTCGAGTTTGGCCCGGTAGCCGTCCCGCGAAACGACCTGGAAGGCAGCGTCCAGCAGGGCGCGGCGGTTGCGTTCCCTGGTCTCCGCTCTCGTCATTCTCATAATTTGATTATTACCGTAATCTCGTTACGGAATCAGTCGGACGAGCGCGCTTCAGGGAGGACACTCATGACCCAGGCCCTGGCACCAGCAGTGACCCGCAGCATGGCAGGCGTCATCGCCGACGGCGTCTTCAAGGTGGTGCTCGCCGTCGCCTTCCTCGCCGGCGCCGCCCCGCTCGGCCGGCTGCTCGGCGCGTCCACGTGGCTGATGGTGGCCGCCGGTGTCGCCCTGCTGATCGGCGGGGGCATCGAGATCGCGTACATGCGTAGACGATCCATGCGCACTTACACCCGGCTGATGGTCGCCTACGACAGCGGTTGGGTCCTCGCGGCCCTCGTCGGCGTTCTGATCGCGTGGCAGGGCGGGAGCGGCGGGGGCGAGGTCTGGGTCGGGTACCAGGCGGCCGCACCCGTCGCGTTCGCCGCCCTGCTGGTCGCGGCCGGTCCGGGCCGGGTAGCCGTCTCGGACTGAGCGAGACGGCGCCCCGGCCGCCGGGTAGCCGTCAGCCGGTGCTCTCCGCGCCGAACCAGCGGTGCAGGGCCGCCCGGAGGTCCTCCGGGTTGTCGCCCGCCCAGGCCACGTGGCCGTCCGGGCGGAGGAGGACCGCGGGGGCGGTCAACTCCTCGCCGGTGTCCACGACGTGGTCGACGCGGTCCGTCCAGCCGGTCGCCGAGAGGGTGCCGGTCTGGTCGAGGAGCAGGCCGCGGCCGGTGCGGGTGAGTTCGTACAGGCGGCCGTTCTTCAGCTGGAGGTCGCGCAGGCGGCTGCCCAGCAGCTCGTGGCCCTCGCCGAAGTCGTAACGGACGCCGAGGGCGGTGATCTTCTCGATCAGGTGCCGGTTGACCTCCTCGATGTCCATCAGCTCCGCGAGCAGCCGCCGCACCGACTGGGGGCCCGGCTCCACGCGCATCAGCTCCATCTGCGCGCGGGTGTTGTCCAGGACGTCGGCGGCGACCGGGTGCCGCTCGGCCTCGTAGCTGTCGAGGAGGCCCTCCGGCGCCCAGCCGTTGATGTCGGCCGCCAGCTTCCAGCCGAGGTTGAAGGCGTCCTGGACACCGAGGTTGAGCCCCTGCCCGCCGGTCGGCGGGTGGATGTGCGCCGCGTCGCCCGCGAGGAACACGCGGCCGACCCGGTACCGCTCGGCCTGCCGGGTCGCGTCGCCGAAGCGGGAGAGCCAGCGCGGCGAGTGCACGCCGAAGTCGGTGCCGGCCACCGCCCGCAGCCGCTCCTTGAACTCCTCGAAGGTCGGCGGGACCGTACGGTCCTCGCGCACCCCGTCGGCGGGCACGATGACACGGTAGAGCCCCTCCCCCAGCGGCCCGGCGCCGAACCGCTTCTGCGTCCGGCGGACCTCGGCCATCACCGCGGCCACCTCGTCCGGGTCCGCGGTCAGCTCCATCTCGCCGAGCAGCGTGTCGACCCGGCTGGGCTCGCCGGGGAACCCGACGCCGATCAGCTTGCGTACGGTGCTGCGACCGCCGTCGCAGCCGACGAGGTGGCGCGCGCGCAGCCGGGTGCCTCCCCCGCCGGCTACGCCCCCATGGGCGGGGGCGCCCCCACTGGCCAGCTCGGCGGTCACCCCCTCCTCGTCCTGGTCCAGCGCCACCAGCAGCGAGCCGCGCCGGATGTCCGCGCCCAGTTCGACGGCGCGCTCGGCGAGGAGGCGGTCGACGACGGGCTGCGGGATGCCGAGGACGTACGGGTGGGCCGTGTCGAGGCGCGGCGCGGGCTTGGTGATACCGGCGAAGAACCCGCCGCCGACCGGGTACTGCTTGCCGAGCGGGAGGAACCGTTCCAGCAGGCCGCGCTGGTCCATCACCTCGACGCTTCGCGCGTGCAGGCCGAGCGCGCGGACCACCTTGGTCGGCTCCGCGTCCCGTTCGAGCACGACCACCCGCACATCCTGCAGGCGCAACTCGGCGGCGAGCATCAGACCGGTCGGTCCGCCACCGACCACGATCACGTCAACGTCGTACATGGGTCCCCCAGAGTGCTGTCGAACAGAGCAGGAAATACGGACAATTAGGAATCTTCCTGCTCAGGTCGACGATTCTGCACCACACCGGGGGCCTTGCCGCAAGGCCCCCGGTGCGCTATATCTTGAGAGTGGCAAGGGGCTGGTCCTCCTTGCCTTTTCTGTTTTCCGGGGGCTTTCAGTCGCTCCCGTACGCACCTCCCCCACGTAGCCACTTTTTTGTGGGTACTTGGCGACGAGCGGCCGGGCGGCGAACCTGGTGAGGCCGACGGAGAGGAGGTGGCGGTGCGAAGAGGTCAGGACGCGGCCGGGCGGATCCCGGCGGACCGGGCGTGCTCCGTGAGCTTCTCCAGGCGGCGGTGGCCCCAGTCGGAGAGGGGCGCGAGCGCCGTCGCCAGCTCCGCCCCGAACTCCGTCAGCGAGTACTCGGTCTTCAGCGGAAGCGTGTCGTACACCTGCCGGTGCACCAGCCCGTCGGTCTCCATCTCGCGGAGCGACTGAGTCAGCACCTTCTCGCTGAGGCCGGGCAGGAGGCGGCGCAGCTCGCCCGGGCGGCGCGGACCCGACTCCAGCAGCCACAGCAGGGTCGTCTTCCACTTGCCGTCGATGACCGCGATCGCCGCGGTCACTCCACAGACGTCCGTGTCCTGGGCCCGACCGCGCGTCACCCTCGCCCCCTTTGTCACTGATCACCACTGTACGTACGGGAGTTGAAGCATGCCCTCAGCCATCGAGCAGTCCGCCAACACCGCCACCGTCACCGTACTCGGCCTCGGGCCGATGGGCCGGGCCCTCGCGGGCGCCTTCCTGGACGCCGGGGTACGCACCACCGTCTGGAACCGGACACCGGGCCGCGAGCGGGAGCTGGTCGCGCGGGGCGCGAGCGGCGCCGGCTCCGTCGAGGAAGCGGTCGCGGCGAGTGAGCTGACCGTGGTCTGCGTCGTGAACTACGACGCGGTGGACGCCATCCTGCGGCCCGGGGCGGTCACCGGCGCGCTCAAGGGGCGGACGGTGGTCAACCTGACCGCCGACACCCCGGACCGGGCCCGGTCCACCGCCGCCTGGGCGGCCGAGCACGGCATCCGCTACCTGGACGGCGCGATCATGACCCCGACGTCCACCATCGGGACCCCTGACGCGGTGTTCCTGCACAGCGGCCCGGCGGAGCTGTACCGCGCACACCGTCCCGTACTGGACACCCTCGGTGGCACCCACACCCATCTCGGCGAGGAGCCCGGCCGGGCGGCGGCGTACGACATCGCGCTGCTCGACATCTTCTGGACCGCCATGGCCGGGTACGCCCACGCCCTCGCGGTCGCGCGGGCGGAGGGGATCAGCGCGCGGGACCTGGCGCCGTTCGCGAAGGGCATCGGCACGATCCTCCCGCCGATCTTCGAGGAGAGCGCCGAGGAGGTGGACGGCGGGATCTTCTCGGGCGCGGACAACCCGCTCACCTCGGCGGCCTCGTCCATGACCCACATCGTGCACGCGTCGGAGGCGCACGGCATCGACGCCGGCGTGATGCGCGCGGCCGAGGGCCTCGCCCGGCGCGCCATCGCGGAGGGCCACGGCGGCGACGGCTTCCTCCGGATCAGCGAGCTCCTGAGCCGAGGCCAGGGCGAAAGCCGAGGGTCCGCCTCGTCCGCTTCCTGATAATCCACGACGGATCGACTTCACCTACCCTGGCTGACATGACAGCCATGGCACCCACCCGCACCGAGCCCGATCTCTCCTTCCTCCTCGACCACACCAGCCACGTCCTGCGGACGCGGATGAGCGCCGAGCTCGGGGAGATCGGGCTCACCCCGCGCATGCACTGCGTCCTCGTGCACGCCCTGGAGCAGGAGCGCACGCAGGCGCAGCTGGCCGAGATCGGGGACATGGACAAGACCACGATGGTCGTCACCGTCGACGCCCTGGAGGCGGCCGGGCTCGCCGAGCGCCGGCCGTCGAGCACCGACCGGCGGGCCCGCATCATCGCGGTCACCGAGGCGGGGGCGAAGGTCGCCGCGAAGAGCCAGAAGATCGTCGACGGGGTCCACGAGAACGCCCTGGCCTCGCTCCCCGACGAGGAGCGCGAGGCGCTGGTGCGCGCCCTGAACCGCCTGGTCACAGGGCATCTGGAGACCCCCGTGGAGAGCGCGCGACCGGCCCGGCGCGCTCGCCAGAAGGGCTGAGAGCCACCGATCACCCGAACCCTCGATCCGTAAAAGATAGTCTGCAACGGAACTATCTGTTACGGTCTTTCTTGTTGCCCTCCCTCGCACAGGAGAGACCCCATGACCGCCGTTGCCACCCGCCCCCGCTCCCACTCCCTCGCCCTCGGCGTCCTCGCCACCGGCATGCTGATGACCGTCCTCGACGGAAGCATCGTCACCGTCGCCATGCCCGCCATCCAGAGCGACCTCGGCTTCACCCCGGCCGGCCTCAGCTGGGTCGTCAACGCCTACCTGATCGCGTTCGGCTCACTGCTCCTCCTCGCCGGCCGCCTCGGCGATCTGATCGGCCGCAGACGGATGTTCCTCGCGGGTACGGGCGTGTTCACCGCCGCCTCCCTGCTCGCCGGTGTCGCCGCCTCCCCGGAGGTCCTGATCGCCGCCCGCTTCCTCCAGGGCGTCGGCAGCGCGATGGCCTCCGCCGTGAGCCTCGGCATCCTCGTCACGCTCTTCACCGAACCCCGCGAACGCGCCCGAGCCATCGCCGTGTTCAGCTTCACCGGCGCGGCAGGCGCCTCCATCGGACAGGTCCTCGGCGGGATCCTGACCGACGCGCTCACCTGGAACTGGATCTTCTTCATCAACCTCCCCATCGGCGCCGCGACCCTCCTCGTCGCCCTCCGCGCCCTGCCCGGCGACCCGGGCCGCAGCCGCGGCGGCGTGGACCTTCTCGGCGCACCGCTCATCACCGCCGGCCTGATGACCGGCATCTACGCGGTCGTCACGATCGAGGAGTACGGCGCGACCTCCGCCCACACCCTCGGCCTCGGCGCGCTCTCCCTCGCCCTGCTCGCCGGCTTCGTCCTCCGCCAGGCCCGCGCGGCCGACCCGCTCATGCCGCTGCGGATCCTCCGCTCGCGCAGCGTCTCGGGCGCCAACCTCGTCCAGATGCTGATGGTCGCCGCGCTCTTCTCCTTCCAGGTCCTCGTCGCGCTCCACCTGCAGAAGGTCCTCGGGTACGGCGCCGCCGAGACCGGTCTCGCGATGCTGCCGGCCGCCGCGATCATCGGCGCGGTGTCCCTGGGCGTCTCGGCCCGCCTCATCGCCCGCTTCGGCGAGCGCTCCGTCCTCCTCACCGGGCTCGGGCTGCTCGTGGTCATGCTCGGCCTGCTCACCCGGGTCCCCGTGCACGCCTCGTACGTCACCGATCTGCTGCCCGTCATGCTGCTGGCCGCCGGTTTCGGCCTCGCGCTGCCCGCCCTCACCTCGCTGGGCATGTCCGGCGCGAAGGAGGAGGACGCGGGCCTCGCCTCGGGGCTCTTCAACACCACCCAGCAGATCGGCATGGCCCTCGGCATCGCGGTCCTCTCCACCCTGGCCGCCGCCCGCACCGAGGCCCTGACCGAGGCGGGCCGCCCCGTCGCCGAGGCCCTGACGGGCGGCTACCACCTGGCCTTCGGCGTAGGCGCCGGTCTCCTCGTCGCCGCCTTCGCGGTCGCCCTCACGGTCCTGCGACAGCCGAAGAACGGTCGGCGGGCCGAGGAGGCAGCGGAGGCGCGGGTCGCCGCCCCCGTCGCGTAAGCGCCACCCCGGCCAGGACGACCGCCATCCCCGCCACCACCCGTACCGTCAACGGCTCGTCGAGCACGAGGGCCCCGAGCGCCACCGACACCACCGGCAGCAGATAGCCGACGGTCGCGGCGCTCGTCGGGCCCTCCTCGGCGATCATGCGGTAGTTGAGGTGGAAGGTGAGCCCGGTCGCGAAGACCCCGAGGACGACGACCGCCCCGACCCCCGCCCAGGTCACGGTCCCCGTGCCCCCGGCGGCAACGGCCAGCGGCGCCGGTGCGCTCAGGGCCGTCGCCGCGAGCAGCTGCGCCGCCGACAGCGCCATCGGCGCGGTGCCCCCGCCGGCCAACTTGCGGGCCATGTACGCGAAGGCCACCGCGTAACTCGCCGAAGCGCCGAGCAGTGCGAGCGCTCCGACGCCCATCAGGCCCGAATCCTCGCTCCAGGGCGCGAAGATCAGCAGAATGCCCGCGAAGCCGAGGACCAGTCCTGCGACCTTCGCCGCCCCGAAGCCACGCTCCGTGCCCAGTGCCACGCCGATGAGCAGGGACCAGAGCGGGGTGGTGGCGTTCAGGACGCCCGCGACACCGCTGTCGACGGTCTGCTGCCCGATGCCGAAGAGCAGGAACGGCAGGGCGTTGCAGAAGAAGGCCGCGACGGCCAACCGCCCCCAGGTGCGCCGGTCCCGGGGCAGCCGCTGCCCGGCCGCGTACGCGAGAGCGAGCAGCACGCCCGCCCCGAGCAGGCACCGCACGAAGGTGATCCACCCCGGGGTGAGGCCGTGGTCGAGAGCCAGCTCGATCCAGAGGAAGGCCGAGCCCCAGAGCAGGGCCAGCACACCCATACGTACGCCCATACGTACGCCCATGCGTCCGCCCATACGTCCGCCCGTAGTTACGCCCGTACGCGTCGCCGAAGTCATGGGCTCCACGGTCCCCGCCCCCACTCGACAGGACAAGCGAAGAATCATGCATCCAGCGTTAAGCTGTACTACATGCTCGATGTGAGACGCATGCAGGTGCTCCGGGCCGTCGTCACCAGCGGTTCCGTCACCGCCGCCGCCGCGAACCTCGGCTACACCCCCTCCGCCGTGAGCCAGCAGATCGGTGTCCTGGAGAAGGAGGCCGGCATCGCGCTGCTCGAACGGTTCGGCCGGGGCGTCCGACCCACCGCCGCCGGGCTCCTGCTCACCGAGCACGCGGACGTGATCGGCCGCCAGGTCGCCGAGGCCGAGACCGCCCTCGCCGATCTGCGGGCCGGGCGCACCGGCCAGGTCGCCGTGCGGTACTTCGCCACGGCGGGCGCCGACCTCGTCGCCCCGGCGCTCGCCCGCTTCCGCCGCGAACATCCGGGCGTACGGGTGGACTTGAGGATCGCCGAAGGCGCCGGGCCCGACCCGGAGGCGGACGTCACCCTGGTCGTACGCCCCCGAGACGCGCACCGGGACGGCGCGGGCACCGAGGGCGGCCTCCGTCTCGTCCACCTCGCCGACGACCCGTACCGCGCCGTGCTCCCCAAGGGCCACCGGTTCGCCGACCGCCGCGTCGTCGACCTGGCCGAACTCGCCGACGAGCCGTGGGTCGGCAGCGAGCGCGCCGGCCCCTGCCTCGACGCCGTCCTCGAGGCGTGCGCGGCGGCCGGGTTCACGCCGGACATCGCGGTGGAGTGCGAGGAGTACGCGACCGCCCAGGGCTTCGTCGCGGCGGGGCTCGGGATCAGCCTGGTCCCGCTGATGGGCCTGGGCAGTCGCCACCCGAACGTGGTCGTCCGCCGGCTCCGGGGGCCGGAGCCGGTCCGCTCGATCCACGCGGCGGTACGGGAGTCCTCGCTCGCCCTGCCCGCCGTACGAGGCCTCCTGACGGCGCTTCAGGAGGCCTGGTCGCCCACGGCTACGCGGCGCCCTGCCCCGGCTCGCGCCACATCGCCCACAGCGTAGGCCCGCCCCCGGGAAGCTCCAGCTCCTTCCGCACGGTGAAGCCGAAGTGCTGGTAGAAGGCCAGGTTGTCGGGCTTGGAGGACTCCAGGTAGGCGGGCATCCCCGCCGCGTCGGCCTTGGCCAGGCCCGAGCGGAGCAGGGCCGCGCCGTGCCCCTGGCCCTGGGCGGCCGGGTCGGCGCCGATGAGCGCGAGGTACCAGTGCGGCTCCTGGGGCGTGTGCTTCCCGGCCTCCTGGACGGCCGCCCCGAAGGCCGGCGCGCGGTCGCCGAGGATGCCGGTGAGTTCCTGGATGGTCTCCTCGTCCGGAACGGCCTTGGCCGCCGCCTCCGGCGGCACCCAGAACGAGGCCGCCGCGCCGGTGCGTTCGCACACCGCGTGACGGACGTACTGCCGGGTGAAGAGCGTGGTGAAGTAGCGGCCGAGCGAGTCCTCGCGCGAGGCGTCGTCGGGGAAGAACCAGCGCATCATCGGGTCGTCGTCGAAGGCGCGGGTGAGGGTGCGACCGATCAGCGGTGCGTCGTCGATCGTCGCCGTTCGGGGGGTGTTCGTTATCGACATACGGGTCATTCTGCACCTTGATGATCTTGAGACTCGGGCGGGGTCCGATCAACCCAAAAGCCCCGTCCTCTCAGGCGGCCTGAGTGCCCGTCAGGCAGCCAGGCGGTTATGCAGTCAGGCAGGCCGGCAGTGGCTCGCCGTGGACGACATCGAGGCGCGAGACGGCCCGGGTCAGGACGACGTACAGCCGGTGCAGGCCGCGCGGCTCGGCCGCCACGATCGCGGCGGGCTCGGCGACGACGACATGGTCGTACTCCAGACCCTTGGCCATCCGCGAAGGCAGCACCGTCAACCGATCACCCACGCCTCCCGGACCGCTCACGAACCCGGACGCGTCCAGCGCCGCCGTCAGCGCCCCGACGTGCTCCTCCGCCGCGATCACCCCCACCGAACCCTCCCGGGTCAGCGCCGCCCGGACCGCCTCGACGACACCGGCCACGACGTCCGCGACCCGGCCGACCTTCACCTCGCCGTCCCGGCGCAGCGAGACCCCCGCCGGCACGTCCGCGCCGAGGCCGAGCTCCGGCAGCAGCCGGTTGGCGAGGTCGACGATCGCCGCCGGGACCCGGTAGCCGGTCGTCAGGGGCACGATCTCCGCCTCCGGCTTTCCCAGGTGGGCCAGTTGCTCGCGCCAGTCGCGCGCCGCCCACGGGGTGGTCCCCTGCGCCAGGTCGCCGAGGACGGTCAGGGCGCCGAAGTCCGCGCGCCGGGAGATGGCACGGCACTGCATGGGCGACAGGTCCTGGGCCTCGTCCACGACGACATGGCCGTAGCCCTCGGGGCGTTCGATCAGCCCGGCCAGCTCGTCGAGGAGCACGAGGTCGGCCGCGCTCCACTTCGCCGAGCGGAAGGAACGGGGCGGCTTCGCCCACCGGATCGCCGCCCGTTCGGCCACCGTGAGCGCCGGGTCGCGCGGGTCGGTGAGGACGGCGGCGAGCACCTCCTCGGGGGTCGTGCGCGGCCAGCACGCGTCCACGAACGCCGAGACCGGACGCGCCCGTTCGACCCGGCGCACCCACGTGTTGCCCAGGGGTCCGGCGCGCCGCTCGGCGCGGAGCTGGAGTTCGCGGACGACCCGGGCGCGGACGCGTTCGCGGCCCGTGGCGTAGGGCGGCGCCTCCTCCCGTACCGCCGCGACGATCCGGGCGAGCGCCTCCGCCGGGATCCGCAGCCGCAGCGAGCCGTCGGCGAGGGCCAACTCCCCCTCCGGCAGGGCCACGCGCGCGTGGAGCGCCCGCCGCAGCACCTCCGCCATCCGTACGTCGTGCTTGACCGTCGCCGCCGCCTCGCCGTCGACAGCCCGCACCTCGTGCCGGGCGATCTCCTCGTCGAGGGTCGACTGCCGGATCCCGGTCTCGCCGAGCGCGGGCAGGACCTCGGAGATGTACGACAGGAAGGTGCGGTTGGGGCCGAGGACGAGGAGCCCGGAGCGGCGGACGCGCTGCGGGTGGGTGTAGAGGAGGTACGCGGCCCGGTGCAGGCCCACGGCGGTCTTGCCGGTGCCGGGGGCGCCCTGCACGCACACGGAGGTGCCGGGCCCGGATCGTACGAGGTCGTCCTGCTCGGGCTGGATGGTGGCGGCGATGTCCCGCATCGGGCCGACGCGCGGGCGCTCGATCTCCCCGGCGACGATCGCGCTCGCCGTCTCCTCCTCGCCGGCGGCGAGCCGCTCGTCCTCCAGGCCGGTCAGATCGGCCGAGTCGCCCGCGCCGTACGGAGCCCAGCCGAAGCGGCGCCGCCGGACCACGCCCTGCGGGTCGTGCGCGCCGGCCTGGTAGTAGGCGCGGGAGACGGGGGCCCGCCAGTCGACGACCAGCGGCGGGGCGGCCGGGTGCTCGGCGATCCGGCGGCGGCCGATGTGGTGGATCTGGCCGTCCTCGCGGTCGAGGCGGCCGAAGAACAGCGGCCCTGGCGGCTGCTCGCCGAACTCCTTGGCGCGACTGCGCAGGTGGTGGCCGAGCACCTCGGCGTCGGCCCCGGAGGCGGCGACGTCCTCGCCGATGACGACCTGATCGGCGACGTCCTCGGCCATCCGGGCCAGGGCGGCACGGCACGCGTCGTGGTGGGCGCGTTCGCGACGGAGTTCGTGACGGAGTCCGATGTCGGAGTCGGGGGTGGGGTCGGTTGACGTCGTCATGCGCCCAGGATAGACGAATAGCGTTACCAGGTAACATTTATTACTGAGTACCCCCGCCGGGGCGCCCACCGGGCGGATCGCATGCCGCCCTAGTACCCCAGCCCCTCCCGCAGCCCCCCGAACGCCCGCTCCACCGCCTCCACCGCCGTCCCGTACAGCGCGTCCGCGCTCTCCCCCGCGCCGATCCGGCGCACGTTCTCCTCCGCCAGGATCCGCAGGACGGCGGCGATCTGGCCGGCCGCGACCTTCGCGTCCAGGGCGTCGCCGCCGCGCATCTCCCCGCGCGCCTCCCCGAGCGCCTGCGCGAGGGCGGCCTCGGACCGGCCCTGGTACGCGTACATCCGGGCGACGAGCGCGGGGGTGCCGTACAGCAGCCGCTGGAAGGCGAGGACGGTCGGGTGGTCGCAGAGTCCGGTGACCGGGTCGCGCCGCTCCAGGCCGTCGAGGACGTGGGCGCGCAGCGCGTCGAGCGGCGAGACGCCGGCCGGGCGGCCCGCGACCACGCGCGCGGCCTCGTCCTCGTGGTCGGCGAAGCGGTGGAGGGCCAGGTCCTCCTTGGCGGGGAAGTACCGGAAGAGCGTCGGCTTGGAGACGTCCGCCGCGTCCGCGATCTCCGCGACCGAGACGGCGTCGAAGCCCCGCTCCAGGAAGAGGGCGATGGCGGCGTCCGACAGGGCCTGCCGGGTCTGCTCCTTCTTCCGCTCGCGCAGCCCGCTCACCGGGAGCCCTGCCCGTCCACGAGGAGCGCGACCCCGTCGAGGATGCGCGCGAGGCCGAAGCGGAACTCGTAGTCGGGCTCGTCCGCCTCCTCCATCACGCCGGAGTCCAGCATCCGCGCGACCGCCGGATAGCGCTCGGGGTCGGCGAGGCGCCGGAGGGTGTGGCCGTACCGGGTGAGCGCCTCTTCGGGGCCCTCTCCGCTCGCCCCGATGACGGCCGCGATGTCGGCCATCATCAGCGCCTCGTTCCGGACGAACCCGGAGACCAGCATGACCACGGAGACCTTGGTCCCCTCGTCGAGGCCGGTGCCGTCCAGGGCGACCATGACCCGCTCCCACCAGGCGACCGAGTTCGGGGTCGCGGGCGGTCCGGTGAGCGGCATGCGGAGCATCCAGAGGTTCTGGTGGTAGATCTCGCGCAGCTCACGGGCCCAGTGCTCGACCCCCTCGCGCCAGCCCGTCCCCGCCGGGAGCGGGGCGGGCGGCGGGCCGGTGGCGACGTCCTGCATGAGGACGTACAGCTCGCTCTTCGCGCCGACGTAGCGGTACAGGGACATGGTCGAGACGCCGAGTTCCTTGGCGATGCGGCCCATGGAGAGGGCGTCGATCCCCTCCGTCGAGGCGACCGTCACGGCGGTCGCCACGATCCGGTCGAGGGTGAGACCGGGCTTCGGGCCCTTGGAGGGGCGCTCCCGCAGCCCCCAGGCGGCCTCGATGCTCGCCGGCAGAAAGCTTCCGCCGCCGTCGCCCGGCACGCCCGCGCCCGGAGCGCTCTCGCCCGCAGCGCCCGCACCCTTCCCGTCCGCCACCACAACCGCCCGCCCTTCCTCGCTTGACGACCATCCTAGTAATGCGTAACCCTTACACAGTAACGCGTAAGGCATACGCAGTACCGAATCCCAGGGGGACCCTCATGCCATCCGCCATCGAAGCCAGGGGCCTGCGCAAGGCCTACGGCACCGTCCCCGTCCTCGCATCCCTCGACCTACGGGTCGAGGAGGGCACGATCTTCGCCCTGCTCGGACCCAACGGCGCCGGCAAGACCACCACCGTCCGCATCCTGACCACGCTCACCGAGCCGGACGCCGGCCACGCGCGCGTGGCCGGGTACGACATCGCCGCCGAGCGGTCCCGGGTGCGCCGCGCGATCAGCCTCACCGGCCAGTTCGCCGCCGTCGACGAGATGCAGACCGGCGCCGAGAACCTGCGCATGATGGCCCGGCTCTCCGGGCTCTCCCGCCGGGCCGCCGACCGGCGCGCCGCCGAACTCCTGGAGCGCTTCGGCCTCACCGACGCGGGCCGCCGCCTCGCCAAGACGTACTCCGGCGGCATGCGCCGCCGCCTCGACCTCGCCGCCGGCCTGGTCCGCGACCCCGGCGAGACCTCGGTGATCTTCCTCGACGAGCCGACGACCGGCCTCGACCCGCGCAGCCGCAAGGAGCTCTGGGAGGTCGTCCGCGCCCTCTCCGACAGCGGTACGACGGTCTTCCTCACCACCCAGTACCTGGAGGAGGCCGACCTGCTCGCCGACCGCATCGCCGTCATGAACGCCGGCCGCGTCGTCGCCGAGGGCACCGCGCAGGCCCTGAAGGCCCGCCTGGCCGACCACCGCCTCGACCTCGTCCTGCGCGACCGGGAGACCTACCTCCGGCTCGCCGACCGGGCCGTCCACCACGAGCCCGAGGCCCTCACCCTCGGCGTCGCCACCGACGGCAGCGCCGCCCACGTCCGCGAGCTCCTCGACACCCTCGACCCGGACCGCACCGACGTCGTCCGCTTCACGCTGCGCGGCGCGACCCTCGACGACGTGTTCCTGGCGCTCACGGAGAAGCAGGCCGAAAGGCCCACCGAAGCGCCCATCGCGCAGTCCGCCACCGACCCCGCCGCCAACCCGACCGAGAAGGAGTCCGCCCATGTCGACGCCCGTATCTGACGCCCTGACGATGACCGGCCGCGGGCTCCGCCTCGGCCGCCGGAACGTCGACGCCGTCATCACCTCGATGATGCTGCCGATCATCCTGATGCTGGTCTTCGTCTACTTCTTCGGCGGAGCCATCGACACCGGCACGCGCTACGTGACGTACGTCGTCCCCGGCGTCCTCATCCTCTGCTCCGGCTTCGGCTCCGCCGGCACGGGCGTCTCCGTCAGCGAGGACATGAAGGGCGGGATCATCGACCGGTTCCGCTCGCTCGACATCGGCGGTACGCCGATCCTCGCCGGTCATGTCGGCGCCAGCGTCGCCCGCAACCTGGTCGCCACCGTGCTCGTCTTCGGCGTGGCCTTCGCCATCGGCTTCCGGCCCTCCGCGACCCCGCTCGGCTGGCTCGCCGCGCTCGGGCTGCTCGTCGCCTTCATCACCGCGATCTCCTGGTTCGCGGCGGCGGCCGGGCTGCTCGCCCGCACGCCAGAGGCGGCGGGCGGGATCACCTTCTTCATGATGTTCCTGCCCTATCCGAGCAGCGCGTTCGTCCCCGTCGAGACCATGCCGAGCTGGCTCCACGGCTTCGCCGAGCACCAGCCCGTCACCCCGCTCATCGAGTCGATGCGCGGGCTACTGCTCGACCAGCCGGTGGGCAACACGCCCTGGATCGCGCTCGCGTGGTGCGCCGGCATCCTGGCGGTGTCGGTCGCCGCGTCCGGGGCGCTGTTCCGCCACCGTACGAAGTGAAGCGCTGAGGGCGGCTCAGAACCCGACCCACCGCGGGGCGGCTCAGAATATGTCGGGGCACCACGGGCGGCGCGCGGCCCGCAGCAGGACGTCCGCCCGGACGGCCGCGCCCGCCGCGAGCTCCTCGACCCGGCCCAGCTCCGCAAGCCGTACGACCGACTCGTCACCGAGCGAGAGCGTGCCCAACTCGGCGACGTCCAGGGCGAGATCGGCGGACGCGCTGGTACGGGAGACCTCCGCGCCGTCCGGGGAGGCGTCGAGCCGGTAGCGCCCGCCCGCGAGCCCGGCGGCGTCCCGCACCTCCAGGACGAGGCTGCCGGAACTCGCGTACGTACGCCCCTCGAAGACCTTGGCGACGTCCAGGACCCTGAGCCACAGCATGTCGGCGTGGCTGACCACCCTCGCGGCGCGCGGGTCGGGCAGGAGCAGCGGGAGGACGTCGTCGGGGGCGCGCAGGCCGGAGCGGACCTTGGTGACCCAGTCCAGGGAGCACATGTACCGCCAGAGCGCCCGCTCGGCGGCCGGGGTGCAGCCGATCAGGTCCCGGACGGTGGCGGTGTTGACCGGCTGCTTGCCGTCGTCCCACTTGTCGTCGGAGCGGTAGGCGACATAGCCCTCCACCTCGCCGGACGCGGAGCGGTAGACGGCGTAGAAGGGCTCGATCCACGGCTCGCCCTGGAAGCCGAGGCCGGTGCCGCGCTCCCAGCCCTGGGTGTCGCGGTTCGGGACACCGGCCCGGACACGGGCCAGGCGGCGGTGCACCTCGGGGGCGACCTTGCGGACCTCGGCGCCGTCGGAGATCTCGATCGTGCCGCCGTCCTCGGGCTGCCCGGTGCGGCGCGGGTCGAGCCCGGCGCGGGGGACGTCGACGGACCACTCGGTGGTCCAGGCGGCCGGGCCGAAGCCGTACCGCCCGTAGATCGGGTACTCGGCGGCGATGAGCGACGCGACGGCGTCACCCCGCTCCTTCGCGGCCGCCAGGTCCGCCGTCATCACCCGGCTCAGCACACCGCGCCTGCGGTGGGACGGCGAGACGGTCACCTGACTGACGGCGTCGGCGACGAGCGAACCGCCACCGACGGTGGACAGCTCCTGCGTGAACGTACGGAAGGTGGCGACGATCCGGCCCCGGTCGAAGACCCCCAGCGTCCGGGACAGGTCGAACTGCGGGCGCCGCTGCTCGACCTCCTCGTCCGTGACGAGGGGTGGCCGGAGGAACCCGGTCTTGAGCGCACGCAGCCAATCACCCAACTCGGACTCGCCCACGGGGCGCACCTCAAGACTCATACCAGCGAGGCTATGGCGCCCACCCGACCGCCCGCACCCCGGTTTTTCACCGGGCGAGGACGGTCGGAGACAGTCGGCTCAGGCCAGCAGGTCGTCGACCTGCGCCTCACCCTCGCGGTAGCGGCGGGTGATCTCGGCGCTGCAGTCGTCGGCCGTCCCCTGGAGCTCGCGCCGCCGCCGCGAGATCTGCTGCTCGCACCCCGCGAGCCGGCCCATCGCCGCGTGCAGCTCGTCGTCGCTCCGCGCCCCGAGGTCGGACAGCTCGACCTCCGAGAGCATCTCCTCGACCAGCTGCCGGTACTCCTCGCTCCGCGGCGTCGACAGCGTCAGGTGCCGCGCCGAGGCCGCCCGCCGCGAGGGCACGTCCGCCAGGATCTCCGAGAGCCGGTCGAGCACCGGTGACTCCGGATCCGTCCGCCGGGCCAGCTCGGCCCGCAGGATGTCGATACGGCCCTGCAGCATCCGCCGTACGTAGCTGAGGTCGGCCTCCTCGCCCTGCGCGTCACGGCGCAGCGCGCGCAGCTCCGGCAGTCGCAGCGCGGCCATGTCCGGCAGCGAGGCCGCCGCCGGCAGCGCGGGCTCGGCCGTCCGCTGCACGGGCGGACGTACGCCCACTCCGGAACCGAATCGGGCCGGCGTCTGCCCGGCGCCAGATGCACTCATGTGAATCGTCCCCTCGACCGGCGCGGAACCGCACCGCCTGACACGCATGGTGCCACTCCCGCACATGCACGTGCAGGCGCTCTGCACCCGTTCAGCCCCTATGCGTCGGTCTGTAGGTTGGTCTGTATGCGTGCAGTGGTACAGAGGGTGGACGGCGCGAGCGTCGTCGTCGCAGGCGAGACGGTCGGCGAGATCGTCGGCGAAGGGCTGTGTGTGCTGGTGGGAGTCACCCACGAGGACACACCGGAGAAGGCGGCGCAACTTGCCCGAAAGCTCTGGTCCGTCCGGATTCTGGAGGGTGAGAAATCCTGTTCGGACACCAATGCGCCCTTGTTGGTGATTTCTCAGTTCACCCTCTACGGGGACGCCCGCAAGGGCCGCAGGCCCACCTGGAACGCGGCCGCGCCCGGCCCGGTCGCCGAGCCGCTCGTCGACGAGGTGGTCGCACGGCTGCGGGAGCTGGGGGCGCACGTGGAGACGGGCCGGTTCGGAGCGGACATGCGCGTCTCGCTCACGAATCACGGCCCGTTCACGGTGCTCGTAGAAGTCTGATCCCTACGGCTCGACGACCGTCTCCTGGGCGGCGGCGGTCTCCCCCGCCATCAGCTCGGCGTCCACGGGCACGTTCCGCTTCACCATCGCGAGCGCGATCGGACCGAGCTCGTGGTGGCGGCCGGAGGTGGTGATGAAGCCGAGCTGGCGCCCCTCGGCGCCGTCCGCCGCGAGCCGGATCGGGGTGCCGTGGCCCGGCAGGTGGACCTCGCTGCCGTCCAGGTGCAGGAAGACCAGGCGGCGCGGCGGCTTCCCCAGGTTGTGGACACGGGCGACGGTCTCCTGCCCGCGGTAGCAGCCCTTCTGCAGGTGCACCGCGCTGCCGATCCAGCCCAGCTCGTGGGGGATGGTCCGGTGGTCGGTCTCGAAGCCGAGCCGCGGCCGGTGCGCCTCGATCCGCAGCGCCTCGTACGCGAGGATCCCGGCGGCCGGCCCGTGCGTACCGGCGAAGGCCTCGAGCTCGTCCCGGGGCAGGAACAGATCCCGCCCGTGCGGAGTCTCCCGTACGACGACCCCCTCCGGGACCTCGGCGATGGAGCCGGCCGGGAGGTGGACGACGGCGACGTCGGCCGTACGGTCGGCGACCTCGACCCGGTAGAAGAACTTCATCGACTCCAGATAGGCGATGAGCTCGTCCTGCGTACCGGGCTCCACATGCGCCCAGACCGTCGTGCCGTCGTCGACGAGATACAGGGCGTGCTCGATGTGACCGTTCGCGGAGAGGATCAGCGCCTCGGTGGCCGTGCCCACCGGCAGCTCGCTCACGTGCTGGGTGAGCAGCAGGTGCAGCCAGCTCAGCCGGTCGTCGCCGGAGACGGCGACGACACCGCGGTGCGAGAGGTCGACGAAACCGTCACCGGCGGCGAGGGCGCGCTGCTCACGGAACAGATCGCCGTAGTGCGAGGCGACGCCTTCGTCACGGCCTTCGGCGGGAACGGCGCCGGGCAGGGACAGCAGAGGGCTCTTCACCACAGGGCTCTTCATGGGGCAAGCCTACGACTGCGTACCGGCGTCCTTCTTCGTACAGTCCTGACACCGGCCGAAGATCGCGAAATGCTTCATGTCCGTCTCGAAACCGAAGGTCTCCTTCAGCTTCGAGGTGAACCCGGCGGCGACCTCGACATCCGCCTCGATGACGTTCGTACAGTCCCGGCAGACCAGGTGCAGATGGTGGTGCCGGTCGGCGAGGTGGTACGTCGGCGCCCCGTGCCCGAGGTGGGCGTGGGAGACCAGCCCCAGCTCCTCCAGGAGCTCCAGGGTCCGGTAGACGGTGGAGATGTTCACCCCGGAGGCCGTCTTGCGGACCTCGCCCAGGATGTCGTCGGGCGTCGCGTGCTCCAGCGTGTCCACGGCCTCCAGGACAAGCTGGCGCTGCGGCGTCAGCCGATAGCCGCGCTGCCGCAGGTCGCTCTTCCAGTCGGTGCTCACCACGCCCCCCAGTGTAGGAGGGCGTGGCGGAATACCGGCTCTTCGTGCCGGGCCTACTTGAAGAAGGCGATGCCGTCGTCCGGCAGATCGCCGAGGTTGCGCGCCATCTCGGCGACCTCCTCGGGCGTGACGACCTTCTTCAGGTGCGCAGACATGTACGGGCGGAGCGGGACCTCGGGGGTCGCCTTCTCGCCGACCCACATCAGGTCGCCCTTGACGTACCCGTACAGCCGCTTGCCACCGCTGTACGGGCCGGAGGCCGCGGTACGGGCCACGGCGTCCGTGACCAGGTCGATCTGCGGCTTCTTGTCGGCCAGCTCGCCGTACCAGATCTCGACGATGCCCTGGTCACGGACCATGACGGTCTCGACCTTGCGGTCCTTGTCGATCCGCCAGTAGCCGCTCTCGCTCTCCAGCGGGCGGACCTGCTTGCCGTCGTTGTCGAGCACCCAGGAATGCGAGTGGTACTCGATGAAGTCCCGGCCGTCGTGGCTGAAGGTCACGGACTGCCCGAAGTTGCACTTCTCGGCACCGGGGAAGTCGGCCACGCCCGCGCCTTCCCACGTTCCGAGGAGGAACGCGAGGGGGACGAGGCCCGGGTTGAGGTCGGACGGGATCTCGATCATGAGCAGCTCTGTCGTTCCGTAGACGTCGAGTTTTTTCGAGTTTTTCGAGGTGCTTAGCGCTGGCCCTGGTACAGCTTCTTCACGGCCAGACCGGTGAACGCGAGCACGGCGACACAGACCAGGGCCAGGAGAACTTCGAAGAAGATGATCACGGGTGCTCCTCGGATGAGCGTGAAGGCAGAACGGGCCGGACCCCACTTTAGTCTGCGGGGGCCCGGCCCTCTCTGTGAGGTACGTCCGGCGCTGTCCTGAGCCGTACGGTCAGCCCAGGAGCTGGTTCTGCAGGGCGACGGTCTGCTGGAACGGGACGGTGAGCGCCTCGCCCTTGCGGGTCTGGGTGATCAGCGCCAGGGTGTCGCCGGCCTGGATGTAGACCCAGCGGGTCTGGTCGGCGTTGTGCGGGAGTTCCACGTAGGCGTACGGCACGGTGTACGCCACCCGGATGTCGCTCGGGAAGGTGCCGTCGAACTCGACCCCCTCGACCCCGTCGAGAAGCGGACCGTCGACGGTGCCGGCCTCGAGCGCGTCGTCCTTGAAAGCCTCCGCGAAGGCCACCGAGTTGAACCGGAGCAGGTGGATCCGGGTCATGGTGCCGTCCGGCATGGTCCAGCCCCGGGCGGCGATGTGCCGCAGTGCGGACTCGGCGAGCGGCGTGGACAGCTTGGCCCGGTCGTCCTTGCGGTACTGGGACAGGAACTGGTCCACGGTGACCCAGCCACCGTTGAGCTTCGGGTCGGGCGTCGCTCCGGCCGGGGCGGGCAGCAGGAGCTTGCGCAGGTCGGCGTGGTGGATCTCGCCGTCGTTGCCCTTGGTGTAGGGCCTCGGCACACCGACCGGGAGGGCGGGCAGGCTGAGTTCCGGGTACTCCCAGCGGCCGTCGCTCTCGGTCGCGAGACCGGGCACCTCGGTGCGCTCCATGGAGGTGATGCCGAGCGCTGTCCCGGTTCCGACGCCACCGAAGACGAGCACGGCAGCGGTCCAGCGGGCGAGGGCCAGGAAGAGCGGCTTACGGGAGGGCTTGGCGAGCTGGGGCCGCTCGGCGGCCTCGGGCTGCTCGGCGGCCTCGGGCTGCTCGGGCAGGGATTCGGCGGCCGTGTCAGGAGCGGTGTCGGCCGCCTCGGCCGGCACCTCCGCCTTCGCCTCGGCCTCCCTCTCTGCCTCCTGCTCCGTCTGCTGCTCGGTCGTCATACGTACTCCCCCGGGGACTTGATGTGGTCCAGCTGCTTCTTGACCAGGTCGGCGACCTCGGACTTGTCGAACGGCTTGGCGCCGGCGACGGTGACCGTGACCGTGACCTCGGAGTCGTACGCCATGCAGGTCATCTCCTCCAGCTGCTTGTCCTTCTCGTCCTTGTCCAGGTCCTCGTCCGGCGGAAGCATGAAGCAGGCGGAGTTCTTGTGGCCGCTGATCTTCGGCCCCTTGGGGAACTCGAAGAGTTCGAAGAGGCGCTTGCCGACCGTGAACGCGTCGCGAAGCTGCTTCTTGTCCTTCATCTGCGTGATGCGGACGTACACGACCGTGTTGCCGTCCTGCGCCGCGAAGGAGCGGATCGCGATGCCCTTGAGACCGAGCTTGTCGACCTCCTTCTCGTACTCGCGGCGCTTCTTGCCCGCGAGCCCCTTGCCCTCCTGCTTCAGCAGCGCGCGGGCCTCCTGCTCGTTCAGCTCGTCGTCGTTGCCGTACGACTCGACGTCGGGGCCGAGCTCGTACCCCTCGGGCACGGGCAGGAGCAGCTTGCTCATCGGCGTCGATGCCTTGCCGCGCGTCACACTCAGGGCGGCCGGGTCCTCCTCGTCCGCCGTCATCTCCGGCGCTGCCCAGGTGATCGTCTCCGCGCTGCGGTCGGCGGAGTCGACGGTGACGGCGGTGTACGTGACGCCCCCGCCGATCGCCCCGAGGACGAGGACGGCGGGAAGGACGACGGTCAGCAGCTTGCGCCCACGGCGTGCCTTCGTCGGCTCCGCGGCCGACTCGGTCACGGGCTCGGTCACGGTGTCCAGTTCCTCACTCACAGGCGCCCCAGCTGCTTCTCGGCCACCGAACTGATGTCCTTCGCGGAGATCTTCTTGGTGTCGAACATGAAGATCGCGACCATGATGTCGCCGCGGTGGAAGTACGCCCTGGCCTGGAACATGTCCAGGTACCCCGCCTTGCGCTTCACCGGGAACAGGTAGTAGCGGCCGTTGGCGGAGCCCTTGATCGGCTCGCCCTCGGACCGGGCGTAATCCTCGTCGGACATGTAGTCCATCTGGTCCTCGGCGTGGTCCCGCGCCCCGTCGAAATCGCTGGAGCGGTACTGGACCAAGGCGATGTCGGTCGTGCGGTACTTGCCGGTCTGCCAGGACGTGGTCGCGATGCGCCGCACGTCGTTGCCCAGCTGATGGTTGAGCGCGCTGCCGGGGTTCTTGAAGTCCCTGGCGTACGCGGGCACCGTCATCCACGCGTCGTGGCCACCGAACAATTTGTCCTTCGCGCCCGCCGGCCTCGGCACCAGCAGCTTGCGCAGGTCGCCGTCCGTCTTGACCTTGCGGTCCTCGGAGGCCGGCAGCGCCGCGGGCTTCTGGCCCTGGGGCAGGGGCTTGGGGTAGGCGAGACCGGGCTGGTTCAGGGCGGGCAGCGGTGTCGGCTCACGATCGGCCTGGATGCCGTAGCCCACGGCGGTACCGCCGACGAGGCCGAGAACGGCGGCGACGGCGATCAGGCCGATCGTCCGCCCGGTGCGACGCCGGCGCGGCGGGGCCGCGACGGCGCTTACTTCCATGGCTTCCAAAGGGTCCCCCCACGAGACCTGAATGACGGATTCCGTTATCCGTGCACATCGCTGACACGTGAGGGGTGCATGGGGTTGCAGAGGTCCGCATTACAGTTCGGTATATGGCGAAGAAGCTCGTGATCAAGGTGACCGCCGGGGCCGACGCCCCCGAACGCTGCTCCCAGGCCTTCACGGTGGCCGCCGTGGCCGTGGCGAGCGGGGTCGAGGTCTCGCTCTGGCTGACGGGCGAGTCCTCGTGGTTCGCGCTCCCGGGCCGAGCGGCCGAGTTCGACCTCCCGCACGCGGCACCGCTCCCGGACCTCATCGACTCGATCCTGGCGGCCGGCCGCATCACCCTCTGCACCCAGTGCGCGGCCCGCCGCGAGATCACGGAGAAGGACGTCCTGCAGGGCATCCGCATCGCGGGCGCCCAGGTCTTCGTCCAAGAGGCCATGACGGACGAAACCCAGGCTCTCGTCTATTGATCTCAACGCGCCCCTCGCGCTGCTCGGCCCCGGGGGGCCTCACAGGCTTCGAGGCGCTGCGCCGGACTCCGTCCGTCGGGTCGTCGGGCCGCGCCGCCAGTCAGCGCTCCCGGCGCTTCTTCCCGTCGAGTTCGTCCCACCACTCGTCCGACTGCGGATCCCCGGACGGATCGTCCCACCAGCGATCCTCCGGCCCCCGCCGGTTCGCGATCATCGCGGCGACCGGCGGCATGACCATGGCGACGACGCACATGCCGATGGCCACGGGCATCGAAAACAGCCGCACGACGGCCCAGGCACCGACGAAGAGCACCAGGCAGATGCCCATCATCCAGAAGTAGACATGCCGCCGACGCGCGTACATACCTCAAGCGTAGGCCCGGCAGGACCATCCGGGCAGACCGAAGGGCCGTGCCTCGAGTCCCGGATGGCGTCCAACCGTCCCTCATCGCCCAACGCAAGCGGATCCTGAACCCAGGCCCCCACGCCGACGGGCCGCTCCGAACGGTGCTGAGCAGCCTGAACCGCAGACGCCGTCCGTTGGCGAGGCGCATCACGTGCGCCGTCCTCCGGACGATCGACGGTCCTCGATACGCGGACAGGGCCCGGTCTGCTGCTTGATCGTTCGACCCGCGGGTGATCGTGCCCGCCCAACGCGATGACGTAAGCGCCGTCAATTCACGCTTACGTCGGGCGAAGTCGGCCGCCGTGTGCCGCGTTCCGAGTGCCACGCGCGCGGCCAGATCACGGGCCGCGAGTCGTGACAAGTACTCCGCCGGCTCGCGAAGGACCAGCGCGTCGCGGTCCGAGAGACGGAGGCGCGTCCGCACGGTGATCGCCCCGCTCGGGGAGACCAACCGAGGCGGAGCAAGCACGCGCAGCCCCGATGGCGAACGTTCGACCATGCCCCACCCCCGATCACCAGCCCGTCGAACATGTCGACGATGCAGGCAAGCGAAGGTCACACAACCGGCCGAATCTTCATACGGAAGAAGACAGACCGAAGGGCCGCACCTCGGGCCTGTAGGCGTCCAACCCCCAGGAGGCACGGCCCTTCGGCCGGTTCAGCGGTGCGGTGGCGTCAGACCGCGATGGCGACCTCCGCGAGGCCACCCTGCTGGGCCACGACCTGGCGGTCGGCGGTGCCGCCGGGGACCAGGGCGCGGACGGTCCAGGTGCCCTCGGCCGCGTAGAAGCGGAACTGGCCGGTCGCGGAGGTGGGGACCTCGGCGGTGAACTCGCCGGTCGAGTCCAGGAGGCGGACGTAACCGGTGACGGGCTCGCCGTCCTTGGTCACGAAGCCCTGGATGGTGGTCTCACCGGGCTTGATCGTCGAGGCGTCGGGGCCGCCGGGCTGCGCTCCACACATGTTTCTGTCCTTACGGTCGGGAGGTCCGGGAGAGGGGTCCGGAGAGGCTTACTTGTTGGCGCCGAGCTCGATCGGCACGCCCACGAGGGAGCCGTACTCGGTCCACGAGCCGTCGTAGTTCTTGACGTTCGAGACCTCGAGCAGCTCGTGCAGGACGAACCACGTGAGCGCGGAGCGCTCGCCGATGCGGCAGTAGGCGATGGTGTCCTTCGCCAGGTCGACCTGCTCGTCCTCGTAGAGGGCCTTGAGCTCGTCGTCGGACTTGAAGGTGCCGTCGTCGTTGGCGTTCTTCGACCACGGGATGTTGCGGGCGCTCGGCACGTGGCCGGGGCGCTGCGACTGCTCCTGCGGGAGGTGCGCCGGCGCGAGCAGCTTGCCGGAGAACTCGTCGGGCGAACGGACGTCGACCAGGTTCTGCGCGCCGATCGCGGCGACGACGTCGTCACGGAAGGCACGGATGGAGGTGTCCTGCGCCTTGGCCTTGTACTCGGTGGCCGGGCGGGACGGGACCTCGGCTACGAGGTCGCGGGAGTCGAGCTCCCACTTCTTGCGGCCGCCGTCGAGGAGCTTCACGTCCTGGTGGCCGTAGAGCTTGAAGTACCAGTAGGCGTAGGAGGCGAACCAGTTGTTGTTGCCGCCGTAGAGGACGACCGTGGTGTCGTTCCCGATGCCCTTCGCCGACAGGAGCTTCTCGAAGCCCTCCTGGTCGATGAAGTCGCGGCGGACCGGGTCCTGCAGGTCCTTGGTCCAGTCGATCCGGATCGCGTTGCGGATGTGGTTCTTCTCGTACGCGGAGGTGTCCTCGTCGACCTCGACGACGGCAACCTGCGGGTTGTCGAGGTTCGCCTCGACCCAGTCGGCGTCTACCAGGACGTCGCTGCGGCTCATGCTGTTTCTCCTCCGGGGCAGTGTTCGGCGGTGTGTTGCGTGTGGTGCGGGTACGCGTCAGTGCGGGCGTACGGCTACGCGAGGTGCGGCCCCGACCGGAGGTCGAAGGGCCCGAGGAATACGGGACGCGGGGTCCCGCTCAGAGAGAGCGACAGAGCATGGCGGCGATGCGGCACAGGTCTACTGCCCGCCGCTTCGTGAGATCCGCCTGTCGCTTCATGCCCACGATCGTAGGGACGGACAGGCCGCCGTGTCACCGGTGTGTCGTATTTTGAGACGCGATCGTCCGAGATGTGGGACGTGATCGCGGAGAAAGGCTCTCCGGAGCCGAATCGGGCGAGGTCCCGGAGGGGAGTTTCTACGGGGCGGACTGGCCCGTCTCAGTATGTGGCCGAACCCCCGAACGAGCGCGGCCGCACCCCTCAGCCCGCCAGCGTCACGTCCGTGCCCGTCACGGCGATCGCCACGCCGTCCGGCCGTGCCTCGATCTTGGTCAGCTTCAGGCCCGCCGGGAGGCCGCCGATCTCGCGGTCGAAGTCGGTCCGCTGGCGGATCAGGGACTCCAGGCCCGGGATGCCCTCGCCCGGCACCGCGTCCGCGCGCACCCGGATCGTGTCGCCGTTGACCAGCGTGACCGAGGAGATGACGCTGCGCGTGACCGTGCGGCCGAGGACCTTGACGCCGCCGGTGACCTTCAGCTTGCCGTTGTCGCCGTAGGCGACCTTCACGTCGCGGTCGGCGGCCGCGGTCAGGTCCGCGTACGAGATCAGTGCCGTGCCGGTCGCGCTGCGCGCGCGGGCGCTCGTGAAGGCGTCGTTCACCGTCACGTCGCGCAGGGCGGCGTTCATCTCGGTGATCCGGATCTTCCGGTCGCCGGCCGTGGCCTCGACGCCGGTCAGCTTCACGTCGACCTCGTCGAGGCGCTTGCCCATGACCTGGGTCAGGAAGGGGAAGCCCTTGATGTCGACCTCGGTCGAGGCGGCGCGCGCGGGGCCGAGGCGCACCTTGCCCGCCGCCTCCGACTCGGCGTACGAGACCGCGAGACGGTCGACGCCCACGAAGATCCCGCCGAGGACCACGGCCACGATCAGCAATACGCGCAACGCTCGCACGGTCTGTTCGCCCCCACCCTAGAAATAACGACTCCGGCCCCCGACACGAAGATCGACGTGTCGTGGGGCCGGTTGGTTCCCGAACGCTTGACTGGGCGGCTCAGGCGAGCGCCCGTCCGAGCAGGTACACGGCCGGGGCCGCCAGGGTCAGCGGGAGGGCGACTCCGGCGGTCATGTGGACGAACCGCGACGGGTAGTCGTAGCTCGCGGCCCGCAGGCCGACGAGCGCGCCCACTCCGGCCCCGAGGCCGAGCAGGGCCCCGGAGGAGCCCAGGTCGGTGAGGGTGCCGGCCGCGATCCCGGCGCCCGCGGCGGCGAGCAGCGCCACGACGACGGAGACCGCGCCGGGCAGCGGCAGGGCGCGGGCGACGACGGCCGCGGCGACCGCGAGGCCGCCGACGACGACGGCGTCGGGCGCGGCGCCGAGGTGGCCCGCGGCGACGATCGTGAGCGCGGCCGAGGCGACCGTGGCCATCAGGCCGTACATCCGCTCGTCGGGGTCCGCGTGGCTGCGCAGCTGGAGCACGAGGGTGAGCAGCACCCAGACGCCGAGGGTGCCGATGATGGCGGCGGGCGCGTTCTCCCGGCCGGCGGCGAGCAGGACGACGTCTGCGGTCAGGCCGCCGGCGAAGGCGAGGGCGATGCCCTGCCGGGCCGGCCACATGCCGTTGAGCCGGAACCAGCCGGCGGCGGTGACGGCCTGGAGCAGGACGAGCGGGACGAGCAGCGCGTACGAGCCGAGGGCCGCGCCGACGGCGAGCAGGACGCCGAGTCCGGCGGTGAGCACGGCCGGCTGGATCCCGGGCGGGATGATCGGCGACCGGCCCTCGGCCCGCGCGCGCTGGGCGTCGGTGAGACGGGTGTGTCCGGAGACGGTGGGCGAGGACCACTCGGGCCCGGCCTCGGGCGCGGCGGACACCTCGGCGGCCACATCGGCGGCCACCGGAGTCTCCTGCGGCAGCGGGTACGCGGCGGCCTGCGGGGTCTGCGGGGGCGGGTACGAGGTGTCGGCGGCGAACGGCTGCGGCGCAGGCGTCTGTCCCGGCGTCTGCCCCGGCGTCTGCTGGACCACCGGCTGGTACTGCGTGTCCCAGGTCTGGCCCTCCCACGTCTGCGTGACGTGCGGGTCCTGGTACCCGTACTGCTGCTGGCCGTGCTGCTGCTGCCCGTACTGCTGCTCTCCGTAGTACGGGTCGTACGGCTGCTGCTGATCGCTGCTCATGGTGTGCGGTTCACCCTCCTGCGAACGGCGGGAGCACCTCGACCGTGCCGCCCTCGGCAAGGCGTACGGTCTCATGCGCGCGGGTCCCGACGGGGTCACCGTCGATGAGGAACGAACACCGCTGGAGTACGCGGACCAGCTCGCCCGGGTGCTTCGCGCGGGCGGCGTCCAGTGCCTCGGCCAGGTTCTCGGCGGTGTACGGCTCCTCGGCGACACCGGCGGCGGCCTTGGCCGCGGCCCAGTAGCGGATGGTTCCCGCTGCCATAGCGGCGCTCCCTTCGTTCGTGTGCGCGCCGCTCTCCATGATGGGCTATCCGCGGGTGAGCCAGTCCCCGAGTCGGCGCAGCAGCTCCTCGTCCGCCGCGTTCTCCGCGTGCCCCATGCCGCGCTCCAGCCACAGCTCGCACCCGGCGGCCTCGGCAAGGGTCCGGGGGTGGTCGACGGGGAAGTACGGGTCACGGTCGCCGTGCACGATCAGGAGCGGCGTCGGGGCGATCATGGGGGCCGCCTCGATCGGGGAGAGCGGTACGGGGTTCCAGTCGCGGTGGTCGATGCGGGTCCGCAGGCCGTAGCGGCCGACGAGCCGGCCCATGGGGCGGGTGATCACCCAGTGGACGCGGCGCATCGAGGGCGTACCCCGGTAGTACCAGCGCGCCGGCGCGCTGACGGCCGCGACGGCGTCCGCGTGGCCGCCGGTGTCCCGCTCCAGGGCCGCGTGGCGCAGGACGATCGAGCCGCCCATGGAGAAGCCGAGGGTCGCCACGCGCGCGTGGCCGAGCTCACGGGCCCAGCGCACCGCGGCGGCGAGGTCGAGGACCTCCCGGTCGCCGACGGTGGAGCGGCCACCCGATCGGCCGTGTCCCCGGAAGGAGAAGGTGACGACGGCGGCGTGCTCCGCGAGGGCCCGGGCGGCGCGGCGGACGGCCGGGCGGTCGGCCGACCCGGTGAACCCGTGTGCCAGGACGAGGGCCGTATCGGTGACCCCGCGCGTACACGGTTCGTAAAGGGCCTCGATACGGACACCGTCCTCGGTGAGCAAAGTGGCACGCTGGGATCCGGATGTGGTCGAGAAGACATCCACGATATGAAATCGACCCTCTGCCTCGGAACTCATGTGGGCTATTCTGCTTGCCAGAGGATCCGGGCGACGCAGCCCCCGGGTCCTTTTGCGTTTTCCGTCCGTTGTTACGGGTGGGTGAACAAAAGCTCTCAGGGCGCGAGAGCCAGCAGTGTTGCAAGTGCCGCAGTAGTCCTCGCAGGGACCGAGGAGGAACCGACGTCATGGACGAGCGAACCGAGCACGACCGACCGACAGCCCAGCCGACCGCACAGGCACAGGCACGGGTAGGTGGGATGCGATGAGTTCTCTGCTGCTCCTCACCAACGCCCTCCAGCCGTCGACCGAGGTGCTTCCCGCCCTCGGCCTGCTGCTGCACAACGTGCGGGTGGCCCCCGCCGAGGGCCCCGCCCTGGTGGACACCCCCGGAGCGGACGTCATCCTGGTCGACGGCCGGCGCGACCTCCCGCAGGTCCGCAGCCTCTGTCAGCTGCTCCGCTCCACCGGGCCCGGCTGCCCGCTGATCCTCGTCGTCACGGAGGGCGGCCTCGCGGCCGTCACCGCCGACTGGGGCATCGACGACGTGCTGCTCGACACCGCGGGCCCGGCCGAGGTCGAGGCGCGGCTGCGGCTTGCGATGGGGCGGCAGCAGATCGTCTCCGACGACTCCCCTATGGAGATCCGCAACGGCGATCTCTCGGTGGACGAGGCGACGTACAGCGCGAAGCTCAAGGGCCGGGTCCTGGACCTGACCTTCAAGGAGTTCGAGCTGCTCAAGTACCTCGCGCAGCACCCGGGCCGGGTCTTCACCCGCGCCCAGCTCCTCCAGGAGGTCTGGGGGTACGACTACTTCGGCGGCACCCGTACGGTCGACGTCCACGTGCGGCGACTTCGCGCCAAGCTCGGACCGGAGCACGAGTCGCTGATCGGCACCGTCCGTAACGTCGGCTACCGCTTCGTGACGCCGGAGAAGGTGGAGCGGGCGGCCGAGGAGGCGCGGGCGAAGGAAGAGGCCCGGGTCAAGGCCACCGCGCGGGATGTCACCCCCTCGGGGGACAGGAACGTGGCAGAGGCCACAGCGCGACCTGCCGGTAGGTAGGTCACCCCGCGTAGACTGCCGCGCGTGGCCAAGGTGACGCGGGATGACGTAGCGCGACTGGCGGGTACTTCGACCGCGGTCGTGAGTTACGTCATCAACAACGGACCAAGGCCGGTCGCCCCGGCCACGCGCGAGCGTGTACTCGCCGCCATCAAGGAGCTGGGCTACCGCCCGGACCGGGTGGCGCAGGCCATGGCGTCCCGGCGCACGGACCTCATAGGCATGATCGTCCCGGACGCGCGCCAGCCGTTCTTCGGCGAGATGGCGCACGCGGTCGAACAGGCGGCCGCCGAGCGCGGCAAGATGGTCCTCGTCGGCAATTCGGACTACCGCGACGAGCGCGAGGTCCACTACCTCCGCGCCTTCCTCGGGATGCGGGTCTCCGGTCTGATCCTGGTCAGCCAGGGCATGAGCGAGCGGGCCGCGAGCGAGATCGAGGCCTGGGACGCGCGCGTGGTGCTGCTGCACGAGCGGCCCGAGGCGCTTGACGACGTCGCCGTCGTCACGGACGACATCGGCGGCGCGCAGCTCGCCACCCGGCACCTCCTTGAGCACGGGCACGAGTACGTGGCGTGTCTGGGCGGCGTGCCGAACACCCCGGCGGTCGGCGACCCGGTCGCGGACCACGAGGAGGGCTGGCGGCGCGCGATGCTGGAGTCCGGCCGGTCGATCGAGGGCCGGCTCTTCCAGGCTCCGTACAACCGCTACGACGCGTACCAGGTGGCACTGAAGCTGCTCTCGGGCCCGGACCGGCCGCCGGCGATCTTCTGCTCCACCGACGACCAGGCCTTCGGTGTGCTGCGGGCGGCGCGGGAGCTGCGGATCGACGTGCCGACGGAGCTGGCGGTGGCGGGCTTCGACGACGTGAAGGAGGCGGCGCTGACGGATCCGCCGCTGACGACGATCTCCTCGGACCGCCCGGCGATGGCCCGGGCCGCGGTCGACCTCGTCCTCGACGACGGGCTGCGGGTCGCGGGGTCGAAGCGCGAGCGGGTGAAGCTGTTCCCGTCGGCGCTGGTGGTCCGCCGCTCCTGCGGCTGCGACGGCGGCTGACCGCTGCCTGAAGGCCCCCGGGGCCTCCTGCCCGGGGTCTTTGGACCCGGTGGACCCCGGGACTTTATATAGGGCATACAGGGTTCTGTCGGGCTTCTCAGGTCGTCCTCAGAGTGCTCTCATGTACGGCTCCGAGAGTCATTGCCATGACGGACTTCCAGCAGCCGCAGCAGCAGCCGTACTACCCGCCGCAGCCCCCGAGGCCTCCGTACGACCCCACGCAGCCGGTCACGACCGAGCCGGGTACGACGATCTGGCCGTCCGGCGGCCACACGCCCCCGGCGGCTCCTCCGTCGCACGCCGCGCCGCCGCCGGCCCCGCGCCGGCGGGCCAAGCGGGGTGTGGGTCTCCTCGCCGCCGTCGCGATCGCCGCGGCGGCGGTCGGCGGCGGCACGGCCACCCTCGTGCAGCAGCTGACCGCGGACGGCACCCCCACCGCGAGCGGCGTCAACGGCACGACCGTCTCCGCGAGCAGCAAGGGCACGGTCGCCGGGGTCGCCGAGGCGGTCTCCCCGTCGATCGTGGAGATCTCCGCGAGCTCGACCGGCGGCAAGTCCACCGGCTCCGGCGTGATCATCACCGGCGACGGCGAGATCGTCACCAACAACCACGTGATCTCCGGCGCCTCCGAGATCAGCGTGCGGCTTTCGAACGGCAAGACGTACACCGCGAAGGTCGTCGGCACGGATCCCGACAAGGACCTCGCGCTGATCAAGCTGGAGGGCGCGTCCGGGCTCACGGCGGCCACGCTCGGGAACTCCGACAACGTGAAGGTCGGCGACGAGGTCGTCGCGATCGGCTCTCCCGAGGGCCTGACCGGCACGGTCACCAGCGGCATCGTCTCCGCGCTCGACCGCGACGTGACCGTCGCCAAGGACGAGGGCCAGGACCAGCAGCAGCGCCAGCAGTACGACCCGCGCCAGGGCTGGCCCTTCGAGTTCGGCGGCAAGGAGTTCAACGGCGACACGGGTACGTCGAAGACGACGTACAAGGCGATCCAGACGGACGCCTCGCTCAACCCGGGGAATTCCGGCGGCGCGCTGATCAATATGAACGGCGAGATCATCGGGATCAATTCGGCCATGTATGCGCCGAGTTCTTCGAACGGCTCTTCGGCCGGCAGCGTCGGCCTCGGATTCGCGATCCCCGTGAACACCCTCAAGGCCGACCTCGACAGCCTCCGCGACGGCGGTTCGAACTGAACGCGTGCGACGCTGACACCATGACTGGCGTGACAGGCGTGAACGGCGTGACCGGCCCGGAGAACGCGGGCGACCGCATCCTCATCGTCGACGACGAGCCCGCCGTACGGGAGGCGCTGCGCCGCAGCCTCGCGTTCGAGGGGTACGGGACGCAGGAGGCCGTCGACGGGGTCGACGCGCTCGCCCGCATGGAGTCGTACGCCCCCGATCTCGTCGTGCTCGACGTGCAGATGCCCCGGATGGACGGGCTGACGGCGGCGCGGCGGATCCGGGCGTCCGGCTCGACCGTGCCGATCCTGATGCTGACCGCGCGGGACACCGTCGGCGACCGGGTGACAGGGCTCGACGCGGGCGCCGACGACTACCTGGTGAAGCCCTTCGAGCTGGACGAGCTGTTCGCCCGCATCCGGGCGCTGCTGCGGCGCAGCTCGTACGCGAGCGCCGCCGAGGCCCCGGCCGACGGCGGCGACGTGCTGAGTTTCGGGGACCTGCGGATGGACCTGGCGACCCGCGAGGTGACGCGGGCCGGGCGCCCGGTGGAGCTGACGCGGACGGAGTTCACGCTCCTGGAGATGTTCCTGGCGCATCCGCGTCAGGTGCTGACCCGCGAGCAGATCCTGAAGGCGGTCTGGGGCTTCGACTTCGAGCCGTCCTCGAACTCCCTCGACGTGTACGTGATGTACCTGCGCCGGAAGACGGAGGCGGGCGGCGAGCCGCGCCTCGTGCACACGGTGCGCGGTGTCGGCTATGTGCTGCGCGGCGGAGGCCCGGAGTGAGCGGTCCCGTGTCGTGGTTCCGGTCGCGCCCGCTGCGGTCGCGGCTCGCGCTCCTGACGGCGACGGCGGTCGCCGTGGCCGTGGCCGCCGTCTCGCTGGCCTGCTGGTTCGTGACGCGGGCGCAGCTGGAGGCGGAGCTGGACTCCTCGCTGCGCAGCCTCAAGCTGGAGGGGCGTACGGTGACCACCCTGGCCCTCGCCTGCGCGCGCGGCGAGGAGTCGTCCGCGGAGCTCACCGGTCCCTACACCGCCACGGTCCAGATCGTGCTGAGCAGCGGCAAGGCCTGTACGTACGGCCCCTCGCCGATCCCCGTCGAGGCGGGTGACCTGGCGGTGGCGCGCGGGCAGTTGCCGGACGCGCTGCACACGACGACCGACGAAGACGGCACCGACATGCGCGTCTACACGTACGGGCAGCCCGCCTTCCAGGACGTGGTCGGCGTCTCCGTCGCCCGGCCGCTGTCCGAGATCGACAACTCGATGGCCACGCTGCGCTGGGTGCTGCTCCTGGTCTCCGGGATCGGCGTCGTCGGCGCCGGGGCGGCCGGGCTGTGGGTGGCCAGGACCGGGCTCGAACCGGTGAACCGGCTGACGGGCGCGGTCGAGCACGTCGCCGCGACGGAGGACCTGACGGTCCGCATCCCGGCCGAGGGCGAGGACGAGATCGCCCGGCTCTCGCGCTCCTTCAACGCGATGACGGCCGCGCTCGCGGTCTCCCGCGACCGGCAGGCCCAGCTGATCGCGGACGCGGGCCACGAACTGCGGACGCCGCTGACCTCGCTCCGTACCAACATCGAGCTGCTCGCCCGCAGCGACGAGACCGGCCGCGCCCTGCCGCCGGAGGACCGGCGGGCGCTGATGGCGTCGGTGAAGGCGCAGATGACGGAGCTGGCGGCGCTCATCGGCGACCTCCAGGAGCTGGCCCGCCCGGACGCGGCGCAGCCGGGACCGCTGGAGGTCGTACCGCTGCACACGATCCTGCGCTCGGCCCTGGACCGGGCGCGGCTGCGCGGCCCCGAGCTGACCTTCGTCACGGACCTGGCGCCCTGGTACGTGCGGGCGGAGCCGGCGACTCTGGAGCGGGCGCTGGTGAACGTCCTGGACAACGCGGTGAAGTTCTCGCCGGCCCGGGGGACGGTCGAGGTGCGGCTGATGCGCGGGGAGCTGACGGTCCGCGACCACGGCCCGGGCATCGAGCCCGACGAACTCCCGCACGTCTTCGACCGCTTCTGGCGCTCCCCGTCGGCGCGCAGCCTGCCCGGCTCGGGGCTCGGCCTGTCGATCGTGGCCCGTACGGTCCAGCAGACGGGCGGCACGGTGGAGCTGACGGCGGCCGAGGGCGGCGGCACGACGGCGGTCCTGCGACTGCCGGGCGCGCCGACGCCCCCGCCGTCAGTTGTGGCGGATGAGGGACTCGACCAGGCCTGAGCGGGTGTTCGGGTAGTCCATGACGACGATGCCGAGGCCCTTCCAGCTGTTCGCCGTACCGTCGAGGAAGCCGTGGACGCGCGGGTTGAGGTTGTCGGAGTTCCAGCGCGGCGGCAGCGAGGCGGACGTGGACACGAAGTTGATGTACAGCTTGCCGGGCTGGGCGACGGCGCTGCGGAAGTGGGCCTCGATCTTCGGGTACTTGGCGTTCGGCAGGGCGTTCCAGTCGTCCTGGATCGCGATCGCGCCGCCGTCCCACCACTTGAGGCCGGGCAGTCCGCCGTTGTCCGCGATGAGGACGACCTTGCCGCGGGCCTCGCCGAGGGTGGGGACGGTGTTGCCGATACGGAAGAGGGAGCGCCAGCCCCGGTTGTCGAGGTAGTCGGTGAAGACCGCGCCGAAGGTGGCGTCGGAGTCCGAGGAGTACTCCTGCTTGACCCGCATGAGGACGGTCTCGGAGGGGTGGGCGGCGAGGAAGTCGCGGCAGGCGATGAGGACGTCGCCGAACATCATGTTCTGGTACGAGGCGCCGTGGTGGATGGCGAAGGAGCCGCCGGTGACCCGGCAGCGTACGTCCAGGAAGCGGATGCCGGCGGCGAGCTGCTGCGCGATCGTCGTGTTCTGGCACTCGGACCAGGGGCCGCCGAAGCGGGCGCCGGAGTCGTGGGTGCCGGGAAGAGTGAGCTTCTGGAGCGGGGTGGGGTCGCCGTGGCCGGCCATCCAGTCCTGGGTGGTGAGCGCCCGCGCGGGCGGGGCTCCCACCAGGAGGACGGCACCGGCTGCTGCGGCTCCCGCGAGAAAGCGTCGTCGGTCCATGCGCGGAGTATGACGCGTACGCGTCAACGAGCGCCAGGGTGTGGCGTACGCGAAAGGGGCGGCGGACCGAAGAATCGATCCACCGCCCCTGAGGCGTCGCGGAGTTACTTGACGACGGTTACTTGACGACCGTGATCCGGCCCGTGGCCGGCGGGGCCAGCGGGGCGCTCGCCGAGGAGTGGGCGCCGAGGTAGGCGGTGAACAGGTCCAGGTCGGAGGCGCCGACCAGCTTGTTCTTGTGCTCCTTCAGGACGGCGAAGCCGTCACCGCCACCGGCCAGGAACTCGTTCATCGCGACCCGGTAGGTCTTCGACGGGTCGATCGCCTCGCCGTTCAGCTTCACCGAGGAGACCACGATCCGGTCGGCGCCGGTCTTCGTCAGGTCCAGGGTGTACGTGAAGCCCTTCGACACCTGGAGGATCTTCGGGGCCGCCTGGTTCGGGCCGCTGACCTGCTGCTGGAGCGCGGTGATGAGCTGGGCGCCGGTCAGGTCGACCGCGGTCATCATGTTGGTGAACGGCTGGACGGTGTACGCCTCGCCGTAGGTCACCACACCGTCGCCCTCACCGGCCGACGCCTTGTGCACCAGCGGCGCGCGCACGCCGCCCGGGTTCATCAGCGCCAGCTGGGCACCGCCCTTGTCGGCCGGGGCCATGCCCTCGAGCTGCGCGTCGGCGATCAGGTTGCCCAGCGACTTCTCGGGCGCGTCGAAGGGGTTGTCGACGTCACCGGAGATGTAGCCGACGGGACGGCTCGCGATCGGCGCGGCCAGCGTCTTCCAGCGGTCGATCAGCCGGGTCATGTCCTCGGCCTTGGCCACGTCACGGGTGACGACGTGGTTCGCGGAGGAGACGGCGGTGCGGACGATGTCCTTCGTACGACGGTCGTAGGTGAGCGTCGTGTCCGTGTACAGCTTGCCGAAGGAGGCCGCCGAGGTGACCGTGCGCGGCTTGCCCGACGGGTCCGGGACGGTGCATGCGTACGCCTGGTGCGTGTGGCCGGTCACCAGCGCGTCGACCTGCGGGCTGACCTTCTTCGCGATGTCCACGATCGGGCCCGAGATGCCGTCACCGGGGCCGGGGCTGTCGCAGTTGTAGTTGTACGAGCCCGAGGCCGGCGCGCCGCCCTCGTGCAGCAGCGCGACGATGGACTTGACGCCCTTGCGCTCCAGGATCTTCGTGTACTTGTTGATCGTCTCGATCTCGTCGCCGAACTTCAGGCCCTTGATGCCCTCGGCGGAGACGATGTCGGCGGTGCCCTCCAGGGTCACGCCGATGAAGCCGACCTTGACCCCGTTGCGCTCCCAGACGAAGTACGGGTCGAGGACCGGGCGACCGGTCTTCTCGTTGGTCACGTTGGCCGCGAGGTACGGGAACTTCGCGCCCTTGAACCGCTTGCCCTCCTCGAAACAGCCTTCGGTCGGGTGGCACCCGCCGTTCTGCATCCGGGCCAGCTCGCGCGCGCCCTCGTCGAACTCGTGGTTGCCGACCGAGCTGACGTCGAGCTTCAGGCGGTTCAGCGCCTCGATGGTCGGCTCGTCGTGGAAGAGCCCGGAGACCAGCGGAGAGGCGCCGATCATGTCGCCGGCGGCGGCGGTGACGGAGTACGGGTTGCCCTTGCGGGCCTCACGCAGGTGCGTGGCCAGGTACTCGACGCCACCGACACCGTCGATGGTCTTCGTCGTCCCGTCGGGCTGGATCTGGGTGACCCGGCCGGCCGAGCCCGTCGGCGGCTCCAGGTTCCCGTGCAGGTCGTTGAAGGAGAGCAGCTGGACGTCGACGTAGCGCCCGTAGCCGTAGCCCTGGCCCTTGCCACCCCGGTCGTCCTTCGTCCCCGAGGCGCCCGCGGGCAGCGCGGCCACAAGCGCGCCGACGGTCGCGAGCCCCGCGCCGACGGCGAGTATCCGCCCCGCTGTCCTCTTCTTCTTCGGTGTCGCTGCCATCGCTCCCCTTGTCCCCGCGCCCCGATGTGCGGCGCCACTCGACTGCTCATTCGACTGCTGACGTGCCAGCGCAGCCTAGAGTCAACGCGCGTAGCGCAACAGGGGGTACCGGGTTACAACTAGGTTGATTCCGTAGGCTCAAGGCATGACTCCTGACGCGGCACCGGCCCTCGAACCCGGCCGGCAGATCCACACTCTCGACGAGCTCTCGCCCGAGCAGGTGAGCGACGTCCTCGACCTGCTGGAGGCGGCCGACCGCGCGGACGGCGTCCATGCCGTGTCCGAGCAGGGGCGGCTCTATCTGCGGCACGGCCGGCGCGAGGGCGTGCGGCACTTCCTGCTCACGGTCGGCTCGAACCTCTACGGCTACGCGCAGCTGGAGGACACCGACCCCGTGGAGGCCCCGGCCGCCGAGCTCGTCGTCCACCCGACGCACCGGGGCCGGGGGCACGGGCGGGCGCTCGGGACCGCGCTGCTCGCGGCCTCGGGCAAGCGGCTGCGGGTGTGGGCGCACGGCGGGAAGTCGGCGGCCCGGCACCTCGCACAGGTCCTCGGCCTGACCCTGTTCCGCGAACTGCGCCAGCTGCGCCGTGCCTTGGTCCCGCTCGACATCCCCGAACCGGTGCTGCCCGAGGGCGTCACGATCCGCACCTTCGTGCCGGGCCAGGACGACGCGGCCTGGCTGGCCGTCAACGCGGCGGCCTTCGCCCACCACCCGGAGCAGGGCTCGCTCACCCAGCGGGACCTCGACGACCGGACGGCCGAGCCGTGGTTCGACCCGAAGGGCTTCTTCCTCGCGGAGAAGGACGGCCGGCTGATCGGCTTCCACTGGACGAAGACCCACGCGGAGGACCAGCTCGGCGAGGTGTACGTGGTCGGCATCCTGCCCGACGCCCAGGGCGGCGGCCTCGGCAAGGCGCTGACGGCGATCGGCCTGCGGCACCTGGCGGCACAGGGGCTGCCGACGGCGATGCTGTACGTGGACGCGGACAACACGGCGGCCGTGACGGTGTACGAGCGGCTCGGGTTCGTGACGCACGAGGTGGACCTGATGTACCGCACGGAGTCGTGAACCGGTAACCGGGTTTGAGCAGGGGGCGGTTGACACCGCCCCCTCCTTTCCACCACCCTTTCACTACTTGATTAGTGAAAGGGTGGTGGAAGGACATGCTCGAGTACCGGATCGACCGACGCAGCGGGGTCGCCACCTACCTCCAGATCGTCCAGCAGACCGAACAGGCCCTCCGGATGGGCCTCTTGGAGCCGGGCGACCAGCTGCCCACCGCGCGCGAGGTCGTCGAGGCGACGGCCATCAATCCGAACACGGTCCTCAAGGCCTACCGCGAGCTGGAGCGCGCCGGCCTCGTCGAGGCCCGCCGGGGCCTGGGCACCTTCGTCCGGGCGACGCTCGGAGCCGCCCCCGCCGGGTCGCCGCTGCGCGGCGAACTCGCCGACTGGGCGCGCCGGGCCCGCGCGGAGGGCCTGGAGCGTGAGGACGTGGCCGCGCTCTTCACTTCCGTACTGAAGGAATTCTTCGAGGGGAACGCATGACAGGGGGACGCATGACCAGTGGTACGGCCCTGAGCACCGAGGGCCTCGGCAAGCGGTACGGAGGACGGGGCGGGGGCGGAGGCGGCCGCTGGGCCCTGAAGGACTGCTCCTTCGCCCTGCCCACCGGCCGGGTGTGCGCGCTCGTCGGGCCGAACGGCGCGGGCAAGTCCACGCTCCTGGCCCTCGCGGCGGGCCTGCTCCGCCCCACCGAGGGCACGCTCCGGGCCCCCGCCCGCGAGCAGCTCGCGTACGTCGCCCAGGACAAGCCGCTCTACCCGCAGCTCACGGTCGCCGAGACGCTCAGGATGGGCCGCGAGCTGAACCCGGACCGCTGGGACGGGGCGATCGCGGACCGCGTCGTCGCCGCGGGCCCCCTGGACCCCGGGGCCCGGATCCGTACCCTCTCGGGCGGCCAGCGCACCCGCGTGGCCCTCGCCCTGGCCCTCGGCAAGCGCCCCGAACTCCTGCTCCTGGACGAGCCGATGGCCGACCTCGACCCGCTGGCCCGCCACGAGCTGATGGGCGTCCTGATGGCCGACGCGGCCGAGCGCGGCACGACCGTCGTCATGTCCTCGCACATCCTCACCGAGCTGGAGGGCGCCTGCGACCACCTGCTCCTCGTGGACGACGGCCGCGTCCGCCTGGACGGCGCGATCGACGACCTCCTCGCCGCGCACGTGCTCCTGCGCGGCCCGGTCGCCGACCTGGCCCCGCACACGGTCGTCGACTCCCGCACGACGGGCCGTCAACTCACGGCCCTGGTCCGCCGCGAGGGCCGCGTGGAGGGCCCCTGGGAGACCACGCAACCCACCCTGGAGGACCTCCTCCTCGCTCACCTCCGCGCCTCGAAGACCCCCGAGACGACCCCGACGACCCCCGCGACGACCCCCGAAGGAGCCTCCGCATGAGCAGCCTGACGCTGAAGGGCCCGTACTGGGTGACGGCCCGCCAGCACCGGAGAGCCCTTGTCCTCGCGGGCGCCGCCGTGGCGCTGAGCCTCGTGACCATGGCCTGGCTTCGCTACTGGGACTCCCGTACCGTCGGCTTCGACGAGGACCACGGCCGCTGGCTGATGCGCGGCGCCATGGACCTGGCCGCCACCGGATTCCCCTTCGTCCCCCTGCTCGTCGCCGCGTTCGTCGCGGGCCCGCTGCTCGCCCGCGAGCTGGAATCGGGGACGTACAAGCTGGCCCTGACCCAGTCCGTGACGCCATCCCGCTGGCTGGCGTCGAAGCTGCTGATCGCGGGCGCGGTGACGCTCGCCGGCACGCTCCTGCTGGTCGGCACGTTCCGGATCGGCTGGGGCAACGTCACCGGCACGTACCGGTTCCAGTGGTACGACCAGGGCGTCTTCGAGTCCTCGGGGCCCGTCCTCGTCGCGTACGGTCTGCTCGCCGTGGCCGTCGGCGCGGTGCTCGGCCAGCTGATCCGCCGTACCGTCGTCGCCATGGCCGCGGCCGGCTTCGTCACCGGTCTCGTGCTGCTCGCCCTGAACGGCCTCCGCTGGGAGTGGCTGCCCGCGCGCACCGCGACCGCGCCGTTCGCACCGGGCGGCCCGGTCGTGGCCCCCGTTCCGGAGGACGCGCGGCTCGCCGACTCCGGACTGCTCACCCCCACCGGCGAACGCCTGGACGGCTGGTACTGCGCCGAGCCCTTCGACCCCGCCGCCATGTGCCGGAACGACGTGCACGTGACCGCCCACTTCTCGGACTACTACCCGGCCTCGTACTACTGGCCCCTCCAGCTCATCGAGACCGGCCTCGTCCTGGTCCTCGCCGCCCTGGCGCTCTTCGCCGCCTTCCGCATCCTGCGCACCCGCCACGGCTAACCGCCCCACGGGCCATGTACGCCCGCGCCCCGACCCCGTACCGTACGAATCAGGCCATGGAAAATCGGCCGGTGGGGCCCTCCAGGGGCCCCACCCCCGATTCCCGTACGACATGTCCTCGTTACCAGCCATTCAGACGCGCTTGCGACGCTCACGCAATGAAGCCCGCCGTGCCTCCTCCCGCCCAGGCGCTCCCGAAAGGGAGACTGCCCGCGCCCACGGCCCGCTCCGACGCGCCCGACCAGCCGTTCGCGCGGAAGAATGGGGCCATGAGCAAGCAGCCCGCCGAGGTCCCGGTCCAGCCGTCCCCCACCCCTTCCGCCCCGACGTCCGAGACACCCTCCGCGACGCCGGCCGCGAAGAACGCCAAGGCGTCCGCCAGGACGTCCGGGAGGAAGCCCGCGACCAGCGACAGGAAGGGCGAACCGGCCGCGCAGCCGACCGTGGGCTCGATAGCCGCGCACCGCCCCAGCACCGTCGCCGGCGCCCGTGGCTCCGACCTCGACCCCGATCTGGACGCCGACCTCGACGGCTACGAGGACGACGAGACCTCGGGCGAGCTGCCCCAGGGCCGCTTCCTCGACCGCGAGCGCAGCTGGCTCGCGTTCAACGAGCGCGTCCTCGAACTCGCCGAGGACCCCACCACGCCCGTCCTCGAACGGGCGAACTTCCTCGCCATCTTCGCGTCGAACCTCGACGAGTTCTTCATGGTCCGCGTGGCCGGTCTCAAGCGCCGCATCGCCACCGGTGTCGCCAACCGCTCCGCCTCCGGCCTGCAGCCCCGCGAGGTCCTGGAGCTGATCTGGACCCGCTCGCGCGAGCTCATGGCCCGGCACGCCGCCTGCTACCAGCAGGACGTCGCCCCCGCCCTGGCCGACGAGGGCATCCACCTCATCCGCTGGCCCGAGCTGACCGAGAAGGAGCAGGCGCGCCTCTTCACCCTGTTCCGCCAGCAGATCTTCCCGGTCCTCACCCCGCTGGCCGTGGACCCCGCGCACCCCTTCCCGTACATCTCCGGCCTCTCCCTCAACCTGGCCGTCGTCGTACGCAACCCGGTCAGCGGCCACCGCCACTTCGCCCGCGTCAAGGTGCCGCCGCTGCTCTCCCGCTTCCTGGAGGCCTCCCCGCAGCGCTACGTCCCGCTGGAGGACGTCATCGCCGCGCACCTGGAGGAGCTCTTCCCCGGCATGGAGGTGCTGGCGCACCACATGTTCCGGGTGACCCGGAACGAGGACCTGGAGGTCGAGGAGGACGACGCCGAGAACCTGCTCCAGGCCCTGGAGAAGGAGCTCCTGCGCCGCCGCTTCGGCCCGCCCGTCCGCCTGGAGGTCGAGGAGTCCATCGACCCGTACGTCCTCGACCTGCTCGTCCGCGAGCTGAAGATCTCCGACGCCGAGGTCTACCCGCTGCCCGGCCCGCTCGACCTCACCGGCCTCTTCGGGATCGCCTCCCTCGACCGGCCCGAGCTGAAGTACCCGAAGTTCGTCGCCGGCACCCACCGGGACCTGGCCGAGGTCGAGTCGGCCTCCGCGCCCGACATCTTCATGGCGCTGCGCGAGCGGGACGTGCTGCTTCACCACCCGTACGACTCCTTCTCCACCTCCGTCCAGGCCTTCCTGGAGCAGGCGGCCGCCGACCCGGACGTCCTCGCGATCAAGCAGACGCTGTACCGGACCTCCGGCAAGTCGCCGATAGTCGACGCGCTGATCGACGCCGCCGAGAGCGGCAAGCAGGTCCTCGTCCTCGTCGAGCTCAAGGCCCGCTTCGACGAGCAGGCCAACATCAAGTGGGCGCGGAAGCTGGAGGAGGCCGGCTGCCACGTCGTCTACGGCCTCGTCGGGCTGAAGACGCACTGCAAGCTGTCGCTCGTGGTCCGCCAGGAGGGCGACGTCCTGCGCCGTTACTCGCACGTCGGCACCGGCAACTACCACCCGAAGACGGCTCGGCTCTACGAGGACCTCGGTCTGCTCACCGCCGACCCGCAGGTCGGCGCCGACCTCTCGGACCTGTTCAACCGGCTCTCCGGCTACTCCCGCCGCGAGACCTACCGCCGGCTGCTCACCGCGCCGAAGTCGCTGCGCGACGGGCTCGTCTCCCGGATCCACAAGGAGATCGCCCACCACCGCGCGGGCCGCCCGGCGTACGTCCGGATCAAGGTCAACTCGATGGTCGACGAGGCCATCATCGACGCCTGCTACCGGGCCTCGCAGGCGGGCGTCCCCGTCGACATCTGGGTCCGCGGCATCTGCGCGATCCGCCCCGGCGTCGCCGGCCTCTCCGAGAACATCCGGGTCCGCTCGATCCTCGGCCGCTTCCTGGAGCACTCCCGGATCTTCGCCTTCGGCAACGGCGGCGAGCCCGAGGTCTGGCTCGGCAGCGCCGACATGATGCACCGGAACCTCGACCGGCGCATCGAGGCCCTGGTCCGGGTCGCCGACCCGGCCCACCGGGCGGCCCTGACCCGGCTCCTGGAGACCGGAATGTCCGACACCACCTCCTCCTGGCACCTCGGCCCGGACGGGAACTGGACGCGGCACGCGACCGACCCCGAAGGCCAGCCGCTGCGGCACGTCCAGGAGATGCTCATCGACGCGCGGAGGCGCCGGCGTGCACAACCCTGACCACCTCGCGGCCACCGCGGACGTCGCCTCGGGCTCCACAGGCGTCACAGGCGTCACCACAGGCGCCCCTGCCACCACAGGCGTCTCGGCGGGCGAGGTCCTCTCCCCCTATCTCCAGGCGCGCGCCGGTGACTTCCTGCGCGCCCTGCGCCTGCACACGGAGGCCGGGGCGGACACGACCGGTGCGGAGGAGGCCGCACGCGCACTACGGGCGGCCGCCCGGCGCATCGGCGGAACGCTGCACACCTTCCGGCCGCTCCTGGACGCCTCCTGGGCCGACCAGCTGCGCACGGAGCTGGCCTGGCTCTCCGGGACGCTCGCCCTGGAGCACGCCTGCACCGCCCGGCTCGTCCGCCTGGTGGACGCGCTGTCCCGCCTGTCGAGCGGCGGCAACGGCGGGCACGGAGGCGGTCACGGCATCGGCGGCCCGGTGCCGGCCGCGCGCGGCGCCGAGAGCTCCGGCCTGACCGTCGGCGCCGCCCGCGCCGGCGCCCTCCTCGAACGCCAGCTCACCCTGGCCCGTACGCGCGCCCACTCGGCCGCGCTCCAGGCGCTCGGCTCCTCCCGCTTCCACGCGGTCGCGGACGCCGTCGCGCTCCTGGCCTCCGAGGTACCGCTGGGCCCCGCGGGGGCGGCCCAGGCGGTCGAGGTCCTCGACGCGCCGGCCGCGGTCGTCGAGCGCCGCCTGCTCGACGCGGTCGGCGGCCTCCCGCTGGCCCGCGCGGCCCACCCGTACAACGCCGACGCCCTCGCCCTCGCGGCCGGCGAGACCCAGGACGCGCCCTGGCACCAGGCCCGGCTGCTGCTCCGCCTGCACCGGTACGCCTGCGAGGTCCTGCAGGGCGACGCCCCGCCCGACCCGGTCCTCGACGAGGCCGGCCGGGCCCTGAACCGGCACCGCGACGCCTCCGAGGCGGCCGCCGCCGCGGCCGGCGCGGCCCGCACCCCGCGCATCGCCCCGGCGACCGCGTACGCCCTGGGCGTCCTCCACGCGGACCAGCGCCACGAGGTCGAGGCCGCCCGGTTCGCCTTCCAGCGCGCCTGGCAGCACGCCACGGCGAGCGTGTCATGACCTCACCACCCCCGATCCTCGCAGCGGGGTGCGTGCTGTGGCGGCGCGCAGCGTCCGGAGGCGACACGGAGATCGCCGTGATCTTCCGGCCGAAGTGGGGCGACTGGTCCCACCCGAAGGGGAAGCTGAAGCAGGGCGAGGACTCGCGTGCCGGTGCCGTACGAGAAGTGCTGGAGGAGACCGGCATGACGTGCGAACTGGGCGTCGAGCTGGCCAGCGTGCGATACCGGGTGCAAGGCCGCCCCAAGGTGGTCCGCTACTGGGCGGCGGAGGCCGTCGGCGGCTGGTTCGAACCGAACCGGGAGGTGTCGCGGTTGCTCTGGCTCTCACCGACGGCCGCGCGGGCACGATTGACTCAGACCAGGGACAAGGAACTGGTCGACGCCTTCCTCACGGCGCGGGACGGCGGGTAGGCGCCATCCGACGCCACCCTCCCCAGGTCTCCGCACCCGTCCTTACGGCACGGTTCACTTTCCGTTCACTCTCAACCGTCGGCCGCTTCACCTGTTCTGCCTAATTTCGGTCGTACAGGGTGCACAGGCACAGCGCCGCGCCCTCAACCCGACACACGCCGCCGTACAACGTTCAGGACACCCGGTCCGCGGCTGGCGGCTTCTGGAAGGAACACCCGAAAGTGAAGCTTTCGCGCATGAACGGGCTTCGCGCCTCCGCGATCGGTGCCCTCGTCGTCTCCGGCGCCCTCGTCCTCTCGGCGTGTGGCTCGGACAACAACACCGGCACCCCCGCGAACGGCGAGAAGACCTCGGCCGCCGCGTCGAACATCAAGTGCGACGGCGCCAAGGGCCAGCTCCTCGCCGCGGGTTCCTCCGCGCAGAAGGGCGCGATGGACCTCTGGGTCAAGAACTTCCAGGCGGCCTGTGACGGCGTCGAGGTCAACTACCAGGCCATCGGCTCCGGCGGCGGTATCACCAAGTTCAACCAGGGCCAGGTCGCGTTCGCCGGCTCCGACTCCGCGCTGAAGGAGGAGGAGGTCGCCGAGTCCGCGAAGATCTGCAAGACCGGCAAGGGCATCAACCTCCCGATGGTCGGTGGCCCCATCGCCATCGGTTACAAGCTGGACGGCGTGGACAACCTGGTCCTGGACGCCTCCACCCTCGCCAAGATCTTCGACAACAAGATCACCAAGTGGAACGACCCGGCGATCGCCAAGCTGAACCCGGGCGCCAAGCTGCCCGACAGCTCGATCCAGGCCTTCCACCGCTCCGACGAGTCGGGCACCACCCAGAACCTGGGCAAGTACCTCTCGACGGCCGCCCCGGCCGACTGGAAGCACGACCCGAAGTCGAAGTCGTGGCCCGCCCAGGGTGGCCAGGCCGCCAACGGCTCCTCCGGTGTCGCCACCGCGGTCAAGGACGCCGAAGGCGCCATCGGCTACTTCGAGCTCTCCTACGCCACCGCCAACAAGATCAACACGGTCAGCCTGAACACCGGCGCCGCTGCCCCGGTCGCGGCCACCTCGGAGAACGCCTCCAAGGCGATCGCCGCCGCCAAGGTCAAGGGCACCGGCTCCGACATGGCGCTCTCCCTCGACTACGCCACCAAGGCCGAGGGTGCCTACCCGCTGATCCTCGTCACCTACGAGATCGCCTGCGACAAGGGCAACAAGGCGGAGACCCTGCCGACCCTGAAGGCGTTCCTCAACTACACCGTCTCCGAGGAGGGCCAGAAGGTCCTCTCCGACGCCGGTTACGCCCCGCTCCCGGCCGACATCGCGGCCAAGGTCCGCGAGATCGTCCCCACCCTGTCCTGATCCCCGGCCGGGGCCGGTCCGCCACCCACGGGTGACGGACCGGCCTCGGCATCCGGTGCACCGCCGCCAGGAGCCGTACGCACGTACCGGCTCCGCAGACCGGAGAGTCAGAATGGTTACGACAACCACACCACCCATACGAAACAGCCGCCGCGCCAAGAGCGCGACGCGCGCGGGAGACAAGATCTTCCTCGGGCTGTCCCGAGGTTCCGGCATCACCCTCCTGGTGATCATGGCCGCGATCGCGGGCTTCCTCACCTACCGCGCCGTCCTTGCCATCTCCAAGGACTCCACGAACTTCTTCACCACCTTCGAGTGGAACCCGGCCGGCGTCCCGCCGGTGTTCGGCATCGCGGTCCTCGCCTTCGGCACGATCGTCTCGTCGATCATCGCGATGCTCATCGCCGTGCCGGTCGCGATCGGTATCGCGCTCTTCATCTCGCACTACGCCCCGCGCAAGCTGGCCAAGCCGCTCGCGTACGTGGTCGACCTGCTCGCCGCCGTCCCCAGCATCATCTACGGCCTGTGGGGCGCGATCTTCCTGGTCCCGTACCTCGACGGCCTCAACAAGTGGCTGAACGAGTACTTCGGCTGGACCTACATCTTCGACAAGGCCACCGACGGCCCCGCCCGCAACCTCTTCACCGTGGGCATCCTGCTGGCGATCATGATCCTGCCGATCATCACCAACGTGACCCGTGAGGTCTTCCTCCAGGTCCCGCAGATGCAGGAAGAGGCCGCCCTCGCCCTCGGCGCCACGCGCTGGGAGGTCATCCGGATGTCGGTCATCCCCTTCGGCCGCTCCGGCATCATCAGCGCCTCGATGCTCGGCCTCGGCCGCGCGCTCGGCGAGACGATGGCCGTCGCCGTCGTCCTCTCCCCGAGCTTCCTCCTCTCGGGCCACCTCCTCGACCCGGGCGGCGGCACCTTCGCGCAGAACATCGCGGCGAAGTTCAACGAGGCCGACGGCTTCGGCCGTGACGCCCTGATCGCCTCCGGTCTGGTCCTCTTCGTCATCACGCTGCTGGTCAACGGCGCGGCCCGGTGGATCATCGGTCGCCGCAAGGAGTACTCGGGGGCCAACGCATGAGCCACAACGCCATACAGGATCGCCCGCCCGTGACCGTCGCCGTGAAGCACGATCCGCTCAGCCACGCCCGGCTCCCCAAGTGGACCCCGTTCGCCATCGCCATCGGCTCGATCGCCGCGGCCGTCGGCCTCGGCCTCGCGGCCGGCTGGCACAGCCGCATCCAGTGGGGGCTGATCGCCGCGCTGTTCTTCGTCCTCGGGACGTACGCGGTCACCTCCAAGGTCGAGGGCAGCCGTCAGGCCAAGGACCGCGTCGCGACCAGCCTCGTCTGGGTCTGCTTCGTCCTGGCCGTCATCCCGCTGCTCTCGCTGGCCTGGGTCACGATCAGCAAGGGCATCGAGGTCCTCGACCCGTACTTCCTGAGCCACTCGATGAACGGCGTCCTCGACGCCGAGGCCGGCGGCGGTGTCTACCACGCGCTGCTCGGCACGATCGAGCAGGTCGCCATCGCGACCCTGATCGCCGCGCCGATCGGCCTGCTGACCGCGGTCTACCTCGTCGAGTACGGCGGCGGAAAGCTCGCCAAGGCCGTCACCTTCTTCGTCGACGTCATGACGGGCATCCCGTCGATCGTCGCGGGCCTGTTCATCCTCGCCACCTGGAATCTGATGCTGGGCTTCGGGCCCTCCGGATTCGCCGGCGCGATGGCCCTCGCGATCCTGATGATGCCGGTCGTCGTCCGCTCCACCGAGGAGATGCTCAAGCTCGTCCCGAACGAGCTGCGCGAGGCCTCCCTCGCACTCGGCATCCCGAAGTGGCGCACGATCCTGAAGGTGGTCCTGCCCACCGCGATCGGCGGCATCACCACGGGCGTCATGCTCGCGGTCGCCCGCATCACCGGTGAGACGGCCCCCATCCTGCTCCTCGTGTTCGGTACGAAGCTGATCAACCCGAACCCCTTCGAAGGCGCCCAGTCCTCGCTGCCGCTCTACGTGTACGAGCAGTACGCGGTCGGCACCGACGCCGCAGTGTCCCGTGCATGGGGCGCCGCGCTCGTCCTGATCGCCTTCGTCATGATCCTCAACCTGGTGGCCCGCGGCATCGCCCGCTGGAAGGCCCCCAAGACCAGCCGCTGACCGCGGCCACCCTGGAAGTGAATTGATATGGCCAAGCGAATCGACGTCAGCGGCCTCTCCGCGTACTACGGCGCCCACAAGGCGATCGACGACATCTCCATGACGGTCGAGCCCCGCTCGGTGACGGCCTTCATCGGCCCCTCCGGCTGCGGCAAGTCCACGTTCCTGCGCACCCTCAACCGCATGCACGAGGTCACCCCCGGCGGCCGCGTCGAGGGCAAGGTCCTCCTGGACGACCAGGACCTGTACGGCGCCGGGGTCGACCCGGTCGCCGTGCGCCGCACGGTCGGCATGGTGTTCCAGCGCCCGAACCCGTTCCCCACCATGTCGATCTTCGACAACGTGGCGGCGGGCCTGCGGCTCAACGGCTCGTACAAGAAGTCCGAGCTCAACGAGATCGTCGAGCGCTCCCTCAAGGGCGCGAACCTCTGGAACGAGGTCAAGGACCGCCTGAACAAGCCGGGCTCCGGCCTCTCCGGCGGTCAGCAGCAGCGTCTGTGCATCGCCCGCGCGATCGCGGTCGAGCCCGACGTCCTGCTGATGGACGAGCCCTGCTCGGCCCTCGACCCGATCTCCACGCTCGCGATCGAGGACCTGATCGGTGAGCTGAAGGAACGGTTCACGATCGTCATCGTCACGCACAACATGCAGCAGGCCGCCCGCGTCTCGGACCGCACGGCCTTCTTCAACCTGGCGGCCGTGGGCCAGCCGGGCAAGCTCATCGAGCTGGACGACACGGAGCGCATCTTCTCCAATCCGTCTGTCCAGGCGACCGAGGACTACATCTCCGGCCGCTTCGGATAGAACGAGCTCCGGCCCGTGCCGACCCACCGCCGGGGGCAGCCACCATCGCCCCCGGCACCGGGTCACCACGGATCCGGGTAACGCGTCCTGCGGTGCTGCATGGCGGTGCCACCGCAAGACGAATGGGCCCGGCTCTCCCACAGGAGAGCCGGGCCCAACCATTTGTGCGACCCACGTTGTGGGCCGGGTTCCGCCGGAGCGGAACCCGTCACCCGAAGAACAGCCGCACCACGTAATAACTGAGCGCCGCGACCAACGCAGCGGCCGGCATCGTGATGAACCACCCCAGGATGATGTTCTTCGCGACCCCCCACCGCACCGCGTTCACCCGCTTCGTCGCCCCCACGCCCATGATCGCGGACGTGATGACGTGCGTCGTCGAGATCGGCGCGTGGAAGAGGAACGCCGAGCCGAACATGATCGTCGCGCCCGTGGTCTCCGCCGCGAACCCCTGCGGCGGGTCCAGCTCGATGATCTTCCGGCCGAGCGTCCGCATGATCCGCCAGCCACCCGCGTACGTACCCAGCGAGAGCATCACGGCGCACGCGATCTTCACCCACACCGGGATGTCGTCGCCCGACTGCTGCACATCGGCGATGACCAGGGCCATCACCACGATGCCCATCGTCTTCTGGGCGTCCTGCAGACCGTGGCCGAGGGCCATGCCCGCCGCCGACACCGTCTGCGCGATGCGGAAACCGCGCTTCGCCTTGTGCGGGTTGGCCTTCCGGAACATCCACAGGATCAGGCACATCACCAGGTAACCGGCGACGAGACCGACGACCGGCGAGACGAACATCGGGATGACGATCTTGTCGAGCACGCCCGACCAGATCACCTCCGTACCGCCCGCGAGCGCCGCGCCCACCATGCCGCCGAAGAGCGCGTGCGAGGAGGAGGACGGCAGACCGAAGTACCAGGTGACCAGGTTCCAGATGATCGCGCCGACGAGCGCGGCGAAGAGGATGCCCATCCCCTTGTCGCCGTGCGGCGTCTCGATCAGGCCCTCACTGACGGTCTTGGCGACCCCGCTGCCGAGGAACGCGCCGGCGAGGTTCATCACCGCCGCCATCGCCAGGGCCGCCCGCGGGGTCAGCGCCCGGGTCGAGACCGAGGTGGCGATGGCGTTCGCCGAGTCGTGGAAGCCGTTCGTATACGTGAAGCCGAGCGCGACACCGATGGTCACGATCAGCGCGAAGGTGTCCACGAAGCCTCAGGACTCCTTGACCGCGATGGTCTCCACCGTGTTCGCCACGTGCTCGAACGCATCGGCCGCCTCTTCCAGGACGTCCACGATCTGCTTGAGCTTGAGCACCTCGATGGCGTCGTACTTGCCGTTGAAGAGATGGGCGAGCAGCTTGCGGTGGATCTGGTCGGCCTGGTTCTCGAGCCGGTTGATCTCGATCCAGTACTCGGTGAGGTTGTTCATCGTCCGCAGGTGCGGCATCGCCTCGGCGGTCAGCTCGGCCGCCCGGGCCAGCACCTCGATCTGCTGCTCGACACCCTTGGGGAGTTCCTCGACGTTGTAGAGGACGACCAGGTCGACGGCCTCCTCCATGAAGTCCATGATGTCGTCGAGGGAGGAGGCGAGGGAGTAGATGTCCTCGCGGTCGAAGGGTGTGATGAACGAGGAGTTCAACTGGTGGAAGATCGCGTGGGTAGCATCGTCACCCGCGTGTTCCGCTGCCCGCATCCGCTCCGCGATCTCGGCCCGGGCGGAAGGCTCCGCTCCGAGCAGTTCCATCAGGAGTTTCGAGCCCGTGACGATGTTGTCCGCGGACGCGGCGAACATGTCGTAGAAGCTCGTCTCCCTGGGGGTCAGACGCAATCGCACGTGGGGTCCTCGGGGTGCTGGGTTTCGGTCAGGCTGATGCTAGGCGCATCATCCGGCCACGGCTAACCGGCGTCCCTTCAGTGTCGCCCATCAGGCACAGTGATCTGCACGGGCCCCCGCCCGGATCGGCGGGGATCGGTACCATATACCCACGAGGGGTATACACACCCTTTCTGGACAACGGGAGGACGCGATGACGACCACCGAGGCGGCCGAGGTCACCCCCGAAGCCTCCGCACCCACGACCGACCACGATCACGGGGTGCACGGCTACCACAAGCAGAAGGACGAGCACCTCAAGCGGCTGCGCCGGATCGAGGGCCAGATCCGCGGTCTGCAGCGGATGGTCGACGAGGACACCTACTGCATCGACATACTCACCCAGGTCTCCGCCTCCACGAAGGCCCTGCAGTCCTTCGCGCTCCAGCTCCTGGAGGAGCACCTGCGGCACTGCGTCGCCGACGCCGCGACCAAGGGCGGCGACGAGATCGACGCCAAGGTCGAGGAAGCCACGAAGGCCATCGCGCGGATGCTGCGTACCTGAGATCCCGGGGCCGCCGGCGACGGCGCCCCGGTCGACCGTCAACGGTCGGCCCGCTCCGTGACGCCCGGCTCCCTGACCACCGACTTCGTATCGACCCGCAGCACCTCGTCGATGCGGTCCGCGCTGAGCCGCTCCCCGTCGGCCGCCGACGCGGCGATGATCAGCTCACCGCACAGCTCGATCTCGGCGAGAGCGACGCGGTCCTGTTCCGTGGGCACGGTCGCGGTACTGGGCGGGGCCACGCGCGTTCACCTCTTCCTGCCGGCGTCGGTCTCCCAGCGTAGGGAGCGCGCCACGCAACGCGCATGACTAGTCCGGACCATTTGGCCATGGCCTGCGGGTGGCTTCGCGCCGCTCGCTACACCTCGATCTTCCCGGCGTAGATGTCCCCGCGACTCGGCAGCCGTACGTCGACGGGGGTGCCGAACCCGTAGAGCAGGGTCGTCGACGCGACCGCGACCGTACGGTCCTTGTTGGCGAAGCTGAACTGGTGGCGGACCTTCCGCAGCCGGCCCTCCGCGTCGAGGTACGCGTCGAAGGGCACGGAGTCCTTGGCGAACCCTTTCGCCGCCGCGGCGAGCGAGCCGCGCACCTGCGGCGAGGCGGCCCGCGCGGCCGCCCCGAGGTCGGCGACCCCGCGGTAGTGGCTGACTTTCACCCCTGCCAGGTCGACCTGGCCGACGTACGTCACGCGTTGCGCGCCGCGCAGCAGCTCGGCGGCGGCGCCCGGGTCGGTGGCCCCGCCGGTGACGAGGTTGCCGTCGTCCAGGGTGGTGGTGTCCACCCGTACCCACTTGTCGGCCGGGACGCCCGCGCCGCGGTTCTTCATGTAGAGCGCGCCGGGGACGAGGAGTTCGGTGACGGGCCGGTGCTCGTCCGCTCCGGCGGCGTCCTCGGGCAGGACGACCTGGAGCCGTCCGGTACGGCGCCGGAAGTCGTAACCACCCTCGCCCCGGATGGTGACCCGCGTCCCGCCGGTGGCCATCTCCATGCTGGTGCTCGTCTTGGCGGTGCCCGCCCGGGTCAGCACCTCGGCCGCGCCCCGCACGGTCTCGGTGGGGTCGCCGCCGGGCGCGGGGTCCTCAGGTCCGGCGCAGCCGCCGGCCATCAGTGCGGCGGCGACGGCCCACGCCCCGCCCCTGAACCCGTACCGCCGCACCACCATCGCCTGCCAACCCCCAACGCCGTACCGCTGCCTGTCCGGGACCCGCCCGATCCGCATAACGACGGCTCGGGCGACCCGTCACGCGCAGTACGGTGGATGCGTGCACGACCAAGCCCCGCCTCACGCCACCACCACGACGGAACGCGGCTCTTTCGCGGTCGCCCGATGCAGTTGTGGTTGGACCGGCCCGGCGCGAAGATCGCGGGACAAGGCCCGGACGGACGCGGCGACCCACACGGACTCGACGCGAGAGACCGTTTGAGGCAGGCGGTTTGAGGCTCAGTCCGGCTCGCGGGCTACGCCGCGAGGTCGTTGTCCTCGGGTCCTGAGCCGATCCGGGGCTCGGGGATGTCGAGCGTCTCGGGGACGGCGGACCGTGCGGCGGCGCTCCGGGAGCGGATCAGGCGGGCCCCGTGCCGGGAGCGGGCGATCGCGGTGACGAGCGGGGTCAGCAGGGCGTGGGCGACGGGGGCGAGGAGCAGCGCCACCGCCGTACCGAGGGCGATGCCGCCGATGACGTCGGTCGGGTAGTGGACGCCCATGTAGACCCGGCAGAAGCCCTCGGCGAAGGCGAGCGCGATCGCGAGGAGGCCGAGCTTGCGGTGGGCGATGAAGACCCCGACGGCGATGGCCATCGCGAGCGTGGCGTGGTCGCTGACGAAGGAGTAGTCGGTCTTGCCGGAGACGAGGACTTCGAGGCCCTGGTGGTCGTTGAACGGTCTGGGCCGCTCGACGAAGCCGCGGATGGGGATGTTGACGAGGATCGCGACGCCGGCGGCGAGCGGCGCCCAGACGAGCGAGGCGAATCCGGAGACGGAGTCGGCGAGGGTGTCGCGGCGGCGGACGCTCCACCAGGTCCAGAGCGCGACGAGGACGAGGGCGAGCATGATCCCGTACTCGCCCACGAAGCCCATGACACGGTCAAGCCAGGGCGGGGCCTGCCGCGCCAGCCCGTTGATGTCGTAGAGCAGGCTGACATCGGGGTTGGAACCATCCGATGCGAGTCCAGCCACTGCTGCCCCTTGCCTTGTCACGTGAATCGAACGAACCGTCTGACGCGTGCGTTCCGCTCACCGTCGATGATCGCCCTGACGTTACCGAAGAGTGACACGTCGTCGCAGCTCAGGGCCTGTGCTTAACGGAGAGTTCCGGCCAGGGAGCCACGGTCCGTCAGGTCTGCGGCAGATGCGTGGGCAGCGCCGCGGCGCCGTCCTTCGTCACCCTGGTGGCACCAAAATAGTCAGGCGTGTCGATCTTGTCGAAGCGGATGACGGCCCCGGTGCGCGGAGCGTCGATCATGTAGCCGCCGCCGACGTAGATGCCGACGTGCCTGATGGCGCGGGAGTTGGTCAGGTCGTCGGAGAAGAAGACCAGGTCGCCGGGGAGCAGCTCGTCGCGGGAGGGGTGGGGGCCCGCGTTGTACTGGTCGTTGGCGACGCGCGGCAGCTCGATCCCGACCGAGAGGTACGCGGCCTGGGTCAGACCGGAGCAGTCGAATCGGCCATTTTGAGCCGCGGTGCCGGTGCCGCCCCAGAGGTAGGGCGTGCCGAGCTTCTGCTGGGCGTAGTAGATCGCTCCGGCGGCCTGCCGCGAGGGCTCGACGCGGCCGACGGGCCGGGCGAAGCTCTTCTCGAGGGACCGGATGATGCGGACGTAGTTCTGCGTCTCGGTGATGCGCGGCACACCGCCGGACTTGATGACCCGGTAGGCGCCCGCGTTGTACGCGGCGAGCATGTTGTTCGTCGGGTCGCCGGGCACGTCCTTCACATAGCCGGCGAGCTCGCAGTCGTAGGTGGCGGCGGAGGGGATCGCGTCCTTGGGATCCCAGACGTCCCGGTCGCCGTCCCCGTCCCCGTCGATGCCGTGCCCGGCCCAGGTGCCGGGGATGAACTGGGCGATGCCCATGGCGTTGGCGGGCGAGACGACCCTCGGGTTCCAGCCGCTCTCCTGGTAGAGCTGGGCGGCGAGCAGGGCCGGGTTGATGGCGGGGCAGAGGTTCCCCCACCGCTGGACCAGACCCTGGTACGCGGCGGGCACGGCGCCCTTCGCCAGGGCCACGGTGCCGTTCTTGGCGTCCCCGGCGCCCCCGATGAGTCCGGCGGCGGCGGAGTACGTACCGACGACGAGCAGCGCGACGAAGCCGAGGCACATGCCGAAGACCCCACCGGCCACCAGCCAGGCCTTGCGCGCCCTACGCACCGTCAACCACCCCTGGGGTCTTGGCAGTCCATCGAGCGACAAGTCTAGGTGCGGCGCCCGCCTCGCAGGCGGGCTGCCGCCAACCGTTTCGGACAAAGTCACCGGGCATGCCGAACCGCTGAACTACCGCCCCTTGAGCACCTCCACAAGACTGGAACTGCTGGCGTCCCCGTACCCGGCGGCGACACCGCGCCGGAAGAGGTCGGCGACGGCGGCGGGGAGCGCCGCGTCGACACCGGCGTCGGTGACGGTGTGCACGACGTGTTCGGCGCTCGCGAGCCCCATGGCGAGGCGGTCGACGTCTCCTGAGTGGTCGCCGGCGTCGACGCGGGGCCCGTAGAACTCCACGAACTGCTGGAGGTCGAGCGCGCCGAGGGCGTGCGGCTGGAGGTCGGTGGCCGTGATGCCGTACGCGTCGGCGAGGGCGAGGGCCTGCCAGTAGCCGCTCAGGGAAGTCCAGAACATGACCATGTTGAGCTGGTAGTAGAGCGCGGCGAGCCCGGGGTCCTCGCCGCGGTGGTCGGTGGCCGTGAGGACTTCGAGGGTGGCGCGGTGGGCCTCGAAGACGTCGCGCGGTCCGCTGTAGAAGGTGGAGGAGCCGGGCCGGCCGATGCCGGACGGCGGCGTGAGGACCCCTCCGGTGAGCTGCACGGCCCCGCGCTCCCGTACCCAGTCCGCCGCGGCGCGCGCCCGGTCGGGGGTGTCGGAGCTGAGGTTGACGAGGACCCGCCCGGCGAGGAGGGCGGGTTCGACGCCGCCCAGCACGTCGTACACGGCCTGGTAGTCGGTGAGGCTGAGGAGGACGACCTCGTTGGCGGCGACGGCTTCGGCGGGCGAGGCCGCGAGGGCGGCACCACGGCGCACGAGCTCGTCGGCGCGGGAGGGGGTGCGGTTCCACAGGGTGACGTCGTAGCCCTGGTCGAGGTAGGCGGCGGCCATGGCGCGCCCCATGGGGCCGAGGCCGATGACGGTGACGGAGTTCTGGTGACGCATGAAAGCTCCCTAGAACGAACGCTCTATCCAGTAACGAAGGGGACGCTAGCACAGCTCTAAAACGAACGCTCTACTTAATGAGCGACCTCGCTAGAATCACCGCATGCAGACCAGCACCGTCGGCACCCGCGAGCGGATCGTCGTCGCCGCCGCCCGCCTCATCCAGCGCCAGGGCTACGTCGGCACGGGCATCAAGCAGATCGCCCAGGAGGCGGAGGCCACCCTCGGCTCCGTGTACCACTTCTTCCCCGGCGGCAAGGAGGCCGTCGCGGTCGAGGCGATGACGCACAGCCGCGAGGAGTTCGCCGCGATGCTGCGTACCGCACTGGACGGCGAGGACGACCCCGCCGCCGCGGTCGACGCCTGCGCCCGCCTCCTGGCCCGCGAACTCCGCGACTCCGGCTGGATCGACGGCTGCCCGGTCACCGCGGCCGCGCTGGAGACCCTGGGCACGGACAACGCCATCCAACGCGCCTGCGCCGAGGCGTTCCTGACGTGGCAGCGCGTCGTCGAGGACAAGCTCCTCGGCTGCGGCCTCCCCGGCCCCGAGGCCCGGGACCTCGCGGCGACGGTCATCAACACGCTGGAGGGCGCGGAGGTCACCGCGCAGGTCACGCGCTCGGAGACCCCGCTGCTCCTGGCGGGCCGTCACCTCGCGCGCCTGGTCGCGTCATACGCCTGACCAGCCGCGCCACCACCCCAAGAGTGCAACAACGACAGTCATTGCCCGGAGTCACCCTCCGTGATACACAGAGTGACCATACGCTTCCTCGCATAGAAACCGGCCACACCGTCGCAGGTCAAGACGGTCGGACCGGTCACATGTACGGGGATCGGGTAAAGAGAGCCGTCAAGCCGTCACACGCGAGCGGTTTCATCAGCGAAGATAGGGCGATGACCCATGCCATCGGGCAGGGGCGACGAACTACCCAACAGGGGCGGTGAGTTACATGTACCTGGCGGCCGAAGAGGGCGACATCACCACCATCATCGGTGGAATCGCCCCGAACTGGGGGCCTTTCGGGAGCCTGGGCAATGAAGCCAAGGTGATGATTGAGGTCGTGATGGCCGTGGCCATCCTGCTCTGTCTCGGCATCGCCATCTGGGGAGCGGCCAAGCAGCGCATCGGCGCGACCGCGCTCCGGGACACGTTCAGCGCGGAACAGGGCAAGGGCCTGATCGTGGCCGGCCTGACCGGCGTCTTCATCATCGGCTCGCTGGGGACGCTGTTCACGATCGTGTACGGCATGGCCGTCTGACGTCCGGGTCGGTTGCTTTTCCTGATGTCCAGTCTGATGTCCAGTCACCACACGGTTGAGAGGGCGTGTTCGCCATGAGCCTCGGCGACGACAACGACGGCTTCGGCGGCAGCGGCATGGGCGGCTCCGGCCAGACCCGCACACGCCTCCCCGAGGGCGGCACGGGCGACCCGTACGCCCCCGCACGCCGCCCGCGCGGCTCACGCTCACTGATCACGGCGGTCGGCGTGGTGGTCCTGCTGATCGCCGCGATCGCCTTCGCGAACAGAGGCGGCGGCGACCCGGACACGGACAACACCTCGGGCTCCACCCCCTCCTCGGGCAAACAGGCCCCCACGGCAGCGACAGGCGTCCGCCCGGTCCCGGGCAAGAACGGCACGATCCCGACGGGGTTCGCACGGGACGAGCAGGGGGCGCAGAGCGCGGCGTCGAACTATGCGGTGGCGCTGGGTTCTGACGGGATGTTCAACACCGAGCGTCGCCACGACATCGTGGGCGCGATCGCCGCTCCGAGCACCCTCGACGAGCTCCAGGCGGGATTCGACGCCGACTACTCGCAGGACTTCCTGAAGCAGATCGGGCTGACGCCGGACGGGAGCGCCCCTGCCGGGGCGACATTCGTCAGCCGCACAGTGCCGGCCGGCACGAAGGTGACGAGCTACTCCGCCGAGACGGCGGACGTCGACGTCTGGTGTGTCGGCCTCTTCGGCCTCACAGGGGAAGCGTCCACCAAGCCGGTGACCAACGGCTGGTTCACGGTCACCCTGAAGCTCGCCTGGAGCGATTCCGACTGGAAGGTCCTGTCGACCACGCAGAAGACGGGCCCCACTCCGGTCAACGGGGACAACCCGGTCTCGGGCTCGGAGGAGATCGCCGACGCGGTGAAGGAATTCGGGGGATTCACGTATGCCCGCTAACCGTCTGCGCAGCGGCCGAGCCGTTCTGCCCGTACTGGTCGCCGCCCAGGTGGCGCTCGTCGCCCTGGCGCCGCGGGCGGCAGCGGCTCCCACGCCCACACCGACCCCCAGCTCGACGCCGTCGCCCGGGGCGAGCAGCGATCCGTGCGCGCTCATCGCGGGGCCGGCCCGCGAGTACTGCACCAATGGCGAACCCGGCACCGGTGGCCGCACCACCCCCGACCCCACCGCCTCCCTCGACCCCCTCGCCTCCCTCGCCCGCGGCTGCGCCGACGCCGCCGTGTCGATCGTCGACGCGCTCTCCAAGGCCGTCAAAGAGACCGCCGACGTCGACTTCACCAACCTCGAGTTCCTCGGCCGCTACGCCATCGTCTTCGCCGCCGCCACCTTCCTCACCCTCCTCCTCTGGCTCCTCGCCGTCGCCAAGCGAGCCATCCGAGGCGTCCCCCTCACCACCGCCATCTCCGAGGCCATCGGCTTCCTCTGGCTGACCGTCCTCGCCTCCGCCTTCACCCCGCTCATCCTCTACACCGTCGTCAACGCCACCGACGCCGTCACCGAAGTCATCGCCGCCGGCACCGGTCAACAGACCGACGTCTTCTTCGGCAGCTTCAAGGAGGCCCTCCAGAAGGGCGACCAGATCGGCGGCGGGCCGATCATGCTGATCATCGTCTCGCTCGTCAGCATCCTCGCCGCCGGCGTCCTCTACCTCGAGCTCTTCCTGCGCGCCGTCATGCTCTACGTCGGCGCCCTCCTCGGCGTCGTCGTCTACTCCGGCCTCGTCGACAAGAACATGTGGGGCCACGTCCGCCGCTGGGCCGGGATCATGATCGCGATCATCCTGGTCAAGCCGGTCATCGTCATCGTCCTCGGCCTCGCCGGCGCGCTCTCCTCCGGGACCGGCCCCGACTCCTTCTCCGCCGTCGTCTCCGGGCTCGCGATCATCCTGCTCGCGATCTTCGCCTCCGCGATGATCTACCGCTTCGTCCCCGGCTTCGGCGACGAGATCGTCGCCTCCCGCAACAACCGCATCCACCGCGCCGGCGAGAACGCCGCCGCGGCCGTCCTCTCCTCCCCCGCCTCCCTCGTCTCCCAGGGCATCAAGACCCACAGCACCCGCGACAGCGGCGGCGGAGGCAACCAGAACAGCGGCGGCGCCCCACGCCCCGCCAACCCGCTCTCCGGCGGAGTCGCCGCGCACAGCAGCCGCGGCAGCGCCGGTAACGCAGGGGGCGGCGGCGGATCTGTCCCCTCCGCCGCACCCCCGCCGCGTAGCAGCAGCCCCACCTCGGGCACCCCGCACAGCAGCCGCAGGAACACCGGATCCACAGGAAGCACAGGAGGTGGAGGGCGTTGACGACCCAGTCCCAGCCGGTCGCGCCCCGCCGTACGTATCTCATCGGCCGAGCCCGGCCGAACGCGATCGTCGGCAAGAACCGTGAGACCGGCGAGATCGCCCTCATCATCGCCGGCGCCTTCCTCGGCATGATGAGCGGACTCCTCGTCCCCGCCCTGCCCCTGCGGATCGCGCTGCTCGCCGGCTTCCCCGTCCTCGCGCTCGCCGCCGTGTACGTCCCGTACAAGCACCGCACCTTCTACAAATGGTTTGAGATCAACCGCAGCTACAAGCGGTCCCTCAAGCGCGGCACCGCCTACCGCTCCGCCGCAGCCGAGGCCGGCGTACGGCTCGACGGCCGCGAGGTCGAGGTCGGCCCGCCGCCCGGCATCGGCCGGATCAACTGGCTCTCCGCCCCCTTCGGCCCCGACGAGATCGCCGTCCTCCTGCACGCCGACCGCCGCACCGTCACCGCCGCCATCGAGATCGAGGGCCCCGGCGTCGGCCTGCGCGACAGCGAGGACCAGGAAGCCCTGGTGGACCGTTTCGGCACGCTGCTCAAGCACGTCGCCAACGGAGACGGCTTCGTCACCCGCCTCCAGATGCTCGCCCGTACGCTCCCCGCCGACCCCGACGCCCACGCCAAGGACGTCGCCCAGCGCGGCGACGCACAGGCCCCCGGCTGGCTCCAGGAGTCGTACGAGCAGCTCCAGTCGATGGTCTCCACCTCCAGCGAGCAGCACCGCGCCTACCTCGTCGCGTGCATGCACTACACCCGCGAACTCGCCGCCGAGGCCAACGCCATGGCCCGCGCGGCCCGCCACACCTCCGGCGCCCGCAAGCTCGACCGCGACGCCGGCCTCGCCGTCGTCATGGCCCGCGAGCTCACCGACATCTGCGCCCGGCTCGCCGAGGCCGACATCCGCGTACGGCAGCCCCTCGGGCAGTCCCGGCTCGCGTCCCTCGTGCACTCCATGTACGACCCGGACCACCCCATCGACCACATCCAGGCGATGACGAAACGAAACGCTTGGCCCGCCGAACTCGACGCGATGGAGCCCACCTACCTCCAGGCCAAGACCCGCGAGTCCTCCACCCGCGCCCCCTGGTGCCACGCCACCGCCTGGGTGAAGGAGTGGCCGATGACCCCGGTCGGCGTCAACTTCCTCGCCCCGCTGCTCGTCCACACCCCCGACGTGATCCGTACGGTCGCGGTGACGATGGACCTCGAACCCACCGAGGTCGCCATCGAGCGCATGCTCACCGAGAAGACCAACGACGAGGCCGAGGCCTCCCGTCAGGCCAAGATGAACCGCACGGTCGACCCGCGCGACATCGCCGCGCACGGCCGGCTCGACCAGCGGGGTGAAGATCTCGCCAGCGGCGCGGCCGGGGTCAACCTCGTCGGGTACATCACTGTGTCGTCGCGCTCCCCCGAAGCCCTGGCCAGGGACAAGCGCACGATCAGGGCCTCCGCGGGCAAGTCGTACCTGAAGCTGGAGTGGTGCGACCGCGAGCACCACCGGGCCTTTGTGAACACCCTGCCGTTCGCGACCGGCATCCGCCGCTAGCCACCCGCCACTAGCCGCCAGCCACGCCACGCCAGCCGCTAAGGGGCCCGTGCACATGCGAGATCCACTCTCCGCCCTCACCGAAGCCTTCACCTCCTTCCTCTTCGGGAAGGTGGAGACGACCCGCCTGCCCGTCCGCACCTCGACCGGCCAGGCCCAGGCCGTCTACCTGCCGACGGCCGCCCCCGGCCTCGGCGACTCCGGCGTGATCATCGGCCGCGAGGTCTACAGCGGCAAGGGGTACATCTACGACCCCTTCCAGCTGTACGGCCAGCAGCTCCCGGCCCCCCACTGGCTCGTCCTCGGCGAGTCCGGCAACGGCAAGTCGGCGCTCGAGAAGACGTACGTCCTGCGGCAGTTGCGCTTCCGCGACCGACAGGTCGTCGTCCTCGACGCGCAGGGCGAGGACGGCGTCGGCGAGTGGAACCTCATCGCGCAGGAGCTGGGGATAACCCCCATCCGCCTCGACCCGATGGTCGCCGTCGACGCCGGCATCCGGCTCAACCCGCTCGACCCGTCGATCACCACGACCGGGCAGCTGGCCCTGCTCCGTACGATCATCGAGGTCGCGATGGGCCACGGCCTAGACGAGCGCTCCGGCTTCGCGCTCAAGGTCGCCCACGCGTACGTCAACGAGCACATCACCGACCGCCAGCCCATCCTGACCGACATCGTCGAGCAGCTCCGGCACCCGGAGGCGGAGTCGGCGGAGGCGATGAACGTCGACATAGACGATGTCCGCGCCTGGGGCCTGGACGTCGCGCTCGTCCTGGACCGGCTGGTCGACGGCGACCTGCGCGGCATGTTCGACGGTCCGACCACGGTCGGCATCGACCTCGACGCGCCGCTCATCGTCTTCGACCTGTCCCACATCGACCGCAACTCCATCGCCATGCCCATCCTGATGGCGATCGTCGGCGTGTGGCTGGAGCACACCTGGATCCGCCCCGACCGGAAGAAGCGCATCTTCCTGGTCGAGGAGGCCTGGCACATCATCAACAGCCCGTTCGTGGCGCAGCTGTTCCAGCGGCTGCTCAAGTTCGGCCGGCGGCTCGGCCTGTCCTTCGTCGCGGTCGTCCACCACCTCTCGGACGTCGTCGACGGCGCGGCGGCCCGGGAGGCCGCGGCGATCCTCAAGATGGCCTCCACCCGCACCATTTATGCCCAGAAAGCCGACGAGGCAAGGGCTACGGGACGGGTGCTCGGCCTGCCGAGGTGGGCGGTCGAGATCATCCCGACCCTCACCCCCGGCATCGCGGTCTGGGACGTCAACGGCAATGTGCAGGTGGTCAAACACCTCATCACGGAGAGGGAGCGGCCACTCGTCTACACCGACCGCGCCATGACGGAGTCGTCGGTCGACCCGGCCGTCGACCCGGAGCTGGAGTGGGAGACGGAACAGCGCGCCGCCCTCATGGAGCAGCAGCTCAACGACCCCTCCCGGTCGACGGTGGCGTGAGCGGGCGAACGAGCGGGCGGGCGAACGAACGAACGATGCGGAAGACCACGCAGGAACAGCGCCACGGCGGACAGCAGGGCGGCGGGCAGGGCGGGGTGCCGGACGGCCTCGTCCTCGCCCTGGTCGGCATCCCCGTCGGCCTGACGGTGCTCGTCTGGACGGCGACCGGCCTGGCCGCCCTCTTCTCCAAGGGCGCCTGGCCGGACGGAGTCACCTTCACCCGCACCCCCAAGGCCGTCCGCGCCCTGATCAGCGGCCCCCAGGACCTGCCGACCGCCTGGCCGGACACCCCGGCGGGCGAACTCTCGGGGTACGGGCTGTTCTGGGGCCTGCTCATCGGCGAGCTGATGGTGCTGGTGGTGCTCACGGTGTTCGTGGTGGGGACGCTGGCGCGGTGGAGGACGGTACGGGCGGGGAGGCGAGGGGGGACGTACGAGGAGAGGCCTGTGGAGCGTACGGAGGTCATGGCCGCGCCCGCGCCCAGGAGGCCTCTGGACGAGGCGAGGGTGACTGAGGTGGCTGAGGTCACCGAAGTGGTCGAAGTGGTCACGGCCCCGCCCCTGTCGACCCCCGCCCCTCCCGTCCCCCGCACCGGGCTCGTCTACGGCACCCCGGCCACCCGCCGCCCCGCCGCGCTCCAGGCCCTCCAGGACGCCGAGGGGGCCGTGCTCGTCGTCACCTCCGACCCGACCCTGTGGGCAGACACCAAGGACGCCCGGGGCAAGCTCGGCCCCGTCCTCGTGTACGACCCCGGTCACCTCTGCGACACCCCCGCCCGCCTCCACTGGTCCCCGTCCGCCGGCTGCGAGGACCCGGCGCGGGCGCAGGAACGGGCGGTCGCCCTCCTCGCCCCCGTACGCCCGCCGTCCCGCTTGGACGCCGCCGTGGCCGACACCGCGGAAACGCTCCTGCGCTGCTGGCTGCACGCCGCGGCCCTGGACGACCGCCCCTTCAAGCAGGTCCACCGCTGGGCGCAGGGCACGGGCGCCCACGAGCCCGTACGGATCCTCCGTACGCACCCCAAGGCGGCCCCGGGCCACGCCGGCCTCCTGGAGTCCGCGCTCACCGCGCACCCGGAACGGCGCGAGATCGCCCAGGAGTTGACCGCGCGGACGCTCTCCGCGCTCTCCTCGATCCACATCAGGGACGCCTGCACCCCGAATCGAACTGATTCGCTGACGCTGGAATCTTTCGTCGCCGAAGGGGGCACTCTCTATGTGGTCGGTGAACCGATCGAGGACCCGCGCAGCCGCCCCGGCGCGATGCCTCTGCTCACCGCCCTCACCGCAAGCGTGGTCGAGCACGGCCGCCGCATGGCCGCACGGTCATCCGACGGTCGGCTCGACCCACCACTGACCCTCGTCCTCGACGACGCCGCCGCCGTGGCCCCGCTCCCCCAACTCCCGGACCTCCTGACGACCGGCCAGGACACGGGCCTCCCCACCCTGGCCCTCCTCCGCTCCCAGGAACAGGCCCGCGCGCGCTGGCAGGAGCAGCTCCTCACGCCGTAGCCGACCACGCCCGGCCCGTTCAGCGGGTCAGGACCGCCCGGTCCGCCTCGTAGACCGCCTCGGCGAACCGCTCCAACGTGACGTGGAGCCGCTGGATCCGCGCCCGCGCCGTGCTCGCGTCGGGGAACCGCAGGTCGAGCCGGACCGAGCCCGCCTCCGTCCCGCCCTTCAGCGCGGGCGGTACCGGCCGGCCACCACCTCCGCGCGCGACGGCGAGCAGGGACCACTCGTGCGCCGAACCACCCCGAGGAACAAGGGTGACGAAGTCGAGCCGGTCCCACGCCTCGCTCCACCGCACCCCGTCGCGGACCACCACCAGCCCCCGCGCGTCCGCCCGCACCTGGACCTCCCGCTCCTGCCTCCGCAGCCCGAGCACCACCGCGCCCACCGCCGCCACCAGACCGGCGAGACCCCCGGCCAAGGTGCCCCCCGCGGTGGCGGTGAGGAACGCGAAGCCGAGGATCAGGGGCGACGCGCCAAGAAGCAGCCAGTTCCTCCCCGTCCGGGTGGACGTGGAGGCCTTCACCACCGCCTGCGCATCACCGTCGCCGACCTGCTGCCCGGCCCGCTCCGGCGGTTCGGTACGCGTTGCGGCAGGCGTCACGGCAGGCGTCACGGCGGGCGTCACGGCGGGCGCGGCGGCCGGCATGGCCGGAGTCACCGCCTCCGTCATGACAGCCGTAGGCGCGACCGCGGCCTCCGCCACCACCTCGCCCAGCAGATCGAGGAGCTGACCCGCCGTCGGCCGCTCCTCCGCCCGCTTCTCCAGGCAGCGCGCCACCACTCCCCGTATCCCGTCCGGAACACCGTCGAGCCGGGGCACGTCGTGCACCACCCGGTACAGCAGCGCGGGCACACTGCCGACCCCGAACGGCCCGTCGCCCGTCGCCGCGAAGGCCAGGACCGCGCCCAGCGAGAAGACGTCGCTCGGCGCGCCCACACGCGCCCCCGTCGCCTGTTCCGGCGACATGAACCCCGGCGTGCCGACCACGAGCCCGGTCCCCGTCAGCGTCATCCCGCCCTCCAGGGCCTTGGAGATGCCGAAGTCGATGACCCGGGGCCCGTCCCCGGTGACCAGGACGTTCGAGGGCTTCATGTCCCGGTGCACGAGACCGGCCCGGTGGATCGCCTCGAGGGCCTCCGCAAGCCCCGTGGCCAGCCCCCGCAACGCCCCCTCGACCAAGGGCCCTTCGTTCTCGACGAGCCGCCCGAGGTCAGGCGCCTCGATGTACGCGCTGGCCACCCACGGCGCCACGGCCTCCGGATCGGCGTCCACGACCGGAGCCGTCCAGAAGCCGCCCACGGCACGGGCCGCCTCGATCTCGCGCCGGAACCGCAGCCGGAACCCCGGATCCGCCGCGAGCTCGGGCCGCACCACCTTCACCGCGACCCGCCGCCCACTGACCGAATGGCCCAGGAAGACCTGCCCCATCCCGCCCGCGCCGAGCCGCCCCGTCAGCCGGTACGGACCGATCGCCGCCGGGTCACCCGGCATCAACTCCTGCACGATTCCCCCGAGTTCGCTGGAACCACCAGGATCCCAGCTACCCACGCACCGGAGCCAGTCCGCGTCACCCGCGGGGCCGCACCACCTCGTACTCCACCTCAAGCGCCTCGGCGTCCCCCGGCACCACCACCCGCTCCCCCGTCTCGACGAAGCCGAATCGCCGATAGAACGCGGCGGCCCGCGCGTTGTCCTCGTGGACGTACAGCCGCACCCGCCCGATCACCGGCTCCTGCAGCGCCCAGGACCACTCCACCCCCGCCCGGAACAGCGCGTCGATCACCCCCGTACCGCGCGCCTCGGGCCGCACGTACACGCCCACGATGTGCGTCTGGTCGGTCTTCGCCGGCTCCCCGAAGCGCACCTCGTCCGACGGCCGCTCCACCAGCAGCGTGATCGTGCCCGCCCAGCTCCCGTCCGGGGCCTCGGCCACGAACTGCCGGACGCTCGTCCCGCTCTCCGACGCGCCCTCCGCCCGCTCCCGCCAGAAGGAATCGGACCGCGTCACGGCGGCCTCGTACGTGTCGAGGAAGGCGATCTTCGCCACCGGGTCCTGCAGCGACGCGAGCCGGATCTCGCGGCACCGCTCCCACTCGTCGGCACGGATCGTACGTATCAGATAGCGCATGCCCCGATCCTCGACGCAGCCCACCACCCCCGACAACCGGTTTCCGCACCGCAGCAGGGCCGCGAGCCCGTCGTACCCCGGTACTACACCCCTCCCCCCACCCCCACCCCCGGTCGGACGATCCCCCGCCGCCCGCTCCGTAGCGTCGTGGACATGATCCGAGCTGACGAACTCACCAAGCGGTACGGGAACAGGACCGTCGTCCAGGACCTCAGCTTCACCGTCCACCCCGGCACCGTCACCGGCTTCCTCGGCCCCAACGGCGCCGGCAAGTCCACCACCCTGCGCATGCTCCTCGGCCTCGACGCCCCCACCCGCGGCCGCGCCACGATCAACGGCCGCGCGTACGCCGCCCACCCCGCGCCCCTCACCCAGGTCGGCGCGCTCCTGGAGGCCCGCTCGGTCCACCCGGGCCGCTCGGCGTACCACCACCTCATGGCCCTCGCCCACACCCACGGCATCCCCCGCTCCCGCGTCGAGCACGTCCTCGGCCTGACCGGCCTCACCGACGTCGCCCGCCGCCGGGTCAAGGGCTTCTCCCTCGGCATGGGCCAGCGCCTCGGCATCGCCGCCGCCCTCCTCGGCGACCCGCGCACGATCGTCCTCGACGAGCCCGTGAACGGCCTCGACCCGGAGGGCGTGCTGTGGATCCGTACGCTCCTCAAGTCCCTGGCCGCCGACGGCCGTACCGTCCTCGTCTCCTCCCACCTGATGAGCGAGATGGCCCTGACCGCCGACCACCTGATCGTCATCGGCAAGGGCCGCCTCCTCGCCGACACGACCGTCGACGCGCTCGTACGGGAGTCGGGCGGCGCCTCGGTCAAGGTCGTCACCCCCGAACCGGCGCGCCTGCGCGAACTGCTCCCCGGAGCGGCGATCACGACGGAACCCGGCGAGTCCCCCGACACCCTCCGCATCACGGGCACGGACGCGGCGGCGATCGGCCGCACGGCAGCCACCCACGGCGTACCGCTGTACGAACTCACCCCGCAGACCGCCTCACTGGAGCAGGCGTTCATGGACCTCACCCACGACTCGGTCGAATACCAAGGAGCCGCAGCATGACCACCCCAGCCACGACCACCGCTCCCACCCTCGCTCCCGCCATCACCCCGGCCCGAGTGCTCCGCTCCGAATGGCACAAGCTGTGGACGGTCCGCTCCACCTGGATCACCGTCCTCGCCTCGGTCGCCTTCCTCCTCGGCGTCGGCATCCTCATGGGCGCCACGTACACCTCCGACGGCGGCGACTCCGACGTCGACACCGTCATCCTCACCCTCTACGGCTCCCAGCTCGGCGGCATCTGCCTCGCCGTCCTCGGCATCCTGGTCACCGCGGGCGAGTACTCGACCGGCATGATCAGAGCCTCCCTCACCGCCGTACCGCGCCGGACCCCCGTCCTCTGGGCGAAGGCCGCGGTCTTCACGGCGGTCGTCTTCACCGTCTCGTTCGTGACCGCCCTGATCACCTTCCTCGTCGCGCAGATCTTCCTCTCGGACACCGACCAGGCGGCCTCCCTCGCCGACGACGGCGTCCTCGCCGCCATCGCGGGCAACGCCGCCGGCGTCACGCTCCTCAGCGTCCTCGCCCTCGGCCTCGGCGCCGCGCTCCGCTCGGTACCGGGCGGCATCGGCGCCTTCATCGGCGGCGTCATGATCCTGCCGGAGGTCCTCGGGATGCTCCCGTACGACGCCGTGGAGACGGCGATCCGGTACTTCCCCACCCAGGCGGCCGGCGCCCTCGGCTCGGCCACCCCGCTGCCGAACGCGGCATCCCCGGGCGCCGGACTGCTCGCCCTGTGCCTGTGGGCGGCAGCGACTCTGATCGTCCCGGCGCTGTTGCTGAAGCGACGTGACGTATGAGGATGGCGGGGTGAGCCCGGAACCGACCCCCGAACCGCAGACGGCACCGCACCAAGCACCGCACCCGGCACGCCAAACGGCACCGCTCAGCCGCTACCTCCAGCGGCAGACCGAACGCGTACGGGCCTACGACGCCCGCCGACCCTGGGTCTGGGACGGACTGCTCACCGCCTTCTGGACGGTGGCGGCTCTGGTCGACGCGTCGGGCGGCTGGCGGAACATCGCCCGTGACCCGTCCGTACCGGTCGGCCTCGTCGTGGCCATGAGCCTGGCCTTCGCCCTCCCCCTCTTCTGGCGGCGCCGCCACCCCCTCACCGCCCTCGCGGTGATGGCGGGTGCGGCGCTGCTCAGCAACTGGACGGGCGCGTTCCTCCAGGCCGGTCTGCTCCAGATGATCGTGGTCTTCCACATCGCGCTCCGCCGCCCCCCACGCACCCTCCTGTGGACGCTAGCCCTCCTCTCCCCGCCCCTGGTGGTGGGGGCGGCCCGCTTCCCGCAAGGCAGTTGGGACCAGCAGATCGTCCCCACCCTGTGGGCGTACGCGATGGTCGCCCTCCTCGGCATCGCCGTCCGCTCCCGCCAGGACTACACCGCGGCACTCATCGACCGGGCCCGCCGCCTCGAAGTCGAGCGCGACCAGCAGGCCCAGCTCGCCGCCGCCGCCGAACGCAACCGGATCAACCGCGAGATGCACGACATCATCGGCCACAACCTCTCCGTCATCACCGGCCTCGCCGACGGCGGCCGGTACGCGGCGGCCAAGAACCCCGAACGCGCGGCGGAGGCCCTCGACGCCATCGGCACGACCAGCCGCCAGGCCCTCGCCGAACTCCGCCGCCTCCTCCGCAGCGAAGCGGTACGCGCCCCCCAGCCCACCCTGGCCGACCTGGACGCCCTGATCACCGGCGTACGGAAAGCAGGCCTGCCGGTACGCCTGGAGACGAAGGGCCCCACCCAAGACCTCCCCGCCGGCGCCCAACTGACGGTCTACCGGGTCGTCCAGGAAGCCCTGACGAACGCCCTCAAGCACGCGGGCGAAGGCGCGGAGTCCACGGTCGTCCTCACGTACACCGAGGCGGAGGTGACGACGGAGGTGACGAACACTGCCCAAAGCCGGCCGGAGCCGGATGACACCCCTCAGACCTCCGGCCAAGGCATCACAGGAATGCACGAGCGCGCGAAGCTCTACGACGGCACACTCGAAGCCGCACCGCTGCCCGAAGGCGGCTGGCGCGTACGACTTCGACTTCCCCTGGAGGACTCCCTCTCGTGACGACGGTGCTGATCGCGGACGACCAGGCGATGCAACGCTTCGGCTTCCGCATGCTGTTGGAGAGCCAGGACGACATGACGGTCGTCGGCGAGGCGCCGAACGGCACCGAGGCGATCCGCCTCGTGGACCGCTTCCGCCCGGACGTCGTCCTGATGGACATCCGGATGCCCGGCCTCGACGGCATCGAGGCCACCCGCCGCATCGTCGCGGCCGGCGCCCGCACCCGCGTCCTGATCGTCACGACCTTCGACCTCGACGAGTACGCCTACGAGGGCCTGCGCGCCGGCGCCAGCGGCTTCCTCGTCAAGGACGCCCAGCCCGAGGAGCTGCTTTCCGGCATCCGCGCGGTCGCGAGCGGCGACGCGGTGGTGGCCCCGAGCCTGACCCGCCGCCTCCTGGACGCGTACATCCACCACCTCCCCGCGACCACGACCGCCCAGGGCGAGCCGCGCGAGGACCCCCGCCTGAAGTCCCTGACGGACCGGGAACGCGAGATCCTCACGGTCATCGGCCAGGGCTGGACGAACACGGAGATCGCCGAACGTCTGCACCTCGCGGAATCAACGGTGAAGACCCACATCAGCCGCGTCCTGGCGAAGACCGGCGCCCGGGACCGCGTCCAGGCGGTGATCCTGGCCTACGACACCCGCCTGGTAACCCCGGAGCACTGAGCCCTGAGCACGGGCGGCTGCTGGATGGGCCGTAAACGCAGAAAAGCCCCGCACCATAAGGTGCGGGGCTTTCCCACAATGATTGTTCGGCGGCGTCCTACTCTCCCACAGGGTCCCCCCTGCAGTACCATCGGCGCTGAAAGGCTTAGCTTCCGGGTTCGGAATGTAACCGGGC